>JAUYLL010000118.1 GCA_030698375.1 Nocardioides sp. | reverse complement strand
CGACAGCGCGCCAGCCAGGACGTCACTGGACTGATCCACCACAGCGATAGGGGCGTTCAATATCGAGCGATTCGCTACACCGAGCGGCTCGCCGAAGCCGAGGCCGTTGCGTCCGTCGGCAGCCGCGGCGACTCCTATGACTGTGAGCAGAATCAGGGGCTGCCTGGCCGGGGCCTGACCCTTGCTTACGACTGGCCGAGGTGCCTTGGCGTTGATCTGTCGGCGCCGGCCGGGTGGCGATCAACGCACACACCGGCTGGCCGGGAGGGCGGTGACCGAATAGGGGCCTGATCGCCAAACCCGACCTCATCACAGTCCTGTCCTACCCGCCCGACCAGCTGGCTTCGACCACCCAGCCAGATCAGGAAGGGCAGCTATGACCAGCATGACCGTCGAACCCGCCGAGCAGGTAGTCAGCCGGCAGGTCATCATCGGTGTCGACACCCACAAGTACGCCCACGTCGCGGTCGCCTTGGACCACCTCGGTGCACGGCTCGCTGCGCAGCATGTCGCTGCGAACCGCGAGGGATACGCCCAACTCGAGGCCTGGGCCGCCTCGTTGGCCGGCAACGGTCGCGTGCTCGCCTACGGCGTCGAGGGAACCGGCAGCTACGGCGTCGGCCTCGCCAGCTTCCTGCGCCGCACCGGCCACCGCGTCATCGAGGTCAATCGTGGTGACCGGCGCAGCCGCCGCAGCAACGGCAAGAGCGACACCCTCGACGCCGAGGCCGCCGCACGGGCCGTGCTCGGCGGCCAAGCGAAGGCGATCCCGAAGTCAGCCGACGGCGCCGCTGAGATGATCCGGCAGATCAAGATCGCCCGGGACACCGCGCGAAAGGCAAGGACCAGCGCGATCATCACGCTCAAGGCGCTCATCGTCACCGCCCCCGCGGACCTGCGCGAGCACCTCGCCGGGACGTCGGACAAGGTCCTCATCGACCGCTGCGCTTCGTTGCGTCCGGGCGCGGTGACCTCACCCACCGCGAGTGCAAAGCACTCGCTGCGGACGATCGCGAAGCGCTACCAGGCGCTGGACGCCGAGATCCGCGAGCACGACACGATCCTCGACGACCTCACCCGCGCCCACGCACCGACACTGCGGGAAGGCCTGGGCATCGGCGCCGACACCGCCGCCGAGGTGCTCATCGTCTTCGGCGACAACCCAGAACGTGTCCATTCTGAAGCTGCCTTCGCCAAGCTCTGCGGCACCAGTCCGGTCCCGGCCTCATCAGGCATGACGAACAGGCACCGGCTGTCCCGAGCTGGCCACCGCGAAGCCAACGCGGCCCTGTACCGGGCTGTGATCGTCAGGATGAGGTTCCACCAGCCGACGATCGACTACGTCGCTCGACGCACTGCCGAGGGCCTGTCCAAGCGCGACATCATCCGTTGCCTGAAGCGCTACCTCGCCCGCGAGGTGTACCAAGCCGTGATGACCGACCACCGCGCCCGCCAGGCGGAGGCGCCCCGACGGAGTCTTGACCTATAGGGGCGTCAACGCGATGGCCGAGGCGCTCAACTCGCTGTTCAAAGCCGAATGCATCCGCAACCCGGTCATGCGGCCCAAGGGCGGCTGGAAGAACGTCGGCGACGTCGAGATCGCGGTCGCCGAATACGTCGACTGGTCACGATATGCGGGTGATCTCGGCGTGTCGGACGAGGCTGTCGATGGGGTAGGCGGATCCTCGGGTCAGGAGGCCTGTGATGCTCGATCCGTGCTTGGTCCAGAGCCCTCGCGCCGAGGGCGACGGCTTGGTCGTGGCTTTGGGGCATCCGCTGCTTGATGACTACCTTGCGTTGGTCGCTGCGCGTGCTCGACCGAACACGGTGCTCGCCACCGCGTATGACCTGAAGGTGTTCTTCTCGATCATCGACAAGGAGCCGGTCGAGGTCGAGGTCGCCGATGTCTTGGCGTTCATCAAGGCACAGCGTGAGCCGCGGCACGGCACGAAGGTGGTGCGGATCGAGGACGGCGAGGCGGGTCTGTCGGCTCGCACGATCAAGCGTCGGCTCGCGACGATCGCCGGGTTGTATGAGTACCTGATCATTCGCGACGACGCGGGAGTGACCCGCAATCCGGTGCCTCGTGGTTTGGCGGTGCGCCGTCCCGGCCAGCGAGCGGTCCGCGGGGTGCCACTGATCCGGGCGCCGCGGACATTGCCGCGGGTGATCGATCCCGACCAAGTCGACGCCTTCATGCGGGCGCTGAGAACTCACCGGGATCGGGCGATGGTCGAGGCGATGCTGCTCGGCGGGTTGCGGCGCTGCGAGGTCCTCGGTCTGCACCTGGAGGACGTCCGCCCTGGTGAGCGCCGCCTGTTCATCGCCGACGGCAAGGGCGGACACCAACGCCTCGTTCCGGTCTCGAAGCGGTTCTTCGTCACCCTCGCCGATTACCTCGAGTCGGAGCGGCCTGAGGCGTCGAGCACCGGCCACGTGTTCGTGGTGCTGAAGGGTCCTCGGCGGGGGCAGCCGCTCAGCGCGGCCGGGTTGGACGAGATCGTCTCTGGGGCCCGCAAGCGCGCTGGCATCGAGCACCTGACCTGCCACCAGCTCCGGCACACTTGCTTCACCCGGCTGCGCGAGGCCGGCATGGCGTTGGAGGCGATCCAGGCACAAGCAGGCCACCGCTCGATCGAGTCGACCCGGATCTACCTGCACCTGGCCAACGACTGGCTGGCCGGTGAGTACCGGCGCGCGGTCGAGGCGATCGAGGCGCAAGCCATCTCCGGGGAGCTGTGATGCCGGCCGCCGTCGCCCTTGCTGCCGAGCACGCCGACCAAGTGAGCGCCTACCAGGCGGCCATGGCCGCGGCCGGTCGCAAGACCGGCCGGTCCACGATGGCCGCCGCCCGCACATTCAGCGTCAAGCTGGAACGCGCCGGCGGCTGGGAGCAGATGAGTCGGGCCCGGCAGCTCGACGCGATCGCCAAGGCGCGCTCGTTCGCGTCCTGGATGATGGTCACCGGGCAACTCAGGATCGACGCCGACGTGCTGGGCCGGGTCTATCTCCGCCTTGGGACCTCCGCCCGCACATATTGCCCCGACGCGCACGCCTGGTTCGTTGAGGCCACGAAGGTGGTGCGGATCGAGGACGGCGAGGCGGGTCTGTCGGCTCGCACGATCAAGCGTCGGCTCGCGACGATCGGTCCGCGGGGTGCCACCTGTGCTCGCATCGAGGTCCGTCCCTCCGACATTGC
>JAUYLL010000103.1 GCA_030698375.1 Nocardioides sp. | reverse complement strand
GTACCCGAGCACGTCCACCGCGTGCCGCAGCTGCTCCTGTGCATCGTCGAGTGGACCGCGTGCCCCGTTGTCGCCAACCCCCGGGCCGGTAGGCACACTGTGGAGAGCCGTCATCGAGTGGCCCAGAAGGCGGCCTCGAGCACGTCGAGCGCATCGTGGAGCAGGTGGTCGCCGATGGCGAGTGGAGGAAGGAAACGCAGAACGTTGCCGTAGGTCCCGCAGGTCAGCACGATGACACCCTGCCGGTGCGCCTCGGACGCGACCGCACGTGCCAGCTCGGCGTCGGGCTCGGTGGATCCGGAGCGCACGAGCTCGACGGCGATCATCGCGCCGCGGCCGCGAACATCGCCGATCCGCGGGTCGGCTTCCTGGAGAGTGGCTAGGCGGTCCTTCATCAGTGCCTCGATCTCGCGAGCGCGCTCGACCAGGCCGTCCGCCTCGATGGTCTCGATCGCTGCGAGTGCAGCCACACAGGCCAAGGGGTTGCCGCCGTACGTGCCGCCGAGGCCGCCGGTGTGGGCGGCGTCCATGATCTCGGCGCGGCCGGTCACGGCCGACAGCGGCAGGCCGCCCGCGATGCCCTTAGCAGTCACGATCAGGTCGGGAACGACCCCTTCACGATCGCACGCGAACAGGTCACCAGTGCGCGCGAATCCGGTCTGCACCTCGTCGGCCACGAAGACCACCCCATTAGCCCGGCACCACTCCGCGAGCGCGGGCAGGAACCCCGGGGCCGGCTCGATGAACCCGCCCTCGCCCTGGATCGGCTCGATGACCACTGCCGCGAGGTTGTCGGCGCCCACCTGCTTCTCGACCAGGTCCAGTGCGACCGCCGCTGTAGTGGCACCATCGAGGCCACCGTCCCGGAACGGATACGACAGCGGAGCGCGGTAGACCTCGGGCGCGAACGGACCGAAGCCGTGCTTGTATGGCATGTTCTTCGCCGTCATGGCCATCGTCAGGTTGGTACGCCCGTGATAGGCGTGGTCGAAGACGACCACCGCGTCACGACCAGTGTGCGCGCGGGCGATCTTCACGGCGTTCTCAACGGCCTCGGCGCCGGAGTTGAAGAGCGAGCTGCGCTTCTGGTGGTCGCCAGGGGTCAGCCGGTTGAGCGCCTCCGCGACGCTGACATAACCGTCGTACGGCGTCACCATGAAGCAGGTGTGCGTGAACGCCGCAACTTGCTCCTGCACGGCTGCAACCACGCGCGGTGCACTAGCTCCGACGGTCGTGACAGCGATGCCCGAGCCAAGGTCGACCAAGTGGTTGCCATCGACGTCGACGACGATCCCGCCAGCGGCTCTGGCCGCGAAGACCGGCAGCGTGGTGCCGACCCCGGCGGCTACCGCCGCAGTCTTGCGCTCCATCAAGGCACGCGAGCGAGGACCCGGCAGCTTGGTGACAAGCAGGCGCTGCTGCTCCACCCCGTGCTCGTTCGTCAGCGTCGTGGGTCCGTTGGTCGTCGCGGTCATGATTCAAGGGTGGAACCGGCTCACTATGCTGTCCAATACCTATTGTTGAACGAATTCATGCCTGTGAGGACTAGTGCAGCTCAGTCATCTCCGCTATCTCGTCGCCACCGCAGAAGAGGGCAGCGTCAGCAAGGCCGCGGTCCGAGTTCACGTAGCCCAGCCATCACTGTCGCGCCAGCTCCGGCAGCTTGAGCGGGATCTCGGCGTACCGCTCTTCGAGCGCGGCGCGGGTCGCCTGGTCCTCAACCGGACCGGTCGAGCCCTCCTCCCGGGCGCGCGGGCAGTGCTGGCCGCCGCAGAGGCGCTGCAGGACTCCGCCGCCTATCACCGCAGAGGACGAATCAAGCGACTCACGATTGCCGCGCCGACCGTCACCCTCACCGACGTCGTCTCGCCGTTCGTCGCCACGATGTCTCCCGACGATCCCGTCGTCGACGTCCTTGGGGCTGACGGTCTCGACCCTGTCGAGATGCTCCGGGCGGGCGCGGACCTCGTGATTGGAACCCGCCGGCCCCCAGCGCCGTATGCCGCCCGGGAGTTGGCGACTCTACCCGTCTGGGCCTACGTGCCGAACGACGATCCATGGGCCGCGCGCGAGAGCCTGACGATCAGCGAGCTGGTGAGCCGACCTCTCGTCGCGCTGCCGTCGACCTTCACCGCTCGCGAAGCGCTGGACGCTGCCGTCGTCGCGTACGGCGGGTCGTACACCGCCATGGTGGAGGCGGCGAACGGGACGATCGCTCAAGCGCTCGCTGCCTCCGGCCGCGGCGTAGCCGTCGTGTCCGACGACCCCAGGTACGACCTTGTTCCGCTGTCCATCGACCTCGGCGGAGAGATGCTCGCCATCCACCTGACCGCGGCGTGGGATTCAAGCGGGGTGGCCGCGTCCACGATTGCCGATGTCGCGGAGCGACTGCGCGCGTGGGTAGTTCATGTCTACGAGTCAGCGACGCCGACGACACCGCGTTTGGTCGATTGCCCGGACGCCTAGACGGTATGACGTGACCCGGTCGCGTTGACGGGGTTGCGGGCCGGGGCCTCACTCACAAATGGTCGTGGGTTACCGAGTAGGGGCTGCCTGCTCGGCCTATCCAACAGTTGTGGGAGGCCCCGGTGTTCACCGAGCGTACGAGCGTTGGGCTCGACGTGCACGCACGATCTGTCGCGGCCGCGGCGATCGATGGCGTCACGGGCGAGCTCGCCCAAGCCAAGCTGACCCCCTCACACGAGCACATCCGGTCCTGGCTCGGTGACCTTCCGGGTCCGGTGGCGGTGGCCTACGAGGCCGGCCCGACCGGGTTCGGTCTGTCCCGATCGTTGACGGCGGCCGGCATCAGGTGCGAGGCCGTTGCGCCGTCGAAGCTGCAGCGACCCAGCGAGGACCGGGTCAAGACCGACGCCCGGGACGCGGTCCACCCGGCCCGGCTGCTGCGCCTGGACGACTTCACCGCGGTGGCCGTCCCCACGGTTGAGCAGGAGTCCGCCCGGGATCTGGTCCGGGCCCGCGAGGACGCCCGGGGTGACCTGATGCGTGCCCAACACCGGCTGTCGAAGTTGCTGCTGCGCCAAGGGTTCGTCTACTCCGGCGGTCAGGCCTGGACCGGTGCTCACGACGCGTGGCCGCGCCACACCGGTGCGCAGCTGACCTCGCCGGCGACTCGGTGGACCTTCGAGTCCGACTACGACGCCGTGCTCACGGTCAAGGCTCGCCGCGACCAGCTCGATGCCCTCATCGAGCAGATGGCTGCCCACTGCGAATTCACGCCGTTGCTGCGTCGGCTGGGCTGTCTGCGCGGTGTCGGCACCCTGACCGGGCTCGCGCTGGCGGAGGTCGGCGACTGGGACCGGTTCACCGGCAGACCATCAGCTCCTTCTTCGGCCTCGTCCCCAGCGAATACTCCTCAGGACAGTCCGGGGCTTAGGGCTCGATCACCAAGACCAGCAACAGCCACCTACGCCGGCTGCTGGTCGAGGCCGCCTGGCACCACCGCCCGGCCTACGTCGTGGGCAAGACCATGCGCGATCGGTGAAGCTGGCCGGGCCGGCCGCCCGAGCCCGCGGCGACGGGGGCAATCGGCGACTGCATCACCGCTGGAACACCATGCGTACCCGACACAAGCG
>JAUYLL010000099.1 GCA_030698375.1 Nocardioides sp. | reverse complement strand
CCACCGCGACCTCCTAGCGGCGCGGGCCGCGGCGGCGGCCGAGCTGGGGCCGCTGGTAGGCGGCCGTGTCGGTGTGGTCGTGCTGGCGGCCGGATCGGTGGACCTGCGCGATCTCGGCGTCGGTGGAGGGGCCGGTGTCGGCGGCCGCGGCCTGGGCGGCGGCCACCTCGGCGGCCCTGATCTCCTCGGCGCGCTGACGGGCCTGTTCCTCAAGCGCGGCTTCCTCGCGAGCGGCGTCACTCATGTGACCTCCCATGGATCCCGTGGACCGGCACCGGCTGCGCCAGTCCTCCTGGTCTCCTAAGTGCGGACCAGGGGTGGGAGCGATCACCTCGACTGAGCCGTGTTGTCGGCCCCCGGGTGCTCTCAGGCCGGCTGTGCCAGCAACGTGGCTCTCAGCAGCTGCGCGGTGCGCTCGAGGACGACCAAGGATCCGTCCTCACCGGGGCGGTCGCAGCACGAGTAGGTCTCGAATCCCTCCTCGACGACGATCCGGTGCACCGGGCCGGCGCACACGCGGCAGCGGCGCCAGGTGTGCTCGGGGCACCGGTCGCGGGCCACGCGCAGAGCAGGCACTTGGCGGCCCCGCGACCGGACATCTGGTGGGCGCGGTCCCAGTCGCGGCGCTGGCCCAGCAGCGCGGCGGTCTGTTGCCACAGCGCATGCTCGAGGTGCGCCGGAGCCGGTCGGCCGAGTGCCTGCTCGACCGCGGCCTTGAGCAGTGGCTCACCGCAGCCGAGGACGCGTTCGTCGACGCCTCGGGCGTAGCACCACCGGGCCAGCGTCTTCGCGGCCGTCGTCAGCTGCTCGTCCACGACCTGCCTCCGTGGGTCTCAGCAGTTGCCCCACAGGCCGCGCTCAGCGTCCTGGGCATCGTCGGTGGCGGCGGAGTACGACGCCTCGCGGGCGAGCGCCTGGTCGGCTTCGTAGCGGCGGGCGGTGCCGCTGGCCAGGAGCTCGCGAGCTACGTCGACGTGGTCGTGGTCGACGTAGCGCAGCAGCCGGTTGTACCGGTCGCGGTTGGGCTGGGCGGTGTCGGTGACCAGCTCGACCGTGCTGCCGACCGGCGCGAGTCGCTCGAGCAAACCGGTGGCGGTCTCGGCGTAGCACTCGGGCGGCTCGGGCGGGTGGTCAACTTCGGGGGCGTCGATCCCGAGCAGGCGGACTCGGCCGAGCTGGCGGCCACCGAGGGTCTCGACGCGGATCGTGTCGCCGTCGACGACCGCGGTCACGCGCACCTGGCTGGTCGTGCCCTCTGCTTGTTCGGGGCCTGTCTGGGCTTCGGGGAGAGCGGTCTTGATCCCGCCGGCGGTGAGCGCGAGGATCGCGGCCGCGGCCACGCCGATCAGGGCCTTCATCGGGCGGCCCTCACCTGCGGACGCTCGCCGGCAACAGGGATGGCACGCTGTTGCTCGCGCAGCCCGGGGGAGTGGTAGCCGCTCTCGGGGACCTGCTCTTCCACGTCGAGCCGACCGGCGCCTGCCGGCTGCTCGGGGAGGTCCGCGGCGATCTTCGCGGCCAGGTCCCGCAGCGGCGGGGTCTTCTCGATGCGCCGGGTCGCCTGCAGCACCGTGGTGTGGTCGCGGTCGAAGTGCCGGACGATCGTGGGCAGGCTGCAGCCGTGTAGACGGGCGGCGGTCATGGCCACCGCTCGGGCGCGGACACCCGGCTCCGGTCGGCACCCAGGAGGACCTCGGGTGTGGCGTTGAAGGCCGCGGCGGCCGCCAGCACGGCGTGCTCGACCGGACCGTCAGGCTCGAACGTCGAGGCCGGCGGCTGCTGGTGAAGGTTGACCACGTTCTCCTGGGCACGGGGGAGACGGGCGGTGTAGTGGCTGTTGACGTGCTCGCTCACGAGGGCCGCGGCGTCGGCCAGTCGGGGCCGTTCGGCGGTTCGGCGGACCGCATGGATCACCGAGCCATGGTCCTTGTTGAAGTGCTCGGCGATCGCCGGCAGGGACAGGCCGGTCTCGCGGGCGGCGGTCATCGCCACCGCGCGGGCATCGCTGACCGGTCGGCTGCGCTCGGCGCTGAGGATCGCCTCCGGGGTGGTGCCGAACATCGGCGCCGCGGCGTTGATGGCCAGCTCGCACACCGCGGCGGGGCCGGTTGCCGAGGAGGCCGGCACGTTCTGGTCGACCTGGACGGCCAGCACCGTCACCAGCGATCGCAGCTGCTCGGCATCGAGCGGTGCGATCATGTCGGCCACTTGGTCGTGCTGGCCGCGGCCGGCCGCGTCGAGGATGAGACCCGCCATTGTCGGCCGCCCTGCTCATTGGTCCATGGCTCCCCCTACCGACCCGGGGACCTGGGCGCCGGATGCGAGGGACTCGGGATCGGGTCCCGGCTCTGCTCGGACATCCGCCGGCGGGCGGTGTCGGTGATCTCGCTGGCGATGCCGGCCGACTCTCGGGCGCTGGCCGCGGCATGGTCGACGACGTTGCCGAGCAGGCGCACGTCCTCGTCGGCGCGGCCGAGTTCCTTGCCGGCAGTCGCAATGCTCCGCTCCAGGCTGACCGGCTCCAGCAGGCCCATGGCAGTCACGTCCCGACTGGCCTGCTGCGCAGTCTCGACGTGCTGACTAGCCAGCTGAGCGACCGGCTTGGCCAACGCGACCATCTCGCCCACGACCGCGATACGCGGCTTGAGCTGCGCGACCTCGCTGGCGATGACGGGATCGGAGGTGTCAGCCAGGTCGAGTAGGTCG
>JAUYLL010000094.1 GCA_030698375.1 Nocardioides sp. | reverse complement strand
GGACCACCATCCCGCTACGCAACACACGCACCGCCGCCACGATCTCGGCGTCACAGATCTCCGGCATGGCCGGCGGGATAAAAGGGGTCTCAGACACGGCGGCGATGCTAGCAATGCGGGAGCCCGAAGCCCTCAGCCCATCGCCGCGGCACCGGCCTTGATCGCCTGACGGATGCGGAAGTAGGTGCCGCAGCGGCAGATGTTGCGGATCTCGTCGAGGTCGTCGTCGGTGATCTCCCGGCCGGCCTCCTGGACCTGGCGGACCTTGTCGACCGCGGCCATGATCTGCCCCGGCTGGCAGTAGCCGCACTGGGCCACGTCGAACTCGAGCCAGGCCTCCTGCATGGGGTGCAGGTCGCCGTCGACGGTGTCGGCGAGACCCTCGATCGTGGTGATCTCGTCCTTCTTGCGGAGCGCGGAGACGGGGACGGCACACGGGTTGAACGCCTTGCCGTTGAGGTGCGAGGTGCAGGCCTTGCAGACGTTGATGCCGCAGCCGTACTTCGGCCCGGTGATGCCGAGCCGGTCGCGCAGCACCCAGAGCAGACGGACGTCGTCCTCGACGTCGACCGTGACGCGCTCGCCGTTGACGAGGAAGGTGTGGTCAGGCATGGATCCTCCTGGATCGGTCAGCGGGACGGTCAGCGGATGAAGTCGAGGCCGTTGGTCGGCGACGGGGGCATAGGCGGGCTGAACGGCTTGACCTCGAAGTGCAGGGGGGTCTGGTGGTTGATCGGGAACTCCTTGGGCATCGTGCCCGTGGCCCGCCAGTAAGCGCAGGCGACCGCGGCACAGGTCGCGGCGACCCCGGCCTCCCCGGCACCACCGGGCTGCCCGGAGTCGGAGTCGACGACCACAACCTCCATCTCGGGGGGCACGTTCCACTGCCGCGTGTAGGCGACGTTGTCCCAGCTGGCCTCGAGGAAGGCGCCGTTGCGCAGGTGCACCGACGAGGTCAGCGCGAGCGCGATGCCGTCGAGCATGCCGCCCTGCATCTGCGCCTCGAGGTGGTTGGGGTTGATCACCAGGCCGGCGTCGATGGCGAAGGTCGCGCGGGTCACGCGGGGCCCGGTGCGGGCCTCCCGGATCTCCCGGTTGACGGTCTCGGGGCGACAGTCCAGCTCGACCACGCAGGCCGTGACGCCCTTGTACTCCTTGTGGATCGCGATGCCCTGCGCCGTACCGACCGGCATCCGTTTGCCCCAGTCGGCGGCGGCCGCGACGGTCTCGAGCGTCTTCCTGGTCCGCGACGACTTCGCCCGGGCGAGGCGGAACTCGTAGGGGTCCTGGCCGAAGCGGCGGGCGAGGTCGTCGACCGTCAGCTCGATCGCGGTGCGGGTGTCCGGGGAGTAGATGTTGCGCATGCTGCCGGTGTTGAACCGCTCGTCCACCTCGTTGAGCAACTGGTCGACCACGCCGAAGTCGTAGCCCACCTCCTGGGTGAGCAGGAAGATCGACTGGGCGAAGGTGTAGTTGCCGGACGGCAGCTTGGCCGCGAGCGCGGTGAGGATCTCGCCCAGGCCGTGGGTGAAGTCGGTGGAGACGCTGGCGTGGCGCTGCTCGAAGCTCAGCACCTCCTTGCCCAGGTACGTCGTCCGCGTCTTCGAGACCGCGGCCGGGTGCACGCGCCCCTGACGGGTGTCGTCGGAGCGGTGCCACATCAACCGCACCGGCTTGCCCATGGCCTGGGAGACCTTCGCCGCCTCGAGGGCACCGTCGAAGAAGAGCTTGCGCCCAAACGAGCCGCCCCCCTGGACGACGTGGACCTTCACCTTGTCCTGCGGCAGGCCCACCGCGAGCGCGATCTCCTGCTGGGCGACGATCGGGTTCTTCAGGCCCGACCACACCTCGGCGGAGTCGGCACGCACGTCGGCGATCGCGGCGTTCGGCTCGAGAGCGGAGTTGCTCTTGAACCAGAAGGTGAACTCGTGCTCAACGGTCTTGGCGAGCAGCGGCACGCTCGGCGTGCCGAACGGCAGCTGCGCGCTGCGCAGCCGAGCCCGGATGTCCCCGTCGGACTCGCCGACCACGGGGCCGTCGCGCCAGGACACCTCCAGCGCGCGGACCGCGTCGATGCACTGCCCGAAGGTCGCCGCACGCACCGCCACGCCCGTCTCGACCTTCACCACGTCGGTGACCCCGGGCATCTGCCGCACGGCGTCCAGGTTGGCCACGCGTTCGGGTGCTCCGTTGAGCGAGGGCGGCCGGCAGACCATCGTCGGCAGCGCGTCGGGCACGTCCAGGTCGAGGGTGAACTTCTTGCGCCCGGTGATCGCCTCGAGCGCGTCCTTGCGCTTAACCGGGCTGCCGATGACGGTGAACTCCTCGTGCGGCTTCAGGTCGACCGCCACCTGGCGGTCGGTCGTGCTCGCGGCCAGACGGGTGAGCTGGCCGTAGGCGACGGTGCGCCCGCCGGGAGCCTCAATGACTCCCGCCTTGGACTTCAGCAGCTCGACGCTGTCGCCGAAGAAGGTGGCCGCGGCCTGCAGCAGCGCGCCCTTCGCGATCGCGGCGGCGACGCGAATCGGGGTGAAGGTGGACGTGGTCGTCGTCGAGCCGCCGGTGAGTTGGTTGAAGACCAGCTCGGGACGCGCGTCGGCGAGGGTGACGTCGACCATCTCGACGGGGAGGTCGAGCTCCTCGGCGATCAGCATCGCGGTGGAGTCGATGATGCCCTGGCCGTTCTCCGAGCGCGGGAGCGCGAACTGGGCCCGCCCCTCCTCGGTGATGGTGATCGTGATGAGGTTCGCGGTCGGCCGGGCGGCGTCGGTGATGAGGTCGTTGAGGTCGTAGAGCTCGGCCGGCTGCGGCACCAGCGACGACACAGCCTGGGCTGGGGTGCCCCCGGCCACGAGGTCGGCGGCGGTGATCAGGGTGGCACCGCCGAGGACGAACCCGAGGAACCGACGACGGTCGACTCCGAACTTCGCCTCAGACCCCTCCGGAGCGGGCGTGGGCACAGGGGACGGGACGGTCATGGCGGCCTCCACGGTCGACGGTCGGCCCGAGCGCCGCGGCGAACCACGGGCGTCCGAGATGAGCGGGCGTCCCTCCCCGTCGCAAGCGTGACAGCGCTCACACGCTTTCCCCATGACAGCCAGCCCAGACTTCACCGACCTCGACTGTGCAGGGTGCACACCCGGATCGTGCGGACCTGCCCGCCGGAGCCTGGCGGCTCAGTCGCGGAGGGCCAGCGCCCGGACGGCCAGGTCGATCTCGCTCGGCACCCGGCCCTCGCGGAGGTCGTCGCGGCCGGTCAGCTCCCGCAGTCGGCGCAGCCTGTTCAGCACGGTGTTGCGGTGGCAGTGCAGCAGCTCGCCGGTCCGGGTCACCGACCCGGCGGACGCGATCCACGCCTCGAGGGTCTCCAGCAGCGTCACCCGCTCGGCATCAGGGCGGGCCAGCACGCCCCCGAGCACGGTGCTCACCAACCGCTCGACCAGCTCAGGCGACCGCAGCAGCAGGGCCTCGGGCAGGCGCTCGTCGAGCGTGACCGCACCCAGCCCCTCGGTGCGGGCGCTCGCCAGGGCCAGGCCGGCCAACCGGTGCGCCTCGACCAGCCCGGCCACCGAGGTCGCCGGCACGACGCCCGCGGCCAAGGGCGTGGTCGCGCGCAGGATGTCGACCACGAGCCGCGCAGGGTCACCGGACACGTCCTCGGGCAGCACGACCACCCCGACGCAGGTGCCACCGCGGTGCTGCCACGTGGAGGCGCAGCGCCGGCGCGCGAGGGCCTCGTGGGCGACGGTCGCCGGGAACGCGTCGACCCCCTCGGTCAGGGCGTCCGCGGCGACCACCACGACGTAGGCGCCCGCCGCGGTGAGACCCAGGGCCCGCGCCGCGGCGACGCTGCCCTCCTCCGACCCGGTAAGCAGGTCCTCCCACAGGGCACCGCGGCGCTGCTCGTCGGCACGCAGGCGCACGCGCTCGGCGAGGTGGTACGACGCCGCGACCTGCGCAGAGGTGTCGTCGACGACCTCCCAGAGCCGGGACCCGACCTCCGTCATGCCGGGCGAGTCGAGCGCCCCACGCTCGCCGGCCTGGGCGATGAGCTCCCCCCAGATGAGTCGACCCCCGAGGCGGAACGAGCGCAGCACGTCGTCGAGGGGGACCCGCTGCTCGGCGCGCAGCCGCCCAGTGGCGCGGGCGGCGTCGTACAGCGGGTCCGCCGACTCGCCGTCCTCCCCCACCAGCCCGACCGTGAGCAGCTCGAGCACCCGGCTGATGTTGTCGTGGCAGGAGGCGTGCAGGTCCTCGCGACTCACCGGCCCCGCGGCGTACGACGGGTTCCGCCGCCAGATCTCCTCCACCAGCTGCGTGGTCAGACCCGGCACGAGTGTGGCGCCGTGCTCGACCACGAAGCCGACGAGGCCGCCCGGGGCCTCGCGCTCCCGCAGGCCGGAGAGCACTGCTCAGAGCCCGTTCAGCAGGAGCGCCTCGGCGAGGCAGACGCGGGCGAACTCGGCCAGGTGCAGGCCCTCGTTGGCACCGTGCGCGCGGGTGTCGGGGTCCTCGACCCCGGTGACCAGCACGGCGGCGTCGGGGAAGGCCTGCTGGAAGGAGGCGATGAAGGGGATCGACCCGCCCACGCCGATGTCGACGGGCTCGGTGCCGTCCCAAGCGGTGCGGAACGCGTCGCGGGCGACGTCGTAGACCGGCCCGTCCGCGTCGATGACGCCCGGCTCCCCCGCCTCGCGCCCCTTGGTCACGGTCAGTCGTGCACCCCACGGCACGTGCCGCTCGAGGTGGGCGACGAGCGCGGCCATCCCGGAGTCGGCGGTGTCGCCGGGAGCCAGCCGCAAGGAGATCTTCGCCCGGGCCCGCGGCGCGAGCGTGTTGCTGGCATCCGCGACCCGGGTGGCGTCGATCGCGACGACGGTGACGGCCGGCTGGGTCCAGAGCCGCTCGACGGCGGAGCCGATGCCGATCAGGTCGACCGACGGCAGCAGCGAGGAGTCCTCGCGGATCCGCTCCTCGGGGTACTCCAGGTCGCTGGCCGGACCACGGACCAGCCCCTCGACGGCGACCGACCCGTCGTCGTGGTGCAGGCTCGCGAGCAGTCGGGTCAGCGCCATGACGGCGTCGGGGACGAGTCCGCCCCACATGCCGGAGTGCACCCCGTGGTCGAGGGTGGCGACCTCCACGACCACGTCGATGTTGCCGCGCAGGGTGGTGGTGAGCGCCGGGACACCGATCTCCCAGTTGGTCGAGTCGGCGATGACGATGACGTCGGCGGCGAGCAGGTCGCGGTGCTCGGCGAGGAACGCCTCGAGCGTCGGCGACCCGACCTCCTCCTCGCCCTCGACGAACACGGTCACCCCCACCGGCAGCGTGCCGTCGCCTAGGCGCCGCAGGGCGCGGACGGCCGCCAGGTGGGCCACGATCCCGGCCTTGTCGTCGGCCGCTCCGCGCCCGAACAGCCGGCCGGCGCGCTCGGTGGGCTCGAACGGCTCGGTCTCCCACTCGGACCGGTCTCCGTTCGGCAGGACGTCGTGGTGGGCGTAGAGCAGGACGGTGCGCGCCCCCGGAGGGGCCGGCGTACGGGCGACGACCGCGGGGGCGCCCCCCTCAGCCGCGAGGATCCGGACGTCGTCGAAGCCCTCGGCACCGAAGAGCGCCGCGGTGGCCTCGGCGGAGCGGCGCACGTCGTCGGCGCGGGCCGGGTCGGCGCTGACCGAGGGGATCCGCACGAGGTCCTCGAGGTCGTCGCGGACCGAGGGGAGCACGGCCTCGACGGCGGTGCGGACGTCCTCGAGCGGGTGGCCGGGGGTGGGGCGGGAGGTCATGGTCCGACCTTATGCACCCCGTCCGTGGGGGCCCCTCGTCCGCGGGCGTGCCGGGCGGCGGCGATCTCGTAGCCCACGAAGGAGCGGGCGTCCGGAGCGAGCCGGTGCAGCGCCCGGACCGAGACCGGGCCGGGTGGGCTGTCGATCTGGACCGTCCCGAGGCCGAGCCGGCGCTGCAGCGGGCCCTGGGTGATGCGGACCGACTGCACCCGGCGCTGCGGGGCGACGTGGTGGCTGCGCGTCAGCAGGCCGTGCCGGCTGACCACGAGCGCAGGGTCGGCACCCACCGCGAGCCACCGACCCTGCAGGGGCGCCAGCCACCGGGCGGCGGGCGGCGCCGGGCGCAGCGGCACCTGCTCCAGGTCGAGGCCGCCGAGCACCGTGCGGGCGAGCCAGAGCACCTCGGCGCGCGGCCCGACCGGGTGCAGCGTGGTCGGCGAGCTCTCGGCGTTGCCGGTCAGCTGACCGGGGTTGCCCGCCACCGAGACGTCCAGACGGGCCCAGCCGAGCCAGCGCCACAGCCACGGCTCGGTGAGGACGACGCCCTGCACCCGCCGCAGGTTGAGCGTCTGCGTGGTGAGGTCGAACAGGCCGCGCCGGACCTGGAGGCCGGACTCGGTGCCGGCCACGGTGAACCGGTAGTTGCCGCTCACCCTGTTCGCCAGCACGAGCACCAGGGCACCCACGGCCGGGCCGACCCCGGTGATCGCCCACCACTGGCCGGTGGCCAGGAACGCCCCCAGGACGAAGGACGCGCCCAGGACGACGAAGACCGTCTCGGTCGAGAGCGCCGCCGAGAGCATCAGCCGTCCCAGCGGCACCCGGACGAGCAGCTGCTCGGGCTGGGCGGTCGGCTCGGGGACGTCCGCCGGCGCGGTCCCCGGCGCACTCCCCGGCGGGGTGGAGTCCGCCGCCCGCCGACGCGCCAGGAGGGTACGGCGGACCGCCTCCGCCTCCCGCAGCGGCAGGTAGGCCAGCGACCCCTCCCGGTCACCGCCCGCGGTGTCGATGCGCAGCTCGGCGAGGCGGAACAGGCGGGCCACGAAGGGCTGCACCACGTCGACGCCCTGGATCCGGTCGATCCGGATCCGTCGGGACTGCCGGTTGATCACGCCGGTGTCGACGCGGAGCTCCTCGGCGCCGATCCGGTAGCGGGTGAGCGCCCACGACGCCGCCCCGTAGGCGACGCCGACCAGCAGCGCGATCCCGAAGCCGATGGCCAGGTACCCGAAGTCACCGCGCAGGGCGTCGCGCCAGGTGGCGAACAGGGCGGCGGCGAGGAAGACGAAGCCGCGCACCACGGGCGTCAGCGGGGAGACCCGACGGAAGTCCTGGGGCGGTGGAGCCGGGGCCGTGGGCGGGTCCGCCCCCGGACCGGAGTCGATCTCCGGACCGGGGTCCATCTCCGGACCGGGGCCTGCGGATGGCTCGGTCACAGGCCGGATCCCTGGGCCCCGCCGAGCTCGGTGAGGCGGTCGCGCAGCCGGGCGGCCTCGTCGGCCGGCAGGCCGGGGATGACCGCACTGGTGCCGGGGGCGGCGGTGTGCAGGCTGATCGTGGCGATCCCGAAGTGCCGGTCGACCGGGCCGGAGGAGACGTCGACGTACTGCATCCGGCCGTAGGGCACGGCCACGAGCGTGCGGAACAGCGCGCCGTTGCGCACGTAGAGGTCCTCGTCCCGCTCGGCGTAGCGCCAGCGCCGCACGAGCACGGCGATCCAGAACCACCAGAAGACCAGGAAGGCGACCACGGCGCCCAACGCGACGGCGTACACCCAGCGCGGGAGGAACGGCGCGAGCACCACGAGCAGGGCCAGGCCGGCGGCCAGGGGCGTCAGCCCGAGCACCAGCGCGACCCGTCGGGCGCTGGTCAGTCGCGGGGACACCGAGGTCCACTCGGTGCCGGGCGGGGCGAAGAGGGTGCTCACGTTGTCCAGGCTACGGGCGGGCGGCGGTAGCCTCGTCGCCCGTGAGCCACAACATCGCGGTCGTCCTCGCGGGCGGCGTCGGCACCCGGGTCGGGCTGGACATCCCCAAGCAGCTGATCAAGATCGCCGGACGCACCATCCTCGAGCACACGCTGGCGCTCTTCGACGAGCACCCGCTGGTCGACGAGGTCGTCGTCCTGATGGCCGAGGGGCACCTCGACGCCGTGCACGCCATCGTGAAGGCGGGCGGGTACGCGAAGGTGCGCACGGTCCTGCCCGGGGCCGACACCCGCAGCGGCACGACGATGCGCGCGCTCGAGGCGATCGGCGAGCGGCCCGACGACGCGAAGGTCCTCTTCCACGACGCCGTGCGCCCCCTGGTCACCGCACGCATCGTCAGCGACTGCTTCGAGGCCCTGGAGTCCTACGACGCGGTCGACGTCGCGATCCCCTCGGCCGACACGATCGTGGAGGTCGACGAAAAGAACACCATCCGCGCTGTCCCGCCGCGGGCGATGCTTCGTCGTGGGCAGACCCCACAGGGGTTCCGGCTCGGCACCATCCGCCGCGCCTATGAGCTCGCCGCCCAGGACCCGCACTTCGAGGCGACCGACGACTGCACCGTGGTGCTGCGCTACACCCCCGAGACCCGCATCTGGGTCGTCGCCGGCGACGAGCGGAACATGAAGGTCACCGAGCCGATCGACGTCTACATCGCCGACAAGCTCTTCCAGCTCACCAGCAAGGACCTCCCCGAGAGCCGCACGCCGGTGGAGTACCGCGCCGCGCTCGAGGGCAAGGTCGTAGTGGTGCTCGGGGGCAGCTACGGCATCGGCGCCGACATCGCCGACCTGGCCCGCAGCCACGGCGCCCACGTCCACGTCTTCAGCCGCAGCGCGACGGGCACCCACGTCGAGCGCCGGGTCGACCTGCGCACCGCCCGCGAGCAGGTGCTCGCCGCCGAGGGCCACATCGACCACGTCGTCAACACCGCCGGCGTCCTGCCCCGCGGTTCCCTGGAGGAGACCTCCGAGGAGACCGTGTACGCCGCCACCGAGGTGAACTACCTGGCGCCGGTGTTCGTCGCCCAGGAGTTCCTCGAGCCCCTGCGTGCCAGCGGCGGCAGCCTGCTGCTGTTCACCTCCAGCTCCTACACCCGGGGCCGCGCCGGCTACAGCCTCTACTCCTCGGCGAAGGCCGCGGTGGTCAACCTGACCCAGGCGCTTGCCGACGAGTGGAGCGACGCCGGGGTCCGGGTCAACTGCATCAACCCCGAGCGGACGGCCACGCCGATGCGGACCAAGGCATTCGGCGAGGAGCCCCCCGGGTCGCTGCTCGACTCCCAGGACGTCGCCGCCGCCTCGCTCGACACGTTGCTCTCGCGCCAGACGGGCACCGTGGTCGACCTCCGGCGGGCGGACGCGGCCCAGGACGAGGGCTGACGCGAGGCTGACCGGGCTCAGCCCGGCACGTCGCCGAAGAAGGCGTCCACGACGCGTTCGGCCGCCCGCCCGTCGCGCACCGGGTGGAAGCGCTCGTTGAACGACGTCAGGGACGCGGCGTACCGGCTTCGGAGGCCGGGCAGGTCCCGCAGCGCGGCGACCACCTCGTCCTGCGTGGCTAGCAGTGGCCCGGGCGCGGACTCCTCGAACGGGAAGAGGAAGCCGCGGGTCGAGCCGGCGTAGTCGGCGAGGTCGGGGACGCAGAAGACCATCGGGCGGCCGGTCAGCGCGTAGTCGAAGCGGAGCGAGGAGTAGTCGAGCACCGCGACGTCGGAGGCAAGCACCAGGTCGTTGATCTCCGGGTGGTCGCCGACGTCGATGACGCCGGGGCCGGCGGGCCCGGCGTGCGCGTGGAAGCGGTGGCCGCGCTGCAGGACGACGTACGACGGCCCGAGAGCCGCTGCCATCGCCTCCGGGTCGACGTGGCCCGCGTCGGCGGCGGCGCGGAAGTTCTGGGCGAGGTCGTCGCGCCAGGTGGGGGCGTGCAGGACCGCGACGACGTCGTCGGCGATGCCGAGCGCGGCCCGCACCTCGGCCCGGCGGCGATCGGCGTCGGGGGCGAGGAGGGCGTCGTCGCGCGGGTAGCCGACGTCGATGATCGGGCCGTCGTAGGCGTACTGCTCGCGGTAGTGCCGGTTCATCTCCGGGCTGGGGGTGAGGATGGCCGACCAGGCCCGCTGGGTGCGGTCCAGCATCCGCTCGACGCGTCCCGGGGGCATGTTCTTCGCCCGCCACAGGTCCAGGCCCATCGACTTCGACGGGTATCCGTGGAAGGACTGCAGAAGCCGCTGACCGGGTCGGAGCCGGAACCACGGCTCGAGGTCGATGTTGACGACCAGGTGGGCTGCGGTGGCGAGGATGTCGAACCATGCGGCGGTGCGCATCGTCACCGCCTCGCAGCCCTCGGGGACCGGGACGGAGGCATCGGCGACGCCCCAGACGAGGCGCAGGTGCGGTGCCCGGCGGCGGAGCTCGGCGGCGATGGCTGCGGGGCTGTCGGTGGGGGTCGCGCCCGCGAATGACTGCAGGTAGACGACCGCGGGGTCGAGCTGGCGCTGCTCCGCCTCGGCTGCCAGGTATCGCTCGACCAGGCGCTGCTGGGCGAACGGGCCGCGCTCCGCCGGGGCGAGGCCGGGCCCCACGACGAGGACGAGCGAGCCGTGCACACCCCGGCGGACCTCCAGGCGGGCAGCGGGGTGCGGCAGCACCCGGGGCAGGTCGGTGAGCAGCTCCCCCGAAGGCGGCGCGACCAGCCGGTCGGGACCGGCGTCCCAGCGGACGCGGTAGGCGGCGGGCGGGAGCAGGACGGCCGGGGCCGGGGCTGTCCCGACGAGGGTGGCCGGACGCTGCAGCGCCACCCGGGCGACGAACTCGTCTCCGTCCCACTCGGTGGTCGAGGCGGCGGTGCCGGAGCCGGCGACCAGCTCGAGGCTGCGGCCGGCGTGGTCCGGTGCGCGACCGCGCAGCACGAGGACCGGACCGCCGTCAGCCCCGGTCACGAGCGCACAGTCCTCGACCACCGCGGCGGGGCCGGACGGGACCGCCTCCTCCTGGCTCGACGCGGCGACCTCGACCTCGAGGCCCCGGCGTGCCCGGAAGGTCGCCCGCAGGGTGCGTCCCCCGTGGGTGAGGACGGCCGGCTCGCCCGCCGAACCACGGGGGTCGTGGTCGGCCAGCGCGGTACGCCGCTCCAGCCCCCCGGCGCGGACGACCACCTCGAACGAGGACCGGCCGTCGGGAAGCGCGGTCAGGAGACCCTCGGGGAGCACCACGGAGCAGGCGCCGGGCGCCTGGTCGACGAAGCGCAGCCCCCCGACACGGTGAGCGTCGTCGCCGGGCGCGGGGCCGACGCGGAGCGGGTGACGGGCTCCACCCCCGACCAGGGCCACCTCAACCTCGGGCGGGTGGTCGGCGAGGTCGAGGTGCCGGATGCCCGTCAGCAGCTGGAGCACCAGGCCCGAGCCGGGCAGCACGGTCATCCGCCGGAGGGAGGCCCAGGCGGGCGTCTCCGCGGGGGTCAGCGGGACCGGTCCCCCGGGAAGGACCGCCTCGACGAGGTGGCCGGGCGCCGCGCGGACCGTCGTGCGCAGGTCCTCGGGGTGGCGCCAGCGCTCGAGCTCGAGGGCGGCCAGGGTGACCCTGTCGTCGGCCCGCAGCAGGCCCAGCGCAGCCCGCGCCCACACCCCGAGGTCCTCGGTGCCGGTCGTCTCCTCGAGCGCGTCGGCCAGGGGCAGCGCGAACGTCCGGCTCCGCGCCCAGAGCCCGTCGTCGACGCGTTCGACGTGGGGAAGGTGGGCGAGCAGAGCGACCAGCAACCCCCGCGCCCACCGGGAGCGGGTCGCGGCAGCGCCGGTCGCCGCGGTCGCCCAGGCAGCCTCGGCGGTCGGCAGCCAGGCCTCGAGCTCGGCGGCCAGGTCGGGGTCGAAGCCGAACGGCAGGGCGTGGTCGCGACGCTGCCAGGTGCACCACGGATCGAGGTCGTCGCGGTCGCGCAGGCCACCTCCGTCCGTGGCCCGACGCTCCGCGAGGGCGGCGAGCCTCAGGCCGGTGTCCGTGCGGTCGTCCTCGAGGCCGGGGTCGGCGAGCACCTCGCGCAGCAGGTCGGTACGGAAGGCCGCGTCGGCCAGGCGGAGCGGGCCGGCGGCGACCCGGGCGAGGGGGCCGTCCCCGACCCGCCGCTGCGGGACCCACGCCATCGCCGCGTCACCGAGCGCGTCCACCGCGCGTGCGGCGACACCCTGCGCCCCGTCGACGTCGTCGGCGACCAGGTCGGTGGCAGGCAGGAAGCAGACCGCGTCGCCGGTGGCCGCCGTCACGGCACCCGCGCGGGCCGCAACCACCGTGGGCGCCGGCGGAAGCACGCGCACCCGCGGACCCGCCGCCTGGGCGACCGCGTCG
>JAUYLL010000084.1 GCA_030698375.1 Nocardioides sp. | reverse complement strand
GAGCCGCCCCGGCGGGATCGCCCGCGACGGCATCACCCTGAGGCCCGTGCTCGAGACGGCCCGCACCGATGGTGTGGACGGCCGGCTGCCGCCGGAGTGGATGCGCGAGCAGGTCGTCCTGCGCGACCGGACGTGTGTGTTTCCCGACTGCACCCGCGACGCTCGCTCATCGGACCTCGACCACATCGAGCCCTATGTCGAGGGCGGGCCACCCGGGCAGACCACCCCGGCCAACCTTGCCGCGCTCTGCAGGCGCCACCACCGCCTGAAGACCTGGACCGGCTGGACGTATCGCCGCGACGGCTGGGACACCGACGGGCGGCCCCTGTATGAGTGGCTCGACCGGCACGGCAACCCCGCCCTCCCGCGCCACCTGCTCGAGCCCGCCGAGTCGTAGCTGCCCCGCCCCGCGGCCCGCCTGGCGCGGGCCCGGTGGCGTGCGCCGAGTCAGGGCACTGTCCGTCCCGGGGGCGTGTCGGTCGCGCCCGGCGCGTGCAGGCGGGATAACGTTCCGTGCGAACACCTGTTCGGACGAGCGTCGTCGTACGGCGGCACGGGAGGCGACATGCGCGTGCTCGGCATCGACCCGGGGCTGACCCGGTGCGGGCTGGGTGTGGTCGACGGCTCCGTCGGCCGACCGCTCTCGCTCGTCGCCGTCGGCGTGGCCCGCTCGGCCCCCGACGATCCCGTCGCGGAGCGGCTGCGGGTCATCGAGGCCGAGGTCGAGCTGTGGCTCGACGCCCACCGGCCCGACGCGGTCGCGGTGGAGCGGGTCTTCAGCCAGCACAACGTGCGCACCGTCATGGGCACGGCCCAGGCCAGCGGCGTCGTCATGGTCGCCGCGGCCCGTCGTGGACTGCCGGTCGCGCTGCACACACCCAGCGAGGTCAAGGCCGCCGTGAGCGGCAGCGGGCGCGCTGACAAGGCCCAGGTCGCCGCGATGGTCACCCGGATCCTTCGGCTCGACGCCGCACCCAAGCCGGCCGACGCGGCCGACGCGCTGGCGCTGGCGATCTGCCACGTCTGGCGTGGCGGGGCCCAGTCCCGCATCGAGGCCGCCGTCCGCACCGCCCGTACCCAGCAGCGCCCCCGCGCCGTTGAGAGGAGCCGCCCGTGATCGCGTTCGTCCGTGGCCGCGTCGCCGAGGTCACCCTGAACTCGGCCGTGCTCGAGGTCGGTGGGGTCGGCCTCGAGCTGCACTGCACCCCCAGCACCCTCGCCACCCTCCGCCCCGGTGCCGAGGCCACGCTGCCGAGCAGCCTGATCGTGCGCGAGGAGTCGCTGACGCTCTTCGGCTTCCTCGACGCGGACGAGAAGGCCATGTTCGAGCTCGTCCAGACCGCCTCCGGCGTAGGCCCGAAGCTGGCGCAGGCGATGCTTGCGGTGCAGAGCCCCGAGGCGATCCGCCGCGCGGTGGCCAGCGAGGACGTCAAGACCCTGACGACCGTCCCGGGCATCGGCCAGAAGGGCGCCCAGCGGATCATCCTGGAGCTGAAGGACCGGATCGGCGCGCCGGGCTCGGGGGAGCTCCCCGCCGGGGGAGGGCCCGCACCCAGCGCTGCCTGGGCCGACCAGGTGCATGCCGGTCTCGTCGGGCTCGGCTGGTCGACGAAGGAGGCCGAGCGCGCGGTCCGCGCCGTGGAGCCCGAGGCCGAGTCCATGCCCGCCCCCGACGTCGCCGCGCTGCTGCGCGCCGCGCTGCGCAGCCTGAGCAAGGCATGAGTGCCATGGACGATGGCCATTACTCCGGGGTCACCGAGGGCGATGCCCTCAGCGCCGCCGAGGAGGCGTACCTCGAACGACGGACGGTGACCGCGGCCGAGGCTGAAGGCGACGAGCGCGCGGTCGAGGCGGCACTGCGGCCCCGCACCCTCGACGAGGTCGTCGGGCAGGAGCGTGTCCGCGAGCAACTGTCCCTGGTCCTCGAGGCCGCCCGCGGGCGCGGTCGCGCACCGGACCATGTGCTGCTCTCCGGCCCTCCCGGTCTCGGGAAGACGACGTTGGCCATGATCATCGCCGCCGAGATGAGCACGCCCCTGAGGCTCACCTCCGGCCCGGCCATCACACACGCCGGCGACCTGGCCGCGATCCTCTCGGGGCTGCAGGAGGGTGACGTCCTCTTCGTCGACGAGATCCACCGGATGTCGCGGCCCGCCGAGGAGATGCTCTACGTCGCCATGGAGGACTTCCGTGTCGACGTCGTCATCGGCAAGGGGCCCGGAGCCACCGCGATCCCGCTGGAGATCCCGGCCTTCACCCTCGTCGGTGCCACCACCCGCGCCGGCCTGCTCCCGGGTCCGCTGCGCGACCGCTTCGGCTTCACCGGCCATCTCGAGTTCTACGCGACCGCCGATCTCGAGCGGATCGTGCGCCGCTCCGCGCGTCTGCTCGAGGTCACCCTCACCGACGACGGCGGGGCCGAGATCGCCTCGCGCTCGCGGGGCACCCCCCGCATCGCCAACCGGCTGCTGCGCCGGGTGCGCGACTATGCGCAGGTGCGCGCCGACGGGGTGGTGACGCTGCCGCTGGCCCGGGCCGCACTCGACCTCTACGAGGTCGACGAGTCCGGTCTCGACCGCCTCGACCGGGCTGTCCTCGATGCCCTGTGCCGTCGCTTCGGGGGCGGGCCGGTGGGTGCGAGCACGCTCGCGGTGGCCGTGGGGGAGGAGCGCGAGACCGTCGAGGAGGTGGCCGAGCCGTTCCTGGTCCGCTCGGGCCTGCTGGCCCGTACGCCGCGCGGCCGGGTGGCGACCGCGGCCGCTTGGACCCACCTCGGTCTGCCGGTCCCCGCCGACGCCGCGTTCGGCGGCGGGGTGGACGCCCCGCTGTTCGAGGAGGACTGACCACCGACCCGGGCCGCCGTACCGCGCGCGAGGACGCCTAGACTCAGTCGGTCCCGTCCCCCGTGTGGAAGGTCGCTCGTGGAAGCCCTCGCGTCACTGTTTCCGTTTGCCCTCATCATCTTGGTCTTCTGGTTCCTGCTCATCCGCCCGCAGCGCAAGCGCGCCCAGGAGATGAAGTCCCTGCAGTCCTCCCTGTCGGTGGGCTCCGAGGTCATGCTGGCGTCGGGCTTCTTCGGCCGCGTCACGCGCCTCGACGACCACGAGCCGGACGTCGCCTGGGTCGAGATCGCGCCGGCGACCGAGGTGAAGATCGCCCGCCAGGCCGTCGTCCGCGTGCTCGACGGGGCCGAGGAGCCGGGCGCTCCCGGGAGCGGACCCGCTCCGGGCCCCGACGCGTGATCGACACCACGACACGCGCCGTCGCGGCGCTGGAGCGGCTGGTCCGTGACATCCCCGACTTCCCCGAGCCCGGTGTGCTATTCAAGGACATCACGCCGGTCCTGGCCGACCCCCTCGCGTTCGGCGAGGTCGTCGAGGCGCTCGCGGCCGCCGGGCGTGACGCCGCCGGTGCCACCGTGGTGGACCGCGTGGTCGGCATGGAGGCCCGCGGGTTCCTGCTCGGCGCCCCGGTCGCGCTGGCCCTCGGGGTCGGGTTCGTGCCGGTGCGCAAGCCCGGCAAGCTCCCGGCCGCGAGGCACACGATCTCCTACGACCTCGAGTACGGATCCTCGACGCTGGAGATCCACCAGGACGCCGTCGCCACCGGTGACCGGGTGCTGGTCATCGACGACGTGCTGGCGACCGGAGGGACCGTCGCCGCCACCGCCGAGCTCGTCCGGCGCTGCGGTGCCGACGTGCACGCGGTCGCGGTGCTGATGGAGCTGTCGTTCCTGCCCGGCCGGGCAACCGCGGGGGACCTCCCGCTCACCGCGCTGCTGACGGTGTGATCCGCTCGTAGACTGGGCAGGACCCCGAGCACGGGGTGGAGGAGGCACGGTGAGCGACGAGCGGCTGGTGGCCGAGCCCGCCGGGGACGAGACCGTCCCCGCGGCGCCTCCTGCGCGCGCGCCGTCGGCCTCGGCCGGCCCGCCGTCCGGGCGCCGGATGCGCGCGCGCCTGGCCCGCATCGGCACGAAGCCCCAGCCGGGAAACCCGGTCCTCGAGCCGCTCTACCGCGCCATCCGCGCGAACCACCCCAAGGCCGACCTGGCGCTCATCGAGCGGGCCTACCTGATCGCCGAGAAGGCGCACGGCACCCAGATGCGCAAGAGCGGTGACCCGTACATCACCCACCCGCTCGCGGTCACGTCGATCCTTGCCGACATCGGGATGACCGAGCCGACGCTGTGCGCCGCGCTGCTCCACGACACCGTCGAGGACACCTCCTACACCCTCGACCAGCTGCGCGTGGACTTCGGCGACGAGGTCGCCCAGCTCGTCGACGGCGTAACGAAGCTCGACAAGGTCAAGTACGGCGACTCCGCGCAGGCCGAGACCATCCGCAAGATGATCGTGGCGATGAGCCGCGACATCCGGGTGCTCGTCATCAAGCTCGCCGACCGGCTGCACAACATGCGCACCCTGCGCTACCTCAAGCAGGACACCCAGGAGCGCAAGGCGCGCGAGACGCTCGAGATCTTCGCCCCGCTGGCCCACCGGCTCGGCATGAACACCCTCAAGTGGGAGCTCGAGGACCTCGCCTTCGCCACGCTGCACCCCAAGATCTACGACGAGATCGTGCGGCTCGTCGCCGAGCGGGCGCCCTCGCGCGACCAGTTCCTGGCCCAGGTGATCAGCCAGGTCGAGCAGGACCTGCGGGAGGCCCGGATCCGCGCGACCGTCACCGGCCGACCCAAGCACTACTACTCGATCTACCAGAAGATGATCGTGCGGGGCCGCGACTTCTCCGACATCTACGACCTGGTCGGGATCCGGATCCTCGTCGAGAACGACCGCGACTGCTACGCCGCCCTCGGCGTCCTGCACTCGCGCTGGAACCCGATCGCGGGGCGCTTCAAGGACTACATCGCGCTCCCGAAGTTCAACATGTACCAGTCGCTGCACACGACGGTGATTGGGCTCGAGGGCAAGCCCGTCGAACTGCAGATCCGTACCTTCGCGATGCACCGCCGCGCCGAGTACGGCATCGCGGCGCACTGGAAGTACAAGCAGGAGCAGCGCGTGGGCGCGGAGCCGCACGAGGTTGAGCGCGAGGGTGTCTCCAGCGACATGGCGTGGGTCCGCCAACTGCTGGACTGGCAGAGCGAGACCGAGGACCCGGGCGAGTTCCTGGAGTCGCTGCGCTTCGAGATCAACTCCGCCGAGGTCTACGTCTTCACTCCGCGCGGCGACGTGATCGCGCTGACCACCGGGTCGACGCCGGTCGACTTCGCCTACGCGATCCACACCGAGGTCGGCCACCACACGATCGGTGCCCGGGTGAATGGTCGCCTGGTGCCGCTGGAGTCCCGCCTCGACAACGGTGACGTCGTCGAGGTGTTCACCTCCAAGGCGCCGAATGCCGGGCCGAGCCGTGACTGGCTCCAGTTCGTGGCCTCACCGCGCGCCCGCACCCGGATCCGCCACTGGTTCACCAAGGAGCGGCGCGAGGAGGCGATCGAGCAGGGCAAGGAGCAGATCGCCAAGCTCATGCGCAAGGAGGGGCTGCCGCTCAAGCGGGTGCTCACCCACGACTCGCTCAGCACCGTCGCCGCCGAGCTGCGGCTCGCCGACGTCTCCGCGCTCTACGCAGCGGTGGGCGAGGGCAACCTCGGCGCACAGACCGTCGTACGCAAGGTCATCGACCTGTACGGCGGGGAGGACGGCGCCGCCGAGGACCTCGCCGAGGGCGTCAGCATCACCGGCCGGCGGGGTCCCGTCCGGCAGACCTCGGGCACGGACGCCGGTGTCATCGTCAAGGGCGCCTCCGACGTCTGGGTGAAGCTGGCGAAGTGCTGCACGCCGGTGCCCGGGGACGCGATCCTCGGCTTCGTGACCAAGGGCGGTGGCGTCTCGGTGCACCGCGCCGACTGCACCAACGCCACCAGCCTGCAGGCCCAGCCCGAGCGGCTCCTCGACGTGGAGTGGGCGCCGACCGGCCAGTCGGTCTTCCTGGTCAACATCCAGGTCGAGGCGCTGGACCGGGCCCGGCTGCTCTCCGACATCACCATGGTGCTCTCCGACGCCCACGTGAATATCCTGTCGGCGTCGCTGAGCACCACCCGCGACCGGGTCGCGAAGTCGAAGTTCTCCTTCGAGATGGCCGACCCCAAGCATCTTGGCCACGTGCTGAAGGCGGTCCGCACCGTCGACGGCGTCTTCGACGCCTACCGCGTCACGGGCTAGCGGCCTCAGCCGCCGAACTCCTCCGAGGTCCGCTTCGCCATCGCGAGGAACTCTTGCCGGGAGGAGATGTCCTGCTCGAGCTTGGTGACCTTGGCGGTGTCGCCGGCGGCGCGGGCCTTGGCCAGCTTCTCCTCGACCTCGGCGATGGCGGCCTCGAGCTTGACGACCATGTCGTTGGCCCGCGCGGACTTCTCGGGGTCGGACTTGCGCCACTGCTCGTCCTCGACGCCGCGGATGGCCTGCTCGACCTTGCGGATGCGAGCCTCCAGCTCCTTCATCCGGTCCCGCGGGACCTTGCCGGCGGCGTCCCAGCGCTCGGCGATGGAGCGGAACTTCTCCTTCGCCACCCGCACGTCGGTCACTGGCAGGAGCGCCTCGGCCTCGACGAGCAACGCGTCCTTCACCTCGGCGTTGGCGACGAACTCGCGGTCGAGCGCGGCGTTCTCGGCGTCACGGGCGCCGAAGAACGTGTCCTGGGCGCCGCGGAAGCGCGCCCACAGCGCGTCGTCGACGTCCTTCGGCGCGGGACCGGCGGCCTTCCACTGCTGCATGAGGTCGCGGTAGCGGCCCGCGGTGGCGCCCCAGTCGGTCGACCCGGCCAGCGCCTCGGCCTCGGTCGCCAGGCGCTCCTTGACCACGCGGGCGGCGTCGCGCTGCTGGTTCTGCTCCGCGAAGTGTGCCTTGCGCCGTCGCGTGTAGGTGGTGCGAGCCGTGGAGAAGCGCCGCCACAGCACGTCGTCGGAGGTCTTGTCCTGGCGGGAGAGGCCCTTCCACTCCTCGAGCAGGTCGCGCAGCCGGTTGGCGCCGTTGCGCCAGTCCTTGCCCTCGGCGATCTTCTCGGCCTCGGCGGCGATCTCCGCCATCCGGCTCTTGACCTGCTCCGCGCGCTGGGCACGCTCGGCCTTGCGGGCGGCACGCTGCTCGTCCACGAGGGAGTCCAGTGCGTCGAGGCGCTGCTGCAGGGCGGCGAGGTCACCCACCGCGTGCGCGCCGCTGACCTCTCCGCGGACCGTGGTGACGGCGGCGGCGGCCTCGGGCGGTGCGACGGTCCCGGCGCGCACCCGCTGCTCGAGCAGGTCCACCTCGAAGGCGAGTGCCTCGAAGCGGCGCACGAAGAAGGCCAGCGCCTCGTCAGGAGTGCCCTCGGGGTACTGGCCGACGGCGCGCTCGCCGTCGCCCTCACGGACGTAGACGGTGCCGTCGTCGTCGACCCGGCCCCACGAGGGTGCGTCGGCGATCGTCGGAGGAGCGGCCGGGGCGGCAGACGGCCGGACCGGCGCACCGGGGCGAGGGCCACGCGGTGGCCGCGGCGTCGGCCGAGGGCCGGGCACCGGGGCGGGGCGGGGCGTCTCTTCGTTGCCCTGGCTGGTCACTGCTACCTCACTGGGTCGCTGGCGGATGGCCGGCGCCCCGGAGGTGGCGGGCGCCGTGCGCCATCGTAGTCAGAGCGGGGGGTCGGTAGGCTGCCGCGGTGCGGCGCGCGGCGCCGGACCACCCCCCACCCCCGATCCGCAGGAGATCCCGTCGTGCTCATCGCAGGCTTCCCGGCCGGACCGTGGGGAACCAACTGCTACGTCCTCGCGACCGGCCCCGGCACCGAGTGCGTGGTGGTGGACCCGGGCAAGGACGCGGCCGAGGGCGTAGCCCAGGTCGTGCGCGAGCACGGTCTCAAGCCCGTCTCCGTCCTCGTGACCCACGGCCACATCGACCACATGTGGTGCGTCGCTCCGGTGGCCGGGACCTACGACGCCCGCGCCTACATCCACCCCGAGGACCGGCACCTGCTTTCCGACCCGATGGCCGGGATGTCTCCCGAGACCGCCGGCATGCTCCTGGGCGGGAAGTACGAGTTCGCCGAGCCCGACGACGTCTCCGAGATCGCCGACGCCCAGACCCTCGAGCTCGCCGGCATCGAGTTCCTGGTCGACCACGCGCCCGGCCACACGCGCGGCTCGGTCATGTTCCGCACCCCGTTCGACGACCCGGGGCACCCCGACGTACGCGCGCTGCTGTTCTCCGGCGACGTGCTGTTCGCCGGCTCGATCGGTCGGACCGACCTGCCCGGTGGCGACCACCCGACGATGCTGCGCAGCCTGGCGAGCAAGGTGCTGCCGCTGGAGGACGACATCGTGGTCCTCCCCGGTCACGGCGAGCAGACGAGCATCGGCCGCGAGCGCGCCAGCAACCCCTACCTGCTCGACGTCGCCCGGTCGGTGGATGCCGGGACCGACCCGGGCGTCCCTCCTGTGACCCGAGGCCTGTGAGTCGATGAGCAAGCCCACGCCCCTCTCGGGGTTCCCCGAGCTGCTGCCCGCCGAGCGCGTCGTCGAGCGGGCCGTCGCCGACTCCCTGCGGCGCACCTTCGCGCTGCACGGCTTCGCCGAGATCGAGACTCGCGCCGTCGAGCCGCTGGACCAGCTCCTGCGCAAGGGGGAGACGTCCAAGGAGGTCTACGTCCTGCGTCGGCTGCAGGAGGAGGCTGCCGGCAAGGACTCCGGCATGGGCCTGCACTTCGACCTCACGGTGCCGTTCGCCCGCTACGTGCTCGAGAACGCCGGCAAGCTGGAGTTCCCGTTCCGGCGCTTCCAGGTGCAGAAGGCCTGGCGCGGCGAGCGGCCTCAGGAGGGGCGCTACCGCGAGTTCACCCAGGCTGACATCGACGTGGTGATGAAGGACGAGCTGCCCTTCCACTTCGACGTCGAGGTGGCCCGCGTGATGGCCGAGGCGCTGGCCGCGCTGCCCCTCCCGCCCATGACCCTGCGGGTCAACAACCGCAAGCTCATCGAGGGCTTCTACCGCGGGATCGGAGCCGAGGACCCCGCGCGGGTCATCGCGGTCATCGACAAGCTCGACAAGGTCACCGCGGACGAGGTCTCCGGGATGCTCGTCACCGACGCCGGCCTCACCGACTCCCAGGCCGAGCAGTGCCTGGCGCTGGCCCGCATCACCACCGCGGACGCCTCCTTCGTCGACCAGGTCCGCGCCCTCGGTGTGGAGCACGAGCTGCTGGAGACCGGTCTCGCCGAGCTCGCGCAGGTCGTCGACGGTGTGGCCGACCTCGACGGCGAGCGCTTCTCGGTCCGTGCGCAGCTGAGCCTGGCGCGCGGCCTGGACTACTACACCGGCACCGTCTTCGAGATCTCGATGGACGGCTTTGAGAACCTCAAGTCCGTCGGAGGCGGCGGCCGGTACGACGCCCTCGCCTCGGACGGCAAGACGACGTACCCCGGTGTCGGGATCTCCTTCGGGATCTCCCGCACGCTCATCCCGCTGCTCGCCCGCGGGCACCTCGCGGGGTCCCGCCCGGTCCCTTCGGCGGTGCTCGTCGCCGTCGTCGACGAGGAGTCGCGGGCCGTCAGCAACGTCGTGGCCCAGCAGCTGCGCGCTCGCGGCATACCCACCGAGGTCGCGGTCGCCGCGCAGAAGTTCGGCAAGCAGATCCGGTACGCCGAGCGGCGTGGCATCCCGTTCGTCTGGTTCCCGGCCGACGGGGCCGACGGGTCCCACCAGGTCAAGGACATCCGCGTCGGGAACCAGGTGGACGCCGACCCCGCGTCCTGGGAACCTCCCGCGGAGGACCTGCATCCCACGGTCCTCACCCCGCTCACCGATCAGCCCGCCCAGCCCCACCAGTCAGCACAGCAGCAAGAGGAGATCTCGTGATCCGCACCCATGACGCCGGCAGCCTCCGGGCCGAGCACGCCGGTCAGACCGTGACGCTGGCCGGGTGGGTAGCCCGCCGCCGCGACCACGGCGGGGTCGCCTTCCTCGATCTTCGGGAGTCCTCCGGTGTCGTGCAGGTGGTGGTCCGCGACGAGGACGTCGCCCACCAGCTGCGCTCGGAGTACTGCGTCAAGGTCATCGGCGAGGTCTCGGTCCGCCCCGAGGGCAATCACAACGACGCTCTGCCGACCGGTGCCATCGAGGTCATCGCGGCCGAGGTCGAGGTGCTCAGTGCCGCGGCCACCCTGCCGTTTCCCATCGACGACCACCTCGAGGTGGGCGAGGAGGCCCGGCTGCGGCACCGCTACCTCGACCTGCGGCGTACCGGGCCGGCGGCCGCGCTCCGGCTGCGCAGCAAGGTGAACAAGGCTGCCCGCGACGTGCTCGACACGCAGGACTTCGTCGAGGTGGAGACGCCGACCCTGACCCGGTCGACCCCCGAGGGCGCCCGCGACTTCCTCGTGCCGGCCCGCCTGCAGCCCGGCAGTTGGTACGCCCTTCCGCAGAGCCCCCAGCTGTTCAAGCAGCTGCTCATGGTCGCCGGCATGGAGCGCTACTACCAGATCGCACGCTGCTACCGCGACGAGGACTTCCGTGCCGACCGGCAGCCCGAGTTCACCCAGCTCGACATCGAGATGAGCTTCGTGGACCAGGAGGACGTCATCACCCTGATGGAGGACGTCCTCGCGGCGATGTGGCGCCTCATCGACGTCGAGATCCCGCGCCCGATCCCGCGGATGACCTACGCCGAGGCGATGCAGCGCTTCGGCTCGGACAAGCCCGACCTCCGCATGGGCCAGGAGCTGGTCGAGTGCACCGAGTACTTCGCCGACACCCCCTTCCGGGTCTTCCAGGCCGAGTACGTCGGCGCGGTCGTCATGCCGGGTGGTGCCAGCCAGCCGCGCAAGCAGCTCGACGCGTGGCAGGAGTGGGCCAAGCAGCGTGGCGCCAAGGGACTGGCCTACGTGCTGGTCCAGGAGGACGGCACCCTCGGAGGGCCGGTGGCCAAGAACCTCACCGACGCCGAGAAGGAGGGGCTGGCCGCGCACGTCGGCGCCGCCACCGGTGACTGCATCTTCTTCGCCGCGGGCGCCACCAAGTCCAGCCGTGCGCTGCTCGGTGCGGCCCGCCTGGAGATCGGGCGTCGCTGCGGGCTCATCGACGAGGACGCCTTCGCCTTCACGTGGGTGGTCGACGCGCCGATGTTCGAGCCGGCCTCCGACGCGGTCGCCAGCGGTGACGTCGCCGTCGGTGCTGGGGCGTGGACCGCGGTGCACCACGCCTTCACCGGCCCCAAGCCGGAGTTCGCCGACACCTTCGACACCGACCCCGGCAGCGCGCTCGCCTACGCCTACGACATCGTCTGCAACGGCAACGAGCTGGGCGGTGGATCGATCCGGATCCACCGCGAGGACGTGCAGAAGCGGGTGTTCGCCGTCATGGGTCTGACCCAGGAGCAGGCGGAGGAGAAGTTCGGCTTCCTCCTCGACGCGTTCAAGTACGGCGCCCCGCCTCACGGCGGCATCGCCGTCGGCATGGACCGCATCTGCGCCCTGCTCGCCGGCACCGACTCGATCCGCGACGTCATCGCCTTCCCGAAGTCCGGCGGCGGCTTCGACCCCCTCACCGCCGCTCCCGCCCCCATCACCCCGGAGCAGCGCAAGGAGGCCGGTGTCGACGCGACCCCGGAGCCGGAGGATGCGGAGTCACCGGTCGCCCGCTCGTAGGCTGACCGGGTGAGCGACGGACTGTTCGACCTGCCGGGTGGCGCACCCAGCGGCAGCCGCCCGTCCGGGGCGCTGGCAGGGAACACCCACGCGTCGGCGCCGCTGGCCGTCCGGATGCGCCCGCGCACCCTCGACGAGCTCGTCGGCCAGCAGCACCTGCTCGCCGAGGGCTCGCCCCTGCGCCGGCTCATCGAGGGCGACCAGCCGATGTCCCTCCTGCTCTGGGGTCCGCCCGGGGTCGGGAAGACCACGATCGCCTCGATCCTCAGCCAGCAGACCGACCGGCTCTTCGCCGAGGTCTCGGCGGTGGCGGCCGGGGTCAAGGAGGTCCGCGCGGCGATCGACGCAGCCCGGGCCGAGCTGGTGCGCTCGGGCCGCGAGACGGTGCTGTTCGTCGCCGAGGTGCACCGGTTCTCCAAGGCACAGCAGGACGCCCTGCTCCCGGGGGTCGAGAACCGCTGGGTGACGCTCGTGGCCGCCACCACCGAGAACCCGTTCTTCTCCGTAATCTCCCCGCTGCTGTCGCGCTCGCTGCTGCTCACCCTCGAGCCGCTCACCGATGACGACATCCGGGGCGTGATCGCCGAGGCCGTCGCGGACGAGCGCGGGCTCGCCGGCGGCGTCACCATCGACGACGACGCGCTGGACCACCTGGTCCGCCTGGCGGGGGGAGACGCGCGCCGGTCGCTGACCTACCTCGAGGCCGCCGCCGCGGCGGCGCTGTCCTCGGGCGAGACCGACGACGAGGGACGGGCCCGGATCGGGCTGGCCACCACCGAGACCGCGGTCGACCGGGCCGCGGTGCGCTACGACCGCCAGGGCGACCAGCACTACGACGTGACCTCGGCGTTCATCAAGTCGATCCGCGGCTCCGACGTCGACGCAGCGCTGCACTACTTCGCCCGGATGGTGGAGGCGGGGGAGGACCCTCGGTTCATCGCCCGGCGGCTGGTCATCCTGGCCAGCGAGGACATCGGGCTCGCCGACCCGACGGCCCTGCCCACGGCGGTGGCCGCGGCCCAGGCGGTCCAGCTCATCGGCATGCCCGAGGCCCGCCTGAACCTGGCGCAGGCGGTGATCGCGCTGGCCGTCGCTCCGAAGTCGAATGCCGTCACCACCGCCATCGGCGCGGCATCGGCCGATGTGCGGGCCGGCAAGATCGGCCCGGTCCCGGCGCACCTGCGCGACGCCCACTACGGGGGCTCGAAGAAGCTCGGCCACGGCCAGGGCTACCGCTACGCCCATGACGAGCCGTACGGCGTGGCGCAGCAGCAGTACGCGCCCGACGTCGTCGCCGACGCCACCTACTACCGGCCCACGTCGCTGGGGGCCGAGGCCGGGGTCAAGGAGCGCTGGGAGCGGCTCCGGGCGCTGATCCGGGGGACCTCCGGGCCGCGATAGGGTCGGGCACCATGGATCGCCCCCTCACCGACCTCCCCGTCTGGGTCGTCTGGACGGCGGGGGGAGCGGTCGCCGTCCTGGCGCTGGCGGTGGTCGCCCTCGCCTGGTCGGCCCTGCGGACCGCGCGCGCGCTGCGCCGTACCACCGCTGCGCAGGCCGACGCGGTCACCGAGATCCAGCACCTGCGCGCCGCGCTCGCCGCCCAGCCGGTGCCCCCCGAGTCGACGGCCCCCGCGCCCACGACACCGTCCCCGACGACACCGTCGCGGACCGAGTACCTCATCACCAGCGTCCTCACCGACACCGAGCGGTCGGCGCTCGCCCTGCCGGCCCGGGCGGACGCGGCCGCGGGAGCCGCCGACCTGCCCACCCGGGTCGTCGACGCCCGCCAGTTCACCACCATGGCGGTGGGGGAGTCGTTGGTGCGCCTGTTCACCGTGGGCCACGGGGTGCGGCGCGCGCTCTCCGCGGAGTCCCGCAACCGTGCGGGCTTCGCGATGCGCCGCGAGGTGCGACGCTCGCGCAAGCACCGCCGCCAGGAGCTGCGCGAGGCCCGGCGCTACCTGCACGCCGAGCAGCGCGCCCGCCTCGACGCCGACCGGTTGACCCGGCGGCCCGGGGACGATGCGGCATGAACCGCGGTCTGTGGTTCCTCGCCGGGGCGGGGGCCGGTGCCTACGCGCTGACCCGGGCCCGACGGGCAGCCGAGGCCTTCACCCCTGACGGCGTGCGCGACCGGGTCGCCGGTCTGGCGGTCGGCGCCCGCGTGCTCGCCGAGGAGTACCGCACCGGCCAGGCCGAGGCCGAGGCCGAGGTGCGCCGCCGGGTCGACCACCGGCTCCTCGAGCTCGCCACCCCGCCGGCCTCTTCCTCTGCCCCCCTCGGTGTCGCCGAGGCACACCCCACCGAGCTCCCGTCCCCGCACCTACCACCGAAGGACACCCACCGCTGATGGACACCGCGGAGATCCGCCGCCGGTTCACCGATCACTTCGAGCGCAACGGCCACACCCTCGTGCCGTCGGCCTCGTTGCTGCTCGACGACCCCAACCTGCTGTTCGTCAACGCCGGCATGGTGCCGTTCAAGCCGTACTTCCTCGGCCAGGAGTCCGCGCCGTACGCCCGGGCGACCAGCGTCCAGAAGTGCGTGCGCACCCTCGACATCGAGGAGGTCGGCAAGACCACGCGGCACGGCACGTTCTTCCAGATGTGCGGCAACTTCTCCTTCGGCGACTACTTCAAGGAGGGCGCGGTCAAGCTCGCCTGGGAGCTCATCACCGGCTCGGTGGAGTCCGGCGGCTACGGCTTCGACGGAGACCGCATCTGGGTGACCGTCCTCGACGGTGACGACGAGGCGATCGAGGTCTGGCGCGAGCAGGCCGGGCTGCCGATGGAGCGGATCCAGAAGCGGGGGCTGCTCGACAACTACTGGAACATGGGGGTCCCCGGCCCCGGCGGACCCTGCAGCGAGATCTACTACGACCGTGGGCCGGAGTTCGGTCCCGAGGGTGGGCCGGTCGTCGACGAGGACCGCTTCCTGGAGATCTGGAACCTGGTCTTCATGCAGGAGTCGCTCTCGGCCGTGCGCGCCAAGGACGACTTCGACGTCGAGGGCCCGCTGCCGGCCAAGAACATCGACACCGGCCTCGGCCTCGAGCGGGTGGCGTACCTGCTCCAGGGCAAGACCAACATGTACGAGATCGACGAGGTCTTCCCCGTCATCGAGCGCGCCAGCGAGCTGAGCGGTCGCCGGTACGGCGCCAACGTCGAGGACGACGTCCGGTTCCGGGTCGTCGGCGACCACGTGCGCTCGGCGCTGATGCTCATCGGCGACGGCGTCACCCCCGGCAACGAGTCGCGGGGCTACGTCCTGCGCCGGCTGTTGCGCCGCGCCGTCCGGTCCATGCGCCTGCTCGGGTACGACGGCCAGGCGCTCCCCGAGCTGCTCCCGGTGAGCCTCGAGAAGATGAAGCTCGGCTACCCCGAGCTCGAGGCGGACTTCGCCCGCATCGCCGGTGTCGCGTACGCCGAGGAGGACGCCTTCCGCAAGACCCTCACGGCCGGCACCCAACTCTTCGACGCCGCCGCCGGCGAGGTCAAGCAGACCGGGGGAGCGCAGCTGTCCGGGGCGAAGGCCTTCGCGCTCCACGACACCTACGGCTTCCCGATCGACCTCACGCTCGAGATGGCCTCCGAGGCCGGGCTCAGCGTGGACGAGGAGGGCTTCCGCTCGCTCATGACCGAGCAGCGCGAGCGGGCGAAGGCCGATGCCCGGGCCAAGAAGGGCCAGCATGCCGACACCGGCGTCTACCGCGGCATCCTCGACGCCCACGGCCCGACCGAGTGGCTGGCCTACGAGACCCTCGAGACCGAGTCGGCCCCCCTCGCACTGCTGTCCGAGGGCGCGGCGGTCACCGCGCTGGCTGAGGGTGCGGTCGGTGAGCTCGTGCTCGACCGCACGCCGTTCTACGCCGAGTCCGGGGGGCAGGCCGCCGACGCCGGCGTCATCACCTTCGACGGAGGACGCCTCGAGGTCCTCGACGTGCAGCGACCGGTGCGAGGCCTCGTCGTCCACCAGGTGCGCGTCGTCGAGGGCGAGCTGGCGGCAGGTGTGCCCCTGCACGCCCAGGTCGACCGCGAGTGGCGGCTCGGCGCCAGGCAGGCGCACTCCGGTACCCACGTGGTGCACGCTGCCCTGCGCGACGTGCTCGGGCCGACCGCGCTGCAGTCGGGTTCGTATAACCGGCCCGGCTACCTGCGCCTGGACTTCGGCTGGACCAAGGCGCTCAGCCCCCAGCAGGTCGCCGAGCTCGAGCAGATCGCCAACCACGCGCTCCGCCAGGACATGGCGGTCGGGGCGGAGTACATGACGCTGGCCGAGGCCCGCGACTGGGGTGCGCTGGCGCTCTTCGGCGAGACGTACGACGACCAGAAGGTCCGCGTCGTGGAGATCGGCGGCCCCTGGTCGCGCGAGCTCTGCGGAGGCACCCATGTGGAGCGCTCGTCGCAGATCGGCACCGTCGTGGTGACCTCGGAGTCCTCGGTCGGCTCCGGCAGTCGCCGGGTCGAGGCGCTGGTGGGTCTTGAGGGGTTCGCCTACCTCGCCAAGGAGCGTGACCTCGTCTCCTCGCTGACCGGCATGCTCAAGGCTCGGCCCGACACCCTCGTGGACCGGGTGCGCGAGACCGTCGACCGGCTCAAGGCTGCGGAGAAGGAGCTCGAGCGGCTCCGCGCCCAGCAGGTCCTCGCCGCCGCCGGATCGCTCGCGGAGTCCGCCCAGGACGTCAGCGGGGTGTCGGTCGTGGGCCACCGGGCCATCGGGGTCGGCGGCGGTGACGTGCGCAAGCTCGCGCTCGACGTGCGCGGACGGATGCCTGCCGGTGCCCCTGCCGTGGTGACGGTGATCGGTGATGCCGGTGACAAGCCGGCGATCGTCGTCGCGCTGAACCAGGCGGCCCGTGACGCCGGCCTCTCCGCCAACGCGCTGGTCAAGGCTGCCGCGCCCGCCCTCGGCGGCAGCGGCGGTGGCAAGGACGACGTGGCCCAGGGCGGCGGCACCGACGTCAGCCGGATCGACGTGGCGCTGGGCGCCGTCCGCGACGCCGTCGCGGCGGCACGGGCCTGACGGGTGCGCCACGGAGTACGGCTCGGCATCGATCCCGGGGACGCGCGCATCGGGGTCGCGTCGAGCGATCCCTCGGGGTTCCTTGCCACGCCGCTGGACACGGTCGCCCGGGGCGAGGGCGACCTTGCCCGGTTGGCGGCCCTGGTGGCCGAGCACGAGCCCGTGGAGGTCGTGGTCGGCCTGCCGCGGTCGCTGTCGGGTCGGGAGGGACCGGCAGCCGGACGGGTCCGCGTGTTCGCCGGCGAGCTGGCCGCGCTGCTTGCGCCCGTCCCCGTGAGGCTGTGTGATGAACGATTGAGTACCGTCACCGCGGAGTCGATGCTCCGTGCAGGGGGGAAGAAAGGCAAGAAACGCCGTGCCGTGGTCGACCAGGCCGCGGCGGTGGTGATCCTGCAGACCGCGCTGGACACCGAACGCACCTCCGGCTCGCCGCCCGGCGAGCTCGTGACGACCCGGAGTGAGGACGCTTGAGCAACCTCGGACTCGACCTCGACCCGCAGCCCTCCCCGGGCCGACACAGCGAGAAACACCGTGAGCGGCGCCGCCGCCCGGCGGGTCTGATCGCGGTGGTGGTCGCGCTCGCCGTGATCATCGGCCTGGGCTGGTTCGCCGTGGACCGCGGCCGTGATGCGCTCAATGGGGTCTTCAGCAGCAGCGCCGCGGAGGACTACCCCGGACCCGGCACCGGAAGCGTCGTCGTCCATGTCGCTGAGGGCGACACCTCCTCGGCGATCGCCCGCACCCTCGTGGAGGCCGACGTCGTCGCCAGCGTGGAGGCCTTCACCGAGGCCGCTGCGGCGAATCCGGAGTCCCGCTCGATCCAGGTCGGGTCCTACGAGATGCAGGAGCAGATGCGCGCCGAGGACGCCCTCGCGGTCCTCGTCGACTCCGGCAACATCGTGCGGAGCTCGGTGACGGTCCCCGAGGGGTTCCGGATCGAGCAGATCATCGCCCGCCTGGCCGAGAAGACCGAGGTCAACCAGCGCCAGCTCCGCCGCGCGGTGCAGGGCCTGGACCTTCCGCCGTCCGCGGAGGGCAACCCGGAGGGCTACCTGTTCCCCGCGACGTACGACTTCCCGCCGGGGACGACCGCCCCGCAGATGCTCCAGGCGATGCTCGACCGCTTCCTCTCGGTTGCCGAGTCGCTTCCGCTCGCGGACGCCTCGACGGTCGGTCTCGACGAGCACGACCTCGTCACGGTGGCGAGCATCATCGAGAAGGAGGTCAACCGGCCCGAGGACATGCCCGCGGTGGCCGAGGTCATCTACAACCGGCTCGACGGGACCTGCGCCTCCTCCGGGGTCCCGCGGGGGCTGCTCCAGATGGACTCGACGGTGAACTACCTCAACGCCGAGAACGAGTCGGTCTTCACCAGCCAGGAGATGCGCGACGCCGAGTCGGCCTACAACACCTACCGCAACGCGGGTCTGCCGCCCGGGCCGATCGCCTCCCCGGGCGAGGCCGCTCTGCAGGCCGCGCTGGAGCCCACCGACGAGGGCTGGTGCTACTTCGTGGCCATCGACCTCGGGACCGGCGAGACCGCGTTCGCCGTCGACGACGCCGAGCACAACCGCAACCGTTCGCGGCTGGCCGACTACTGCCGAGCGAACCCCGGGACGTGCTGACGGGCATGGCTCAGGTGCGCCGGTGCGCGGTCCTCGGCTCGCCGATCGGGCACTCGCTCTCCCCGGTGCTGCACCGTGCCGCATACGCCGCCCTCGACCTCGGGTGGTCCTACGACGCGGTCGAGGTCACCGAGGAGGGCCTCCCCGGTTTTCTCGACGGTCTCGGGACGGAGTGGCGCGGCCTGAGCCTGACGATGCCGCTCAAGCGCACGGTCGTCCCGCTGGTCGACGAGGTGCTCCCGCAGGCGGCGCGCGCCGGCGGGGGCAACACCGTGCTGCTCGACGGCGGCCGCCGTCTGCTCGACAACACCGACGTCCCGGGCGCGGCCGCGGCGCTCCGGGAGCGGTACGACGGCCCCGTGGGCTCCGCGCTCGTGCTCGGTGGCGGTGCCACCGCGGCCTCGGTCCTGCTGGCCCTGGCCGACCTGGGCTGTCGGGAGGCGACCCTCGCGGTGCGCGACCCAGCACGTGCCGAGGAGACCCTGGCCGCCGTGGCCAGGCACCCCGGGGGCCTCGAGGTCCGGGTGGTCCGGTTGACCGACCCGCTGCCTGAAGCCGACGTGCTCGTCTCCACCGTCCCGGCTGCTGCCCAGGAGGACGCGCTCCTGGAGCGCCTGCCCCGGACCGCGGTCGTCTTCGAGGTCCTCTACGACCCGTGGCCCACCCCGCTGGCCCGCTGGGCGGGTGCGACCGGCCGGGTGCTGGTCGGCGGCCTCGACCTGCTCGTCCACCAGGCCGTCCTCCAGGTGGCCGCGATGACCGGGCAGGTCGTCGACGTGGCGGTCCTGCGGCGGGCCGGCGAGGAAGCGCTCGCCGCCCGCGAGGCCCGGGCACAGTGACCGGCCTGGAGAGTGGACTCGACCTGGCCGTGCTGGGTGCCGTCACGGTGCTCTGTGCAGTCCTCGGCCTGCTGGCGCCGCGGATCATCGCCCGGGTGCCCGAGCCGGTCCGGACTCCGGTCGAGGAGCACCCTGAGACGGACGCGGGGTTCGTCGACCAGGCCCCGAAGCCCGAGGAGCCAGCGAAGCAGTCGTACGCCGACGTGGCCCGGCTGCCCGGCCTGGCCTGGCGCTGCGCGGTGGTCGGCGCCCTCACCGGTGCCCTGCTGGTCCTCGGCACGGGTGCGGCCTGGGTGCTGCTCGTGCTCGTGCCGCTGGTGCCCCTCGGTCTCGCCCTGGCGGTGATCGACTGGCGGACCCGGCTGCTCCCGTACGTGCTCGTCGCGCCGTCGTACGTCGTCGTCGGGGTGCTCGTGCTGCTGGTGGGCGTCATCGAGGGCGACGTCGACCTCCTGGTGCGCGCGACGGTCGGGTGGCTGGGCTCCTTCGCGGTCTTCTACCTGCTCAACCTCGTCTCGCCGCGGGGGATGGGGTACGGCGACGTCCGGCTCGCGGGTGTGCTCGGGATGGCGCTGGGGGCGGTCGGTTGGATCGAGCTCGTGGTGGGCATGTACGCCGGGTTCCTCGTCGGCGGCGTGCTCGGCCTGGTGCTGTCGGTGCTGCGGGTCGTCGACCGCAAGGCGTACCCGTTCGGCCCGTTCATGCTCGCCGGGGCCGTCCTCGGGGTCGCACTGGGTCCGTGGGTCGCCACCGGCTTCTGACGAGGCTTCCGTCCGGCGTGCGATCTCGCGGCGGGGGACTCCGCCCGGTCGCCGCACGCCTGCGTGACAGACTGCGCCCATGCTGCGCTGGCTCACTGCGGGCGAGTCCCACGGACCTGCTCTCGTCGCGATTCTTGAGGGTCTGCCTGCCCATGTGGAGGTGACGACCGCCGACATCGGCGACGCGTTGGCCCGACGCCGGCTCGGCCACGGGCGCGGCGCCCGGATGAAGTTCGAGGCCGACGCGGTGCGCGTCATCGGCGGCATCCGCCACGGCCGCACCCAGGGCGGCCCGGTCGCGATCGAGGTCGGCAACACCGAGTGGCCCAAGTGGGAGAAGGTGATGGCCGCCGACCCCGTCGACCAGGCCGAGCTCGACTCCCTGGCCCGCAACGCCGCGCTCACCCGCCCCCGTCCTGGTCACGCCGACCTGGTCGGCATGCAGAAGTACGCCTTCGACGACGCGCGCCCCATCCTGGAGCGGGCCTCTGCGCGGGAGACCGCGGCCCGGGTCGCGCTCGGTGCCGTCGCGAGCGCGTTCCTCGAGCAGACCATCGGTGCGCGGATCGTCTCCCATGTGGTCGCGCTCGGGGGGGAGCGGGCGCCGTACGGCTCCGTGCCCGGGCCCGACGACGTCGCGCGTCTCGACGCCGACCCGGTCCGCTGCCTCGACCCCGACACGAGTGCCGCGATGGTGGCCGCGATCGACCAGGCGCACAAGGACGGCGACACCCTCGGCGGTGTGGTCGAGGTCGTCGTCTACGGGCTCCCGCCCGGCCTGGGCTCGCACGTGCACTGGGACCGCCGCCTCGACGCGCGCCTGGCCGGCGCGCTGATGGGCATCCAGGCGATCAAGGGCGTGGAGGTCGGTGACGGCTTCGACCTCGCGCACGTCCCCGGCTCCCAGGCCCATGACGAAATCGTCTCCACCGACGCGGGCATCCGCCGCGCCACCGGTCGCGCAGGCGGCACCGAGGGCGGGATGAGCACCGGCGAGGCGCTGCGCGTCCGCGCCGCGATGAAGCCGATCGCGACGGTGCCGCGCGCGCTGCGCACCATCGACGTCGCCACCGGCGAGGAGACCGTCGCCCACCACCAGCGCTCGGACGTCTGCGCGGTCCCCGCCGCCGGCATCGTGGCCGAGGCGATGGTGGCCCTGGTCCTCGCCGAGGCGGTCGTGGAGAAGTTCGGCGGCGACTCGGTGGCCGAGACGCGCCGCAACGCTGAGGGCTACCTCGACACGCTCCGGTACCGGTGACCGGCGGGGGAGGGCGTCCGCGCCTGGTGCTCGTCGGTCCGATGGGCGCCGGGAAGACCACGGTCGGCCGCGCGCTGGCCCGCCACTGGGACGTCGCCTTCCGTGACACCGACGACGACGTGGAGCAGGCCGCCGGGAAGCCGATCCCCGAGATCTTCGTCGACGACGGGGAGCAGCACTTCCGCGTGCTCGAGGCCGACGCGGTCGTGGCGGCCCTCGCGGACCACGACGGCGTCCTGGCGCTCGGCGGCGGTGCGGTGATGACCCCCGCGGTGCGCGAGGCCCTCGACGGCCACACCGTCGTCTTCCTCTCCGTCGGACTGACTGACGCGGTCAAGCGCGTCGGGGTCGGCGTCGGGCGGCCGCTGCTCCTCGGCGGCGTCCGTTCCCGGATGAAGGCTCTCCTCGACGAGCGCACGCCGGCCTACCGTGGCGTCGCGGTGCTCGAGGTGGCCACCGACGGCAAGGCGCCCGACGTCGTCGCCGAGGAGGTCGCCGACCTCCTCGACGGATGGCACCGACCCGCCGCTGGCCCGGACGAGCAGGAGGCACCGCGATGACCACACGTCTGCACGTCGGGGGCGCGTCGCCGTACGACGTCCTGGTCGGCCACGACCTCCTCGGGGGCCTGCTCGACGGGCTGCCCGGGATGCTCGGCGAAGGTGCCCAGCGGGTCGCGGTCATCCACCCCGTCGCCATGGCGGCGCGGGCCACCGCGCTGCGCGACTCCCTGCTCGAGCGCGGGTACGACGCGCACGCGCTCGAGGTGCCCGACGGCGAGGGCGCCAAGGACGTCGCGGTCGCGGCGTTCTGCTGGGACGTGCTGGGCAGGGCGGGGTTCACCCGCAGCGACGCGGTCGTCACCCTCGGCGGGGGTGCCACCACCGACCTCGGCGGCTTCGTCGCCGCCACCTGGCTGCGCGGCGTCCGCGTCGTGCACGTCCCGACGACCCTGTTGGCCATGGTCGACGCCGCCGTCGGCGGGAAGACCGGCATCAACACCGCCGCCGGGAAGAACCTCGTCGGCTCCTTCCACGAGCCCGCAGGCGTCGTGTGCGACCTCGACACGCTGGAGACCCTGCCGCGCAACGAGCTGATCAGCGGCCTGGCGGAGGTCGTCAAGTGTGGCTTCATCGCCGACCCCCGGATCCTCGAGCTGGTCGAGGCCGACCCCGACGGCGCCCGCACCCCGGGGAGCGCGGTGCTCCGCGAGCTGGTGGAGCGCGCGATCCAGGTCAAGATCGACGTCGTGGTCGACGACCTCACCGAGACCGGCGGCCGCGACGGACACCCCGGCCGCGAGGCGTTGAACTACGGCCACACCCTCGGGCATGCCGTCGAGCGGTTGGAGAGCTACCGCTTCCGCCACGGCGCGGCCGTCGCCCTCGGCATGCGCTACGTCGCCGAGCTGGCCCGCCTCACCGGACGCCTGGACGACGAGACCGCCGATCGGCACACCCGGGTCCTCGAGCTCGTCGGGCTGCCTACGACCTACCGCGGTGGCGTCTGGGAAGAGCTCCACGCCGCCATGAAGGTCGACAAGAAATCCCGCGGCAGCACCCTGCGCTTCGTGGTCCTCGACGGGCTGGCCCGTCCCGGCGTCCTCGCCGGACCGGACGAGGCCGTGCTGCAGACGGCGTACGACGTCCTCGTCGAGCACCCCTGACGGCCCGCCGGGGCGCGAGCACACCTCACAGCAGGAAGCGGAACAGCGGGCTGTCCGGCGGCACCTGCTCGACGCGCAGCGGGCTCTCCTCCATCCGTGCGTGCAGGCCGGCCAGGTCGTCGGGGTCGCTGAGCTCCACGCCGACGAGGGCGGGGCCGGTCTCACGGTTGTTGCGCTTGACGTACTCGAAGAGCGTGATGTCGTCGTCGGGGCCGAGGACCTCGTCGAGGAATCGGCGCAGGGCGCCCGGCTCCTGGGGGAAGTCGACGAGGAAGTAGTGCTTGCGGCCCTCGTAGACCAGGGCGCGCTCGACGACCTCGGCGTACCGGCTGACGTCGTTGTTCCCGCCCGAGAGGACGCAGACGACGGTGCTCCCGGGTGCGAGGCCCAGGTCGGCGGCGACCGTGGGCAGCGCGGCCGTGGCGAGGGCGCCGGCGGGCTCGGCGACGATCCCGTCGGCCTGGTAGAGCTCGAGCATCTCGACGCACACCCGGCCCTCCGGGACGGTCGTCAGGTGGGGAGTGATCGCGGCGGCGGCCACGACCGCGTGGGTGACGCTGCCGACCCGGCGGACCGCGGCGCCGTCGACGAAGCCGTCGATCTCCTCGAGCGTCACGGGAGCACCGGCCGCCACCGCCGCGGCCATGCTGGCCGCACCCGCCGGCTCGACGCCGGCGAGCCGGACGTCAGCACGGTCCGCGAGCGCCGCGACGGCACCCGCGATGAGCCCACCGCCGCCCACGGGCAGGAGCAGCAGGTCGGGCACGCGGCCCGCCTCCGCCTGGAGCTGGGCCAGGACCTCGAGGGTCACCGTCCCCTGTCCGGCGACCACGGCGGGGTCGTCGAAGGCGGGTACGACGACGGCGCCCGAGGTGCCGGCGTACGACGCGGCTGCCTCGGCCGCCTCGTCGTAGGTGTCCCCGGTGATCACGACCTCGACCAGGTGACCGCCGAGCGCGGCGACCCGCTCCCGCTTCTGGCGGGGCGTGGTGCGCGGCAGGAAGATCCGGGCACGGACGCCGGCCCGGGCGCAGGCGAGGGCCACGCCCTGTGCGTGGTTGCCGGCGCTCGCGCAGGTGACACCCACCGCGCGCTGGGCGTCGTCGAGACCGGCGACGACGGTGAACGCGCCCCGCGCCTTGTAGGACCTGACCGGTTGGAGGTCCTCCCGCTTCAGCCAGACGTCGAGACCGGTCGCGGCCGACAGCCGGGGGTGCCGCTGCAGCGGGGTCGGCGCGAAGACGGGGGCGAGTGCCCGGGCCGCTGCCTCCACGTCGGCGCGGCCGGGCAGGCGCGGGGCGGGGGATCGCGTCGTGTCCATCGTCGCGAGGATCGCACACCGGGTGCGGGTCGAGGCCGGGCGACGGACCGGTACGGCGGACCCCCTCCCGGCCGGTAGACTCACCGGCTGCTGCTGAGGCAGCCCGCACGTCCCCGACTCCCGAGAACGACAGCGAAGGTGTCCCGCGCGCATGGCAACGACCAACGACCTCAAGAACGGCATGGTGCTCAACCTCGACGGCCAGCTCTGGTCCGTCATCTGGTTCCAGCACCACAAGCCCGGCAAGGGCGGCGCGGTCGTGCGCACCAAGCTGAAGAACATCGGGTCGGGCAAGACGGTCGACAAGACGTTCAACGCCGACGTGAAGGTCGAGATCGCGAACGTCGACAAGCGCACGATGCAGTACCTCTACAACGACGGCACGTCGTACGTCTTCATGGACACCTCGACCTTCGACCAGCTCGAGATCACCCCGGAGATCGTCGGGGACGCGTCGAACTTCCTGCTCGAGAACCAGGACGCGATCGTCGCCACCAACGAGGGCCGCGTGCTCTACATCGAGTTGCCCGCCTCCGTCGAGCTCACCGTCCGCTACACCGAGCCGGGCCTGCAGGGCGACCGGTCGACGGGCGGCACGAAGCCCGCCGAGCTCGAGACCGGCCACCAGATCAGCGTGCCGCTGTTCATCACCACCGGCGAGAAGATCAAGGTCGACACGCGCGACTCGAGCTACCTCGGCCGCGTCTCCTCCTGATGGGCGCTCGCTCCAAGGCCCGCAAGCGTGCCCTCGACGCGCTGTACGCCGCCGACCTGCGCGTCGAGGACGCCGCCGAGGCGCTCGACCGGGCCATCGAGGCGGGTGAGGGGCCGACCAACGACTACACCGTCCAGCTCGTGCGCGGGGTGGTCGAGCACCGCACCCGCATCGACGAGGTGCTCGCGACGTACGCCCAGGGGTGGACCCTCGCCCGGATGCCCGCGGTGGACCGCAACGCGCTGCGGCTCGGGGTCTACGAGGTGCTCTGGGTCGACGACGTCCCCGACGCCGTCGCGGTGACCGAGGCCGTCGACCTCGTGCGCGACCTCTCCACCGACGAGTCGCCGTCCTTCGTCAACGGCCTGCTGGGCACCGTCGTGCGTGACAAGGCCTCGCTCATCTGAGTGAGCGAACGACGTCGGTGGGGCATGCTGCGTCCATGAGCACAGACTTCCCCAGCCAGGCCGCGGCGTGACCGCGGCGGGTAGCACCGCCGACCGGCTCGATCGCAGCAGGGGGACCGACCATGCGGTGCGGGTCGGCCTGGTCGCGTACGGCGTCGTCCACTTGCTCGTGGCCTTGGTGGCCGGCCAGCTGGCCTTCGGCGACCGCAGCGAGTCCGCCGACGCCACCGGTGCGCTGAAGACCCTCGCGGGCCAGCCCTTCGGTGCCGCTCTCGTCTGGGCGGTGGCGGTGGGCCTGATGCTGCTGGTGCTGTGGCGGGTGCTCGAGATCGTGGTGGCGGGGCGTGGCCCTGACGCCAAGAGCGGCGGGTCGCTGTGGCGTGCCCGGGCCTCCCACGCGCTGAAGGCGGTCGTGTACGGCGTGCTGGCCATCTCGGCCCTGCGCATCCTGCTCTCCGACGCAGCCAGCGGTGAGGGTGGCCGCAGCGCGGAGGAGTCCACGACTGCCCGGCTCATCTCGATGCCGGGCGGGCCCTGGCTGGTGGTGGCGGTGGGGCTCGCCGTCCTCGGCTATGGAGGCGTCCTCGTATGGAGCGGGCTGAGCCGACGGCACGCCAAGGACCTCGCTGTCGACGGGCGCACCGGCTCCGATGGCAAGGTCTACGTCACGCTCGGGGCGGTCGGACATGCCGCCAAGGGAGTGGGCATCGGCATCGTGGGTGGCCTGTTCGTGCATGCCGGCCTGACCGCCGACCCCGAGAAGTCCGGCGGGCTCGACGAGGCCCTCAACGAGGTCCTCCAGCAGCCGTACGGACCGTTCCTGCTGCTCGGGGTCGCCGTCGGGATCGGCTGCTACGGCATCTTCTGCTTTGCCAGCGCCCGGCACCTCTCGCGCTGACCGTGCGTGCCTCCGTCGAGCTGCTCCCGGACGCCGCGGGGGAGGGGGCGGTCCGGGCCAGCTGGGTCCGGCTGAACGAGGCCGGCCTGCCGAGCCGGCTGGTGCACCAGGGGCTGTCCAACTGGCCGCACGTCACGATCTGGGAGAGCGCGGTGCACGTCGCTGATCGGCCCGGTGCGCGGCGTCGAGGCGCCCCCGAGGAGGTTCTCCCTGCGCCGTCGGTGCTGGCAGCCCTCTTGGAGCACCTGCCGCTCGCCGTCGACGTCCTGGGCACGGCCGTCTTCGGACGGTCCGACCGTGGGGTGCTCGTGCTCGAGCTGGACCCCCGGCCTCTGGTGCCGCTGCACGAGGCCGTCCGGGACCTCGCCGAGGACGGGCCGGGGGGAGCGGGCCTGCGCCGGGACCAGTGGCGCCCGCACCTGACGCTCTCCCGGCCCCTGGGAGCCGGGCAGGTCGACGCGGCGAGCGCCCTCGTGCGAGCGGTGCCGCTGCCGGAGGCGATCGTGCTCGAGACGCTGCGCACCTGGGACCCGGCCGCGAACACCGTGAACAAGGTGCAACGGGATCACCGCGCCGGGTGACCCCGGCGTACCTGGACCCACCGGAGCGTGGCGACCGCGGCTGCGAGCGCCGCAACGACCAGCAGCGGTGCCCGGGCCCCGAGCAGCGGGTCGAGGGTGGTGAGCAGCAGCGGCAGCCCGAACCCGAGGTAGGTGACGACGTAGAACACCCCGGTCATCAGCCCGCGCCGTTCCGCGGGCGCCAGGGTCTCGACGTCAAGGAGGCCTTCTCGCAGGCACAGCCCGTACGCCGACCCGAGGGCCAGGCACACCACGGCGAGGACCAGGAGCGAGACCTGCTCGCCGACGGCTGCGGCCGTCCCGAAGCCGACTGCTGCCGACAGCGCGCCGACGATCCCGGCGCGCGGACCGAAGGCGCGGGCGCGCGCCAGGGTCTGCACGGCGACCCCCACCCCGAGCACGAGGAGCGCGGCCGACCCCACCAGGACCGGTCCGCCACCCCCAGCGGGCAGCCGCGGCGGCAGGGTCAGCAGCGGAACGGTCACGCTCGCGAAGACGAGGACGCCGACCGGGAGCGACCAGGCCAGGGCGGGCCCGGGGCCTGTCCCTCCGGTCAGGCCGACGGGGCGGGCCAGGGGACCCGGTGCTGGCGAGGGTGCCACGGCGTACGCCCACCCGACCGCGACCAGGGAGAGGACTGCAGAGGCCGCGAATGGCACCGTCAGCGGGGCAGGCGCCACCACCGCCAGACCTCCGCTCACGAACGGGCCCACCGCGAACCCGGAGGTGAGGAACACCCCCGCGAGCACCGTGCCGGAGCGGCCCCCGATGTCGGCGGCCCAGGCCGTCCCCGCACCGAAGGTCAGCCCGGCGCCGAGGCCCACGACGAACCGACCGACGAGCAGCCCGGCGGCATCGTGCTGCGCCAGCAGCACCAGGGTGCCCGCCGCGGCGAGGAGCGCTCCGGGCAGGACGACCCAGGCTCTCCCCAGTCGGTCGGACAGGGCGCCACCGCCGATGAGACCGGGGAGCAGGCCGAGCGCGTAGATCCCGTAGACGCCGTCGAGGAGCGCGGTGGAGTGGCCCTCCCGCTCGGCGAGCACCGGGACGATCGCCGCGAAGTGGTTGGCGGCCCAGCCGGTCGCCAGCAGCACCGCCAGGACGGCGCCGAGATGGCGGGTCTCCCTGGGATCGCGGACGTGCGTCATGGTCGCCATCGTGGCAGGCGCGTGATCCGGGCCACGATTGCCGTGGCGCGCGGTCCGGACGCGGTCTCCAGGACCCTCCGGCACTGCTAGGCTCGCGCACGCTTAGACATCCTTTAACGAGCCGTCCCGTGAGGCGGAGAAGGAGGTCCGCGGCTTCATGCCTGCGCCTGACCCCGCGACGGCACCGGACGACCCGGTGACCGACGCTCGCACCGTCCTCGACGGTTCCGACATCAACCGGGCGCTCACCCGGATCGCGCACGAGATCCTCGAGCGCAACAAGGGCGCCGAAGGCCTCCTCGTCCTCGGGATCCCCTCCCGCGGCGTCGACCTCGCCCGGCGCATCGCCTCGCGGATCAGCCAGACCGAGGGCGTCGACGTCCCGGTCGGCTCGCTCGACATCACGCTCTACCGCGACGACCTGCGGCGGCAGCCGGCCCGCGGGCCGCAGCACACCGAGGTCCCCGCAGACGGTGTCGACGGCAAGGTGGTCGTCCTCGTCGACGACGTCCTGTTCTCCGGGCGCACGGTCCGCGCCGCGCTCGACGCACTCGCGGACCTCGGCCGGCCCGACGCCGTGCGCCTGGCTGTCCTGGTGGACCGCGGCCACCGCGAGCTGCCGATCCGCGCCGACCACGTCGGCAAGAACCTGCCCAGCGCCCGCACCGAGCGGGTGATGGTCCGGCTCACCGAGACCGACGGGCACGACGAGGTCCGGATCGCCGGCTCCTGGGAGGGGGACGCACGATGAAGAAGCACCTGCTCTCGGCCGCCGACCTGACCGTCGATGACGTCGCCACCCTCTTCACGACCGCCGCGGAGATGCACGACGTCCAGCACCGCGAGGTCAAGAAGCTGCCCGCCCTGCGCGGTCGCACCGTGATCAACCTGTTCTTCGAGGACTCCACCCGCACCCGCTCGAGCTTCGAGATCGCCGGCAAGTGGCTCTCCGCCGACACGATCAACATCGCCGGCAAGGGCTCCTCGGCGTCCAAGGGGGAGAGCCTGCGCGACACGGTGATGACCATCGCCTCGATGGGGGTCGACGCGGTCGTGATGCGCCACGGCGCCAGCGGGGCCGCACTGCAGGTCTCGCAGTGGATCGACGCCGCCGTGATCAACGCCGGGGACGGCACCCACGAGCACCCCACCCAGGCCCTCCTCGACGCCTACACGCTCACCCGCCGCCTCGGCACGCTCGAGGGTCGTCACGTCGTCCTGGTCGGTGACCTCACCCACAGCCGGGTCTTCCGCTCCAACGTGCTGCTGCTCGCGACGCTGGGAGCCCGGGTCACCGTGGTCGCCCCGCCCACGCTGATGCCCGCCGGGGTCGAGACCTGGAGCAAGGACGTCGGCTTCGCCACGTCGTACGACCTCGACGAGGTGCTCCCGACGGCCGACGCCGTGATGATGCTGCGCGTCCAGCGTGAGCGGATGAGCGGTGGGTACTTCCCAACGAGCCGGGAGTACACGGTCGGCTACGGACTCACCCGGGACCGCCTGGCGGTCCTGGGTCCCGACGTGCCGATCTGCCACCCCGGCCCGATGAACCGCGGTCTCGAGATCGCCGCCGACGCCGCGGACGCGGCGCAGTCCCTGGTCCTCGACCAGGTCTCGGCCGGTGTCGCGGTCCGGATGTCCGTGCTCTACCACCTGCTCGCCGGCGAAGGAGGCCACGCGTGAGTCCCCAGGACCGCCCCGTGCTGATCAAGGGCGCGTCGCTGCTCGGTGAGCAGACGGCCGACGTGCTGGTCCTCGACGGACGGATCGCGGAGGTGGGCAGTCCCGACGCGCCTGCGGACGCCGACGTCCTCGACGCTGACGGGCTCGTGCTGCTGCCGGGCCTCGTCGACCTGCACACGCACCTGCGCGAACCCGGCCGCGAGGACGCCGAGACCGTCCGCACCGGGTCGCAGGCCGCTGCGGTGGGCGGGTTCACCGCCGTGCTCGCGATGGCCAACACCAACCCCGTCACCGACACCGCCGAGGCGGCCGAGCGCGTGCTCGACCTGGGTCGCCAGGCCGGCCTCGTCGACGTACAGCCCGTCGGTGCGGTGACCAAGGCCCTCGCTGGCGAGGAGCTCGCCGAGCTCGGCTTGATGGCCCGCTCGCGGGCTGGGGTGCGGGTGTTCTCCGACGACGGCCGCTGCGTGTCCAACGCGCGCGTCATGCGGCGGGCGCTGGAGTACGTCAAGGCGTTCGGGGGCGTGGTCTCCCAGCACGCCCAGGACCCCGACCTCGCCGGCCCCAGCGCCTGCTGCCACGAGGGCGAGTGGTCCGGCAAGCTCGGCCTCCCGGGCTGGCCCGGGGTCGCCGAGGAGGTGATCGTCGCCCGCGACGTGATGCTCGCGCGCCACACCGGGTCCCGGGTGCACGTCGCCCACGCCTCCACCGCCGGCACCGTCGAGGTGCTCCGGTGGGCCAAGGCCCAGGGCATCGAGGTGACCGCCGAGGTCACCCCCCACCACCTGCTGCTGACCACCGACCTGCTCGCGGGCTACGACCCGACCTTCAAGGTCAACCCGCCACTGCGGCCCGACGAGGACGTCCGCGCACTGCGCGAGGCGCTCGCCGACGGCACCATCGACGCCGTCGCCACGGACCACGCTCCGCACGCGCGCCACGACAAGGAGCACGCCTTCGTCGACGCCGCCTTCGGCATGCTCGGTCTGGAGACCGCGCTCGGGGTGGTGGCCACGGTGATGGTCGAGACCGGTGCGATGACCTGGGCCGACGTCGCCCGGGTGATGTCGAGCCGTCCGGCCGAGATCGCCGGACTGGGTGGCCACGGCCGTCCCCTGGCGGTCGGGGAGCCGGCGAACCTCACCCTGGTAGACCCGGCCGCCGCCACGACGGTGGACCGGGACGCCTCGGTGTCGCTGTCCCGCAACAACCCCTGGCACGGCCGGAGCCTGTCCGCCGCCGTGCACGCGACGCTGCTGCGCGGTGTGCCGACCGTGCGGGAAGGAAGGCTGGCATGACCACCACAACCACCGGGGCCCCGGCCCTGCTCGTGCTCGAGGACGGGCGCACCTTCCGCGGGGAGTCCTTCGGGGCCCCGGGGGAGACCTTCGGCGAGGCGGTCTTCTCGACCGGCATGACCGGCTACCAGGAGACCCTGACCGACCCGTCGTACCACCGACAGGTCGTGGTGATGACCGCCCCGCACGTCGGCAACACCGGCATGAACGACGAGGACCCGGAGTCCCGCCGGGTCTGGGTCGCCGGGTACGTCGTGCGCGACCTCGCCCGCGTCCCGTCGAGCTGGCGCAGTGTGCGCACCCTCGACGACGACCTTCGCGAGCAGGGCGTGGTCGGCATCTCCGGGGTCGACACCCGCGCGCGGACCCGCCACCTCCGCGAGCGGGGCGCGATGCGGGTGGGCATCTCCACGACCGAGACCGACCCCGAGGCGCTGCTGGCCCGGGTGCGGGACTCGGCAGAGATGGCCGGCAGCGAGCTCTCGACCGCAGTGACCACCCCCGAGGCGTACGTCGTCCCGGCGCAGCCCGGGGAGTGGGGGAGCGGCAAGCGGCTGACCGTGGCTGCGGTCGACCTCGGCATCAAGACCATGACGCCGGTGCGGCTCGCCGAGCGCGGCGTGGAGGTCCACGTGCTGCCGGCGGACTCGACGATCGACGACGTGCTCGCGGTGTCGCCCGACGGCCTGTTCTTCTCCAACGGCCCCGGCGACCCGGCCGCCACGACGGCCCAGGTCGCGCTCCTGCAGGAGGCGCTCGAGCGAGGCGTGCCGTACTTCGGCATCTGCTTCGGCAACCAGCTCTTCGGTCGCGCGCTGGGCCTGGGCACCTACAAGCTCCGGTACGGCCACCGCGGCATCAACCAGCCGGTCATGGACCGCACCACCGGGAAGGTCGAGGTGACCGCCCACAACCACGGCTTCGCGGTCGCCTGGCCCGACGGTGTGGATCTCGACGAGCCGGTGTCGACGCCGTACGGCGAGGCGCGGGTGAGCCACGTCTGCCTCAACGACGACGTCGTCGAGGGGATCGAGCTCCGCGACCCGGAGACGGGCGCGCTGCGCTCGTTCTCCGTCCAGTACCACCCCGAGGCCGCGGCCGGTCCGCACGACGCGGCGTACCTGTTCGACCGGTTCGTGGAGCTGCTCTCCGCGCCCGTCGAGACGAAGGAGACCTGATGCCCAAGCGCACCGACATCAAGAGCGTCATGGTGATCGGGTCGGGGCCGATCATCATCGGCCAGGCCTGCGAGTTCGACTACTCCGGCACCCAGGCGTGCCGGGTGCTCAAGGACGAGGGCCTGCGGGTCATCCTCGTGAACTCCAACCCGGCGACGATCATGACCGACCCGGAGTTCGCCGACGCGACCTATGTCGAGCCGATCACCCCCGAGTTCGTCGAGAAGGTCATCGCCAAGGAGCGGCCCGACGCCCTGCTCGCGACGCTCGGAGGTCAGACCGCGCTCAACGCCGCCATGGCCCTGGACGCCAACGGGGTGCTGGAGAAGTACGACGTCGAGCTCATCGGCGCGAGCATCGAGGCCATCAACCGCGGGGAGAACCGGGAGTCGTTCAAGAGGATCGTCGAGGAGCTCGGCGGCGAGGTCGCCCGCTCGGTGATCTGCCACTCGATGGAGGACTGCCTGGCGGCCGCCGACACCCTCGGCTACCCCATGGTGGTGCGTCCCTCCTTCACGATGGGCGGCACCGGTTCGGGGATGGCGTACGACGCGGACGACCTGCACCGCATCGCCGGCTCCGGCCTGCTCGCCAGCCCCACAACCGAGGTGCTCCTCGAGGAGTCGATCATCGGCTGGAAGGAGTACGAGCTCGAGGTGATGCGCGACACCGCCGACAACGTGGTGATCATCTGCTCGATCGAGAACCTCGACCCGATGGGCGTCCACACCGGTGACTCGATCACGGTCGCCCCGGCGATGACACTGACTGACCGCGAGTACCAGAAGATGCGCGACCTCTCGATCGGCATCATCCGCTCGGTCGGGGTCGACACGGGCGGCTGCAACATCCAGTACGCCGTGGACCCCAGCGACGGCCGGCTCATCGTCATCGAGATGAACCCGCGGGTCTCGCGGTCCAGCGCGCTGGCCTCCAAGGCGACGGGCTTCCCGATCGCGAAGATCGCCGCGAAGGTGGCGATCGGCTACACGCTCGACGAGATCCCCAACGACATCACCCGCGAGACGCCGGCCAGCTTCGAGCCGTCGCTGGACTACGTCGTGGTCAAGGTACCGCGGTTCGCGTTCGAGAAGTTCCCTGGTGCCGACCCGACACTCACGACCCACATGAAGTCGGTGGGCGAGGCGATGGCGATCGGCCGGAGCTTCACCGAGTCGCTGCAGAAGGCGCTGCGGTCGCTGGAGAGCCCCTCCGCGGTGTTCGACTGGTCGCACCGATGGGTCGAGCTCGACAAGGACGCCCTCCTCGAGGAGATTCACACCCCCCACGACGGCCGGCTGAAGAAGGTGATGGACGCCCTCCGTGCCGGTGCCACGCCCCAGGAGGTGCACGACGCGACCGGCATCGACCCCTGGTTCGTCGACCAGCTCCTGCTGATCAACGAGGTTGCTGCCGAGGTCGCCGAGGCTCCCGAGCTCACCGTCGACGTGCTGCGGCGCGCCAAGCGGCACGGCTTCTCCGACGAGCAGGTCGGCCGGATCCGCAACATGAGCGCGGCAGTCGTTCGCGGGGTCCGGCACGCGCTGGGGGTGCGCCCGGTCTTCAAGACCGTGGACACCTGCGCGGCCGAGTTCGCGGCCAAGACGCCGTACCACTACTCCTCCTACGACGAGGAGACCGAGGTGGAGCCGCGCGAGCGGGAGGCCGTCATCATCCTCGGCTCGGGTCCGAACCGCATCGGTCAGGGCATCGAGTTCGACTACTCGTGCGTGCACGCCTCGCTGGCGCTGAGCCACAGCAAGGGCAGCCGTGCCAACGGGGGCGCCGGCTACGAGACCATCATGGTCAACTGCAACCCCGAGACCGTCTCCACCGACTACGACACCTCCGACCGGCTGTACTTCGAGCCGCTGACGCTCGAGGACGTCCTCGAGGTCGTCCACGCCGAGCAGCAGGCCGGACCGGTCGTCGGGGTCATCTGCCAGCTGGGCGGCCAGACCCCGCTGGGCCTCGCGCAGGGCCTCGCCGACGCCGGGGTGCCGATCGTGGGCACCCAGCCCGAGGCGATCGACCTCGCCGAGGAGCGCGGCTCCTTCGGCCAGGTGCTCGCCCAGGCCGGCCTGACCGCGCCGAAGCACGGCACCGCGACCTCCTTCCCCGAGGCGCAGCGGATCGCCGCCGAGATCGGCTACCCGGTCCTGGTGCGCCCCTCCTACGTCCTCGGCGGGCGCGGGATGGAGATCGTCTACGACGAGGCGACGCTCCAGGCCTACCTGCAGAAGTACGTCGCGGCCGGGCTCATCAGTGCCGTGGCACCGGTCCTCGTGGACCGCTTCCTCGACGACGCCATCGAGATCGACGTCGACGCGCTCTACGACGGCCGCGACCTCTACCTCGGCGGCGTCATGGAGCACATCGAGGAGGCCGGCATCCACTCCGGCGACTCTTCCTGCGCGCTGCCGCCGATCACGCTCGGCGCCCGCGAGGTGGCCCGGATCCGGGAGGCCACCGAGGCCATCGCCCGTGGAGTGGGGGTGCGCGGGCTGCTCAACATCCAGTTCGCGCTGGGCTCCGACGTTCTCTACGTGCTCGAGGCGAACCCGCGGGCCAGCCGCACCGTCCCCTTCGTCGCCAAGGCCACCGGTACGCCGCTGGCCAAGGCCGCGGCCCGGGTGATGCTCGGCGAGTCGATCGCCGAGCTGCGGGCCGAGGGCCTGCTGCCGGCCACCGGGGACGGTGGCGACCTGCCCGACGGGTCGCCCATCGCCGTCAAGGAGGCGGTGATGCCCTTCAACCGCTTCAAGACCCCTGACGGTGCCTTCGTCGACACGATCCTCGGTCCCGAGATGAAGTCGACCGGAGAGGTGATGGGCTTCGACGCCGACTTCGGCACGGCCTTCGCCAAGGCCCAGACCGCGGCCTTCGGGTCGCTGCCCAAGAGCGGCCGGGTCTTCGTGAGTATGGCCAACCGCGATAAGCGGTCGATGATCTTCCCGATCAAGGCCCTCTCCGACCTCGGCTTCGAGATCCTCGCGACCCAGGGCACCGCCGAGGTGCTGCGCCGCAACGGGGTCCCGGCCGTCGTCGTGCGCAAGCACCACGAGGGGACCGGGCCGAACGGTGAGCCGACGACCGTCCAGCTCATCCTCGACGGCGAGGTGCAGCTGATCATCAACACGCCGTACGGCTCGACGGGTGGAGGCCAGATCCGCCTGGACGGCTACGAGATCCGCACCGCGGCCGTGATGGCCAACGTCCCGTGCATCACCACCGTGCCGGGCCTGGCCGCGGCCGTGCAGGGCATCGAGGCGCTGCGCCGCGGCGACATCGGGGTGCGCAGCCTGCAGGAGTGGGCGCAGGTCCTGGCCGTGGCGCGCGGGTGAGCCTCTACCGCCGGGGCTTCGACCGCGTCGCGCTGCGCGTCGACGCGGAGGCCGCCCACCGGGTCGGCGCGGCGGCCATCCGCGGGGCTGGACCCCTCCTGCACCTGCGGGACCGGGTCTCCCCGGTGCCGGCGGAGCCCGTCACGGCGATGGGGCTGCGGTTCGCCCACCCCTTCGGGCTCGCCGCGGGGTTCGACAAGAACGCCGAGGCGATCGATCCGCTGGGAGCGCTCGGGTTCGCCTTCGTGGAGGTCGGCACCGTCACCGGGCAGGCCCAGCCGGGCAACCCGCGGCCCCGGCTGTTCCGCCTGCCGGCCGACGACGCGGTCGTGAACCGGATGGGGTTCAACAACGACGGCGCCGAGGTGGTGGCGAGGCGCCTCGCCGCCCGCGCCGCACGTCGCTCCCGCCACGACCGGCGTGACGGCCCGGTGCTCGGCATCAACATCGGCAAGACCAAGGTCGTGCCCGAGGACGACGAGGACGCCGTCCTCGCCGACTACGCCCACAGTGCGCGGCTGCTCACCCCGTACGCGGACTACCTCGTGGTGAACGTCAGCTCGCCCAACACCCCGGGGCTGCGGTCGCTGCAGGCGATCGAGCGCCTCGAGCCGCTGCTCGCCCACGTGCGGCGGACCGCCGACGAGGCTGCGCAGGACGCCGGTCGGGGCCGGGTGCCGCTCCTGGTGAAGATCGCCCCGGACCTCGCCGACGACGACGTGCTCGGGGTGGCCGACCTGGCCACGGCCCAGTCGCTGGACGGGATCGTGGCGACGAACACCACGACCTCCCGGGCCGGGCTCCGCTCGAGCGACGCGCTGGTCGCCGCCGCCGGGGCCGGTGGGCTCTCCGGGCCGCCGGTCGCCGCGCGTGCGCGCGAGGTCCTCGGCCTCCTGCGTGGCAGGGTGGGGGACGACCTGACCGTCGTCTCCGTGGGAGGGATCAGCGACGTGCCCGAGGCCCGCGCCCGGCTCGCTGCCGGCGCCACCTTGCTGCAGGCCTACACCGGCTTCGTGTACGGCGGACCCGCCTGGCCGCGACGGATCGCCCGAGGGCTGGGGTCCTCCCGGTGACCTCGGGCCGCCCCGCGCCCGGCGGGGCGAGCGCGGCGCCGTCCTCGCGCACGGTGCACGTCCGTGCCGAGGTCCTCAGCCGCAAGAAGGTCGGCCGCTACCACCACCTCACCCTGGTGGCACCTGGCGTGGCCGAGCGCCACCGTCCGGGCACCTTCGTCGCCGTCTCGGTGGGCGGCCCGGACTCCGCGCGGCTGGCGCGGCGGGCCTTCTGGGTCCTGCGCGCCCGCCCTGCCGGTGCCTATGGCGGCACCGTCGAGCTGCTCGTGGCCGAGCGCGGCGCCGGCACCCGCTGGCTGACCACGCTCGCGCCCGGAGCGACGGTGCCGCTCACCGGGCCGCTGGGGCGTCCGTTCGCCCTGCCCAGGGAAGCGGTGGCCTGCACCCTCGTCGGGCACAGCGAGGGGGTGGCCGCCCTGCAGTCGCTCGCCGAGCGGCTCAAGGAGCGGGGCTGCACGGTCCACGTGGTGCTCGCCGCGGCCGACGAGGCGGGGCTCTACGGCGCCCTCGAGGCGCGTCGGGCGGCCCGCACCGTCCAGGTCGTCACCGAGGACGGCTCGGTCGGGCTCCGTGGACGTCTGCCCGACCTGCTTCCCGGTCTGCTCGAGGCCCAGGCGCCCGACGTGGTCTACGCGGCCGGCCCCACCGCCGTGCTGCACGCCGCGGCGGCTGCCGCCGAGCAGCGGGGGGCGTGGAGCCAGGTCGCGCTCACCGGGCCGATGCCGTGCGCGACCGGTCACTGCCTGGGCTGTGCGGTGCCTGTCGTCGGGGAGGACGCCGTGGCCCGGTCGGTCCGGGCCTGTGTCGACGGACCCGTGCTCCGCGGGGATCGGGTCCGCTGGGACGCCTGGGGGGCCCCGGCATGAGCGCGTCCGCTCCCTCCTCCGCCTCGCCCGGGCCCCCGGTCGACCTGGCCGTGACGCTCGGCGGGACGCGGCTGACCAACCCCGTGCTCACCGCGGCCGGGTGTGTGCGCCTGGGGCGCGACCTCGAGCAACTGCTCGACCTCCCTGCCCTCGGGGCGTACGTGACCCCCACCGTGACGTTGCACCCGGTGACCGGACCCCCCGGACGCCGGGTCGTGGAGTCGCCCTCCGGCTTCGTCCACGCGACAGGGCTGGCCGGGCCTGGCCTGAGCGGCTTCCTCGCCACCGAGCTGCCGTGGCTGGCCGCCCGGAGCGTGCGGACCATCGTCTCGGTCGCCGCCGCATCCCTGGGGGAGTACGCCGAGCTCGCCCGCCACATCGCCGCGGCGCCCGGCGTCACCGGGGTGGAGGTCAGGCTCGGCCCGCCCGGTGCGGCAGCGCTGGGACTGCACCGCTCCGACGAGCCGTACCACGCCGCCAAGGTCCTCGCGACCGTGCGCCGTGAGCTCCCCTCGGGCGCGCTGCTGCTCGCCAAGCTGGCGCCGCTGCCGGGGCGGGTGGGGGAGTTCGCCCGCGCCTGCGCCGACGCCGGGGCCGACGGGGTCACGGTGGCCGACGCCGCCGAGGCCCTCGCGCTCGACCCCACGACGCTGCGGCCGGCCCTGGGCTCCGGGGCGCGCGACGTGCCCCATGCCGGGCTCAGCGGACCGGCGCTCCACCCGATCGCGCTGCGCTGCGTCTGGGAGGCGCACGCCGCCGTGCCCACGCTCCCGGTGGTCGGCTGCGGGGGAGTCGCCAGCGCGGCCGACGCGCTGGCGATGATCGCCGCCGGAGCCACCGCCGTCCAGGTGGGTTCCTCCGTGTTCGCAGATCCGACGACCCCCGCCCGTGTCCTCGCCGGCCTCGCCGATCTGGTGTCGGGTCACGGCGCCACCGCCGTCGCCGGACTGGTCGGCTACGCCCACCGGCCCGAGCACGCCCCCGCCCGCACCCTCGCCACCCCGACCGAAGGTCCTGAAGGAGTACGCCGATGACGTTCGGATCCCGCCTGCACGACCGCACCGCCGCCCGCGGCCCGCTCTGCGCCGGCATCGACCCGCACCCCGCGCTGCTCGAGGCCTGGGGGCTCCCCGACACCCCGGAGGGGCTCGAGCGGTTCGCGCTGACGGCTGCCGAGGTGCTCGGCGAGGTCGTGGCCCTGGTCAAGCCCCAGTCGGCGTTCTTCGAGCGCCACGGCGCGGCCGGGGTCGCGGTGCTGGAGCGGGTGGTGACCACCTGTCGCCAGGCCGGCGCACTGGTCCTCCTCGACGTCAAGCGGGGCGACATCGGGTCCACGTCCCAGGCGTACGCCGACGCCTACCTCGACCCGCGCTCACCGCTGGCGGCCGACGCGGTCACCGTGTCGCCGTACCTCGGCTTCGGGAGCCTCGAGCCGTTCCTGACCACGGCCGAGACCCACGACGCCGGGGTCTTCGTGCTCGCGCTCACCTCGAACCCCGAGGGCGCCCAGGTACAACGCGCCCGGACCGCCGAGGGGCGGACGGTCGCGGGGACGGTGCTGGCCGAGGTCGCCGCCCGCAACATCGGTGCCACGCCGTCGGGCTCGGTCGGCGTCGTCGTCGGAGCCACCGTCGACCCGGCGGGGGAGCGGCTCGACGTGAACGGTCCGATCCTGGCACCCGGCGTGGGGGCCCAGGGCGCCACCATGGCCGACGTACGCCGGGTCTTCGGCGACGCTGCCCGCCACGTGCTGCCCAGCTCCTCGCGCGAGATCCTGGGCGCCGGACCGGAGCGAGGTGCGCTGCGCGACGCAGCCCGGCGCGCGGCCGACGAGGCGACGGAGCTGCGGCGGTGATGCGCGGGCGTCGTGGGGCGGCCGTGGTCGCGGTCGTGGTGGTCGTGGCGCTGGTCGCCGGCGGGCTGGGCGTGTTCCTGCTCAACCGCGGCGACGACTACTGCAGCACGCTGAGCGACAGCAACGCCGAGCTCGCGGCGGTGGTGGGGGAGTCCGCGGAGTCGGCCACGGGGAGCTTCGCCGACAGCCTCGAGGTCCTGGAACGCCTGGCCACCGACGCACCCGACTCGATCGCCTCCGACTGGAACACCCTCGTGATCGCACTGCGCGGACTGCGCGACGCGTTCGTCGACGCGGGCATCGACCTCGACCAGGCCGAGGTCCGGGTCGAGGACCTCGCCGAGGCGAGCCCGGAGGCCCAGGCCGCGGTCACGACGGCCGCGACGGAGCTCCGCTCGCCGGCAGTCGCCCGTGCGACCGCGTCGATCGAGGACCACGCCCGCCAGGTCTGCGGCGTCGAGCTCGGCTCGACCGACGGCGTCGACGGGTCCCCGCCCGCTCCCGACGAGGACGGGTAGTCGGGCGCCCCGCACCGACGCGCGTTGCAGCCGACCGTGTTCGGTGTCTAGATTCCTCCTGGTCCACGTCCGCCCGTTCCGGGCGTGACGTTCCCACCCGCCGACGACGACGAGGACCCCCCGCTGTGGCCCTGCCGCCCCTCACCCCGGAGCAGCGTCAGGCTGCGCTCGACAAGGCCGCCTCCTCGCGGCGCGAGCGTGCGGAGATCAAGAACCGCCTCAAGCACTCCGGTGCTTCGATCGTCGAGGTGCTGCGGGAGGGGCAGACCAACGAGGTCGTCGGGAAGATGCGGGTGCTCGACCTCCTGACCGCCATGCCCGGGCTTGGCAAGGTGCGCGCCCGCCAGCTCATGGAGCGCCTGAACATCTCCGAGAGCCGCCGGGTGCGCGGGCTCGGGACCAAGCAGGTCGCCGCGCTGGAGCGCGAGTTCGCCGACCGTGGCTGACGTCGACCGCGCCCGGCTCACGGTCCTGGCCGGCCCGACGGCCGTCGGCAAGGGCACCGTGGCGGCGTACGTGCGCGAGCAGCACCCCGAGGTGTGGATCTCCGTCTCGGCCACCACGCGTCGTCCTCGTCCCGGGGAGGTCGACGGCGTGCACTACCACTTCGTCGACGACCCGACCTTCGACACGATGGTCGCGGAGGGTGCGCTGCTCGAGTGGGCCGTGGTGCACGGCGCCGCGCGGTACGGCACGCCGCGCGGTCCGGTCGAGGAGGTCCTCGCCGAGGGGCGCCCGGCCCTCCTGGAGATCGACCTGCAGGGTGCGCGCCAGGTGCGCGCCACGATGCCCGAGGCCTGCTTCGTCTTTCTCGCACCGCCGTCGTGGGAGGAGCTGGTGCGTCGCCTGGTCGGCCGCGGCACCGAGGACGCGGCCGAGCGGGAGCGCCGGCTGGCGACCGCGCGCGAGGAGCTGGCGGCCGAGCGGGAGTTCGACGTGACGATCACGAACACCGAGATTCCCGTCGCGGCCGAGGAGTTGGTAGCCTTGATGTGGCGCGGTGGGCCTCCCGACTGACGACCTGCTGGTCGCCCGAGCCTCCGCCGTCCATCTATCCCCGAACTCCAGTGAGGCGTGACCGCGTGTCTGGCACCATCCCCGTTGCCGAGGGCATCACCAACCCGTCCATCGACGAGCTCCTGACGAAGACCGACTCCAAGTACAAGCTGGTCCTCTACAGCGCCCGCCGCGCCCGGCAGATCAACGCCTACTACTCCCAGCTCGGTGAGGGCCTCCTCGAGTACGTCGGCCCCTTGGTCGACACGCACGTGCAGGAGAAGCCGCTCTCGATCGCGCTGCGCGAGATCAACCAGGACCTGCTGACCTGCGAGGACGTCGACCCCAACGAGGTCGTCGAGACCGCCGCGGAGAAGACACCCGCGTCCAAGTGACGTGGGGTCCAGCAGCGCCATGACCAGCCCGTCCGCGGCCCCGAAGGTCGTCCTCGGGGTGAGCGGCGGCATCGCCGCCTACAAGGCGTGCGAGGTGCTGCGGCGCCTCGCCGAGTCCGGCCACGACGTGACGGTGGTGCCGACCGCCGCGGCGCTGGAGTTCGTCGGTGCGCCGACCTGGGCGGCGCTCTCCGGCAAACCGGTCTCCGCCGACGTCTGGACCGACGTCGCCGAGGTGCCTCACGTCCGGATCGGCCAGGAGGCCGACCTGGTGCTGGTCGCGCCCGCAACCGCCGACCTGCTCGCCAAGGCCGCCCACGGCCTGGCCGACGACCTGCTCACCAACACTCTGCTCACCGCCCGCTGCCCGGTCGTGCTGGCCCCGGCGATGCACACCGAGATGTGGGAGCACGCCGCGACCCGGGCGAACGTCGCCACGCTGCGCAGCCGCGGCGTGGTGGTTCTCGAGCCTGCGGTCGGCAGGCTCACCGGCGCCGACTCCGGCAAGGGGCGCCTTCCCGACCCCGCCGAGATCGTCGCCGCCGCCCTCGACGTCCGGGAGCGCTCGCTGAGTGCCGGTCCGGTGACCGCCGACCTGACCGGACGCCACGTCGTGGTCTCCGCCGGCGGCACCCGTGAGGCGCTGGACCCGGTCCGCTTCCTCGGGAACCGCTCCTCCGGGCTCCAGGGGTGGGCACTGGCGCGCGCCGCGCTCCTGCGCGGCGCGGAGGTCACCCTCGTCGCCGCCAACGTGTCGCTTCCCGATCCTCCGGGCGCCCAGGTCGTGCACGTCGCGTCGACCGCGGAGCTGGCCGAGGCCGTCACGGACGCCGCCAAGGGCGCCGACGCGGTGGTCATGGCCGCTGCCCCTGCCGACTTCCGGCCCGTCGCCGTGAGCGACTCCAAGATCAAGAAGGCCGACGACGGCTCGGCCCCCACGCTGACGCTCACCCAGAACGCCGACATCCTCGCCGGGCTCGCGCGCGAGCGCAGCCGCGACGACCAGGTCGTGGTCGGCTTCGCCGCCGAGACCGGTGAGCCCGGGCGCTCGGTCCTCGAGCTGGCCCAGGCCAAGCTCGCCCGGAAGGGCTGTGACCTGCTGGTCGTCAACGACGTCAGCGGGGGTCAGGTCTTCGGCGCCGACGACAACGAGGCCGTCGTCCTGGGTGCCGACGGATCCAGCACCCCGGTGCCCCGCGGGTCGAAGGGCGCGCTCGCCCACGTGGTGTGGGACTGCGTCCTCGCCCGCTGGTGAGACGGATCGTGGCTCCACCGGCCAGCCGTTAGGGTCGCCCACGACACGCCGTACCCCCCAGCGAGACAGCGAGGACGCAGTGGCAGGACGACTTTTCACCTCCGAGTCGGTCACCGAGGGTCACCCGGACAAGATCGCCGACCAGATCAGCGACTCCGTCCTCGACGAGCTGCTGCGGCAGGACCCCGCGAGCCGTGTGGCCGTGGAGACCCTGCTCACCACCGGCCTCGTCGTGGTCGCCGGTGAGGTGACCTCCAAGGCGTACGCCGACATCAAGCAGCTCGTGCGCGACCGCATCCTGACGATCGGCTATGACTCGTCGGCGAAGGGCTTCGACGGGCACTCCTGCGGTGTCATGGTCGCGATCGGGGGGCAGTCCGGCGACATCGCACAGGGCATCGAAACCGGCCACGAGCACCGCAACGAGTCCTCGGCCGACCCGCTTGACCGGCAGGGCGCCGGTGACCAGGGACTGATGTTCGGGTACGCCTGCGACGACACGGCCGAGCTGATGCCGCTGCCGATCACCATCGCGCACCGGCTCGCCGAGCGGCTGACCGAGGTGCGCAAGAACGGCCCGCTGTCCTACCTGCGTCCCGACGGCAAGACCCAGGTGACCATCGAGTACGACGAGGAGGACCGGCCGGTCCGGGTGGACACCGTGGTGGTCTCGACCCAGCACGCGGCCGACATTGACCTCGACGCGATGCTCACCCCCGACATCCGCGAGCACGTCGTGGACGCGGTCCTGAAGCAGTTCGACATCGCCTCCGACGACTACCGGCTGCTGGTGAACCCGACCGGCCGCTTCGAGGTCGGTGGGCCGATGGGCGACGCCGGGCTCACCGGCCGCAAGATCATCATCGACACCTACGGCGGGATGGCCCGCCACGGGGGAGGGGCGTTCTCGGGCAAGGACCCCTCGAAGGTCGACCGCTCGGCGACGTACGCGATGCGCTGGGTCGCCAAGAACGTCGTCGCCGCCGGCCTGGCGCGGCGATGCGAGGTCCAGGTTGCCTACGCCATCGGCAAGGCGCAGCCGGTGGGCTTCTACGTCGACTGCTTCGGCACCGAGACGGTCCCGGTCGCGGCGATCCAGAAGGCGGTCCTCGAGGTGTTCGACCTCCGCCCCGCCGCGATCATCCGGGACCTCGACCTGCTCCGGCCGATCTACGCCCAGACCGCCGCCTACGGCCACTTCGGCCGCGAGCTCCCCGACTTCACCTGGGAGCGCACCGACCGCGTCGACGCGCTCAAGGCCGCCGCCGGGGTGTGAGGGGTGGGAAGTCACTACACGTGTCGTGACTTTCGTGCTTCGTACACGTTCCACGCCGTCCGGACCCGAGCTTCCTGTACACGGATCGGTTGCCGGAGCCCCTGTCGGCAGGGGTTGGTAGGAAAGGCGCCATGAGCGAGGACGAGGTCGAGGAGCAGCCGGCGCTGCTGCCCGACCTCGCCCGCGCCGCCGTACGCCGGACCAAGGCCGCCGCGGCGACCTCACCGCGCCCCGCTCCGACCGTGGCTGCGGTCGACCCGGTGGCCCAGGTCCTCGTCGACGTGCCGTTGGCCCACCTCGACCGGCCCTTTGACTACGCCGTCCCCGAGGCGATGGCCGAGACGGCGGTCCCCGGCGCGAGGGTCAAGGTGCGCTTCGCCGGGCAGGACGTCGACGGCTTCGTCGTCGCCCGCTGCGCCACGAGCGACCACACCGGACGGTTGGCCCCGCTGCGCCGGGTGGTGAGCGCCGAGCCCGTCCTCACGCGGGCTGTCGCCGACCTCGCGGGTGCGGTCGCCGCGCGCTACGCCGGCACCACCTCCGACGTCCTGCGGCTGGCCGTCCCCCCGCGCCACGCCGCGACGGAGAAGCGACCCGGCACGGATGCGTCCCCGCCGCCGACCGCACCGCAGGACCCGGACGGGTGGACGGCCTACGACGGGGGAGCGGCGTGGATCGACGCCCTCGGCTCCGGGACGCCGGCGCGGGCGGTGTGGACCGCCGCGCCCGCCGAGGACTGGCCCCACCTGCTCGCGGTCGCGACCCGCGCCGTCGCGGCCACCGGCCGCGGTGCGCTGCTCTGCGTCCCCGACAAACGCGACGTCGACCGCCTCGACGCGGCGCTGACCGCCGAGCTGGGTCCCGGCCGCCACGTGGTCCTCACCGCCGACGCCGGTCCCGCCCGCCGCTACGCCGCCTTCCTAGCCGTCCTGCGCGGCCAGGTGCAGGTCGTGGTCGGCACCCGCGCCGCCGCGTTCGCCCCGGTCCGCGACCTCGGCCTCGTGGTGGTCTGGGACGACGGTGACGACCTGCACGCCGAGCCGCGGGCGCCGTACCCCCACGCCCGGGAGGTGCTTCTCGAGCGCGCCCGCCGCGAGGACTGCGCCGCGCTCGTGGGCGGCTTCGCCTGCACCGTCGAGGCGACCTACCTCCTCCGCACGGGGTGGGCCCGCTCGCTCGCCCCACCGCGCGCCCTGGTCCGCGAGCGGGTGCGCGTGCAGGTCCCCGGCGCTGCCGACCGCGACGTCGAGCGCGACCCCTTCGCCCGGTCGAGCAGGCTGCCCCGCATCGCCTCTGACACCGTCCGCAGCGCCCTCGCCGAGGGCCCGGTGCTCGTCCAGACCCCCCGCCAGGGGTACGCCGCGTCCCTGGCGTGCGACCGCTGCGCGACACCGGCGCGGTGCACCGCCTGCTCCGGGCCGCTTCGCCAGCAGTCACGGACGGCCCCGCTCGCGTGCCGCTGGTGCGCCCGGGAGGAGGCGGCGTGGACCTGTCCCACGTGCTCGGGCCACGGGCTCCGGGCCCCGGTGGTGGGGGAGCGGCGCACCGCGGAGGAGCTCGGGCGGGCCTTCCCCGGCGTGCCGGTGCGCACCTCTGCGGGCGACCACGTCCTGGCCGCGGTCGGTCCCGAGCCGGCGCTGGTGGTCGCGACGCCGGGGGCCGAGCCGGTGGCCGAGGGCGGATACCCGGCCGTCCTCCTGCTCGACAGCTGGCTGATGCTGGCCCGCCCCGACCTGCGCACCGAGGAGGAGTCGCTGCGCCGCTGGCTGAATGCCGGGGCGCTGGTGCGTCCGGGCGGCCGGGTCGTGGTGGTCGGCGACAGCGCCCACCCGGCCGTGCAGGCGCTGGTGCGGTGGGACCCGCTGGGGGCCGCGGAGCGCGAGCTGCAGACCCGCCAGGAGACCCACCTGCCTCCGGCGAGCAGGCTGGCGACGGTCGTCGGCGAGCCCGACGCCGTCGCGGGGCTGGTCGATCTGGTGCACCTCCCCGACGGCACCGAGGTGCTCGGACCGGTGCCGGTGCCCCCGGGCGGCGGGCCCGCGTCGGGCGCAGAGGAGGAGGTCCGGACCGTCCTGCGCGTTCCGCGACGCCAGGGTGCTGCGCTGTCGGCGGCGCTGCGTGAGGCCCAGTCGGTGCGCGCCGCCCGCAAGCTCCCGGCGGTCCGGGTCCAGGTCGACCCGGCAGCCCTGGGCTGACGGACCGCCCACCCCGGCCGACCTCGGGACCCGGTCGGGGCTCGTAGACTCACCGCCCGTGGCCATCCAACCCATCCGCCTCTTCGGCGACCCCGTGCTGCGCACCCCGGCGACCCCGGTCGTCGACTTCGACAAGGAGCTGCGCACCCTGGTCGCCGACCTCGCCGACACGATGCTCGAGGCGCCGGGCGCGGGGCTGGCCGCTCCCCAGATCGGCGTCGGCCTGCGTGTCTTCACCTGGCACGTCGACGGCGAGCTCGGCCACCTCGTGAACCCGGAGCTGTCGCTCTCGACGGAGACCCAGCACGGCGAGGAGGGCTGCCTGTCGATCCCGGGCCTCGGCTTCGACTGCACCCGGGCGTTCTCGGTCGTCGCCCGCGGCTGGAACATGCACGGTGAGCCCGTCACCATCGAGGGGTCCCAGATGCTCGCCCGGGCGATCCAGCACGAGACCGACCACCTCGACGGGATCCTCTTCGTCGACCGGCTCGACGCCGAGACCCGCAAGGCCGCGATGAAGGCCATCCGCGAGGCGGAGTGGTTCGGTGCCGCGCCGCCCCAGGTCAAGCTGTCCCCCCACCCCACGAACGGACTCGGATTCTGATGCGCGTCGTCTTCGCCGGCACTCCCGAGGTGGCCCTGCCCGCCCTCGAGGCGGTCCACGCCAGCTCCCACGACCTGGTCGGCGTGGTCACCCGGCCCGACGCCCCCGCGGGGCGCGGCCGCAAGCTGGTCGCCTCCCCGGTCGCGCAGCGCGCCGAGGAGCTCGGGATCCCGGTGCTCAAGCCCGAGCACCCGCGCGACCCGGAGTTCCAGGAGGCCCTGCGGGCTCTCGCGCCCGACTGCTGCCCGGTGGTCGCCTACGGCGCGCTGCTCCCGCAGTCCGCCCTCGACATCCCTCCGCACGGGTGGGTCAACCTGCACTTCTCGGTGCTGCCCGCCTGGCGGGGTGCCGCGCCGGTGCAGCACGCCCTGTGGGCCGGTGACGAGGTCACCGGCGCGACCACGTTCCGGATCGTCAAGGCTCTTGACGCCGGTCCGACCTTTGGCGTGATGACCGAGCGGGTGCGTCCCGGTGACACCGCCGGCGACCTCCTCACCCGGCTCGCCGAGGGCGGTGCCGGGCTGCTGGTGAGCACCCTCGATGGCATCGCCGACGGTTCCCTGGAGGCTCGCGAGCAGCCGGAGGACGGCGTCTCGTTCGCCCCCAAGATCCTGGTCGAGGACGCCCGGATCGACTGGAGCGAGCCCGCAGTCGGCGTCGACCGGCGGATCCGCGCCTGCACCCCCGGCCCCGGAGCCTGGACCCTCCACGACGGCCAGCGCATGAAGGTCGGCGCCGTCGAGATCGTGACCGACACCGAGGGTGAGGAGCCGCTCGCACCCGGCGAGGTGCGGGTGACCAAGCGCGACGTCGTCGTCGGTACGGCGACCACCCCGGTGCGCCTGGGCGCGGTCAAGCCCTTCGGGAAGAAGGAGATGGCCGCAGCCGACTGGGCACGCGGCGTACGCCTGGAGTCCGGTCTCGTCCTC
>JAUYLL010000080.1 GCA_030698375.1 Nocardioides sp. | reverse complement strand
CGACGCCGTCACCGCGGCAGTCGCCCAGCTGGACGCCGAGGAGGCCGCCCACCGGGAGGCGGTGCGGGCGGACCGGCGCGGGGTGCACCTGGACCGCGAACGCCTCACCGGTCTGCCGGAGCGCTGGACTGATCTGCACGCCCGCCTGGACACCCCGGACGCCGAAGCGCTCGACGCCACGCTCGACCGACTGGCGGACGTGCTGGAGCGCAACGCCATGGTGGAAGCACCGCACGACCCTGACCTGGCGATGACGCATCGCCACTGGCGCGCCCGCGCCCTCGGCCTCCTCGCGGACCCGCACCTCGCGGCCGAGGTCCTCGACTCCGCCGCGACCGGCGAGCAGGTCGACACCCGCCGCGGCGCGGGCGTCCTCTACGTCCACGTCCGCGCCGACGGCGACAATCTCGCCCCGGCCGTGGATCTGGAGCGGTACGGCACCACCACCCTCGACCTGGCGCGGGCCTGGCTCGGCGACCGCGCCAAGATCCAGCTCCGCCCGGTGCTACACCCCGACCGCGCCGACGCCGTGGACGCCCACGACCCACCGGAGTGGATGCGCGAGCTCGTCATCCTGCGGGACAGGACCTGCGTCTTCCCCGGATGCCGTACCAGCGCCCGAAGATCCGACCTCGACCACATCGAGCCCTACGTCCCACCCGACGACGGCGGACCACCCGGCCAGACCCGACCAGAGAATCTCGCCGCGCTCTGCAGACGCCACCACCGGTTGAAGACCCACGGCGGCTGGACCTACCGGCGCGCCGGCGAGGGCTACACCTGGGACCCGCCAGCCCGCGCCACCTAGCCTCCCGGCGCGAAGAGGCAGAACGGGTGACCAGCGGGGTCGAGCATGACCCGCACGAGCTCCTGCGGCTGGTGGTCCGCCGCCTGCGCTCCGAGCTCCTCCGCGCGCGTCACCGCTGCAGCCAGGTCCTCGACCCCGATGTCGAGGTGCACCTGCATCTGCTGCTGGCCGGGACCGGCCGGCCATCGCGGCGGGACGTGGTCCTCCTCGAGCTGGAAGGACAGCCCGACGTCCCCCTCTCCCACCGGCGGCTTGATGACCACCCAGGTCGGGTCGGTGTCGTCGTCGCGGTACCGCCACCCGAGCAGCGCCACGTAGAACGCCGCGAGCCCCCGCGGGTCGGGCGTGCCGAGGACCGTGTTGGCCAGCTGGAAGGTCGGTGCACCCATGGCCTGACGCTAACCCCGGGACACCCTCGTAGTCTCGGTTCCATGTCCGAGCCAGCGCCGTTCACCGGCTTCCCCGAGGCAGCGCTCGACTTCTACGACGACCTCGAGGTCGACAACACCAAGTCGTTCTGGGCCGACCACAAGCACATCTGGGAGTTGGCCGTCCGCGACCCGATGCGCGCCCTCACCGCCGCGCTCGCCCCGGAGTTCGGGGAGGCGAAGATCTTCCGGCCCTACCGCGACGTGCGGTTCGCGAAGGACAAGACGCCGTACAAGTCCCACCAGGGCGCGTTCGTCGCGGTCGGGCCGCGCACGGGTTGGTACGTCCAGATCGGCGCCCCCGGAGTGCGCACCTCGACCGGGTTCTACGACGCGGACGCCGAGCACCTGCGCCGGTTCCGCGACGCCGTCGTCGACGATCGCCGCGGCACCGAGCTCGAGCAGCTGCTGGCCGAGCTCGAGGGCGACGGGTGGGTGCGCGGCGGCGACCGGCTCAAGACCTCACCGCGCGGGTACGACGCCGACCACCCCCGCATCGACCTGCTGCGGCACCGCTCGTTGTCCGTCAGTCGCGAGCACGGCTTCGCGCCGTACGTCCACACCGCCGAGCTGCTCGACCGGGTGCGCGACGACTGGCGCGCGACCCGTCCGCTCGTCGAGTGGCTGACGCGCCTCTGAGTGCTCGGAACCGCTCCGACACAATGCGCCCATGGGAGCGACCTTCGACTGCGAGATCCAGGCACGGCTGCGCGACATGAACCTCGGCGGCCACGTCGACAGCGTGGAGGCCGTGCGCATCATCGACGAGGGCCGGCTGCGGTTCCTCCGCTTCGCGACGCTCCCGGGCGACGACCGCCCCGGCCTCCTGCGCGACCTGCCCGACGGCGTCACGGAGCTGGTCGCCTCGCAGCGCGTCGACTACCACGCGGAGATGCGCTTCGTGGCGCACCAGCCGTTCCTCGTCCGGCTCTGGGTCGACCGGATCGGCACCTCGTCGTTCACGCTGTCGACGGAGCTGCGCGTGGCCCCGGACCGCCCACCGGCGCTGGTGGCTCGCACCACCGTCGTCCTCTTCGACCACGGCGCCGAGCGCTCGTGGCCGTTCAGCGACGAGGCGCGGGCCGCGTTCGAGGCGTACGCCGGCGAGCCGGTCGTGCTCCGGGACTGAAGCTCAGCCGGCGACCATGTCGTCGGTGCCCCAGAAGGCCCGCATCGAGGTGATCCTGCCGTCGTCGTCGAAGGTCATCACGTCGATCGGACGCACGGTGTAGGTCGCGTCGCCGACGGTGGTGACGAGCTCGAAGAGGAAGGCCGCCTGACCGGCGACCACCTTGGCCTCGACCATCGAGGTGCGTCGGTCCATCGAGCAGACGCCGCCGTAGAACTCCTGCAACTGCTCACGGGTGCTGAGCGCGTCCGCCCCGACGGGATCCTCGACGGTCGCGCCGTCGGCGAAGAGCGCCACGACCTCCTCGGCCGTGCCCTCGCCGACCAGACGCACGTACGCCTCGATCCCCGCGCGCACCTGCTCGTCGCTCGCTGCCATGTCAGGACTCCTTCCGTGCCGTGGCCATCGCCCGCTCGGGCTCCCAGAACGCGCGCATCGACGCCACCCGGCCGTCGTCATCGACGGTGTAGACCATCACCAGGTCGGTGTCGACGACGGTGCCGTCGGCGAAGCGGGTGGTGATCGTGCCGACGTTGGCGCAGGTGCTGCCGTTCGCGTGCGAGTCGTGGATGACGAACGCGAACGTCTCGATCGGCGCGATCGCCAGCTCCCAGAAGGCGCGGATGCCGTCGTGGCCACGGTGTCCCTTGCCCTCGGGGTCGAACATCGACGGTCCGACCGGGTCCTCGAGGACGGCGTCCTCGGCGTAGACGGTCAGCCACCGGTCCAGGTCCCCCGCGGAGACCGCGGCGTAGGAGCGTTGGGACGCGCGACGGGCGGGGTGGTCCCCAGCAGGGGCGTTCCAGGTGATCGCGTCGGCGTCGACGCCGTCCAGGGTGATCATGCCCGGAGCGTAGTGGAACACGTTCCTGTTTGGCAGGGGTCAGCGTTCATTCCCGGCCCCGCGGCCCGTCGCGTCCCGTTCACGACCCGGTCGGCGAGGACAGCCACCGTGCGCCCATGGCGAAGCGCACCGTCCACCTGCACATCGGCCCACCGGGTCCGGCGTCCGACGCCATCCACGACGGGGTCCTGCACCACCGGTTCGCGCTCGCGGCCGCCGGCTTCCACGTCCCGGCGACCTCGGCGTACGAGGCCCTGACCGTGGAGGCGGACCTCCTCCGCACGCACAAGGACCACGGGCTGCGACGCAAGGACGTCGAGGGCACCTGGGCGCGGACGGTCCGGCACGCGTGGCGGTCCAAGCGAGACGTGGTCCTCAGCGTCCCCGGCCTCGCGGCGGCACCCTCCGAGGTCGTTGCCCTCACCCTCGACGCGCTCGCCTGGTTCGAGGTGCACCTCGTCGTCACCCCGGCCGACCCCGGCACGGCACTGACCTACGCGTGGAGCGCTGCCGTGCACGGGGGTCGCGGCACGTCCTTCACGAAGTTCTGCCGCCGACTGCTCGACGAGGACCGCACCCACGACCAGGCCCGGGCGTTCTGGGCGGCGTACGACCTCGAGGCAGTGCTGCGGACCTGGGCCGGAACGCTCGACCCTTCCCGCGTGCACGTGGTGACCACGCCGTCTGGCGTCCCCGGCCAGGCCCCGGGCGGCACGGCCTGGCACCGCTTCGGCCGGCTGCTGGGGGCGGACCTGCCTGCCCTCGACCTGCGGGAGCCGCCCCGCCGCCCCACCGACGATGGCGAGGCGCCGGGCGAGCAGGACGCTCGGGAACGCGCCGCCCAGGTCGCGGTCCTGCGCCGGGTGAACCGCGCCCTCGACGGACGCCTGGCCCACCCGGCGTACCACGGGGTCGTCGCGCCACTCTTCGGCGACGTCGGCATCCTCGGCCTGCCCGACCTCGGCCCCGACCCGCGTACGGCGCCCCTCGGCGCCCTGCTCGACGGGGTCGCCGAGCGGTGGGCCACGCACCTCACCGAGCGCGGACACCCGGTCCACGGGGACCTGGCCGACCTGCGCAGCGCGACGGAGATGCCGGCTGCCCCGCACCCCGACGAGGTGCCCGCGAAGGTCCAGCTCGAGGTGGCCGCCGACCGGCTCGCCGAGGCGCTCGTCGAGGTGGCGCGGCTGCGGCGGGAGAACGAGCGACTGGGCGCGGCCGCCACCCCTGCCGGCGCGCGGGCCCGTCGCTCCTGACCTCTGGTCCGGATGAGCCGCGTCACACACCGCTTGCACGTGGCTAGCACCCGGCGCATAATGAAGTTACTGACCAGTAAGCAGCAAAGGGTGGGGACGTTGAGTCACTACAAGAGCAACATCCGCGACATCGAGTTCAACCTCTTCGAGGTGCTCGGGCGTGGCGAGATCCTGGGCCAGGGGCCCTTCGCGGACGTCGACGTCGACACCGCCCGTGAGGTGCTCGCCGAGGTCGACCGACTTGCCCGCGAGGACCTCGCGGCGTCCTACGAGGACAGCGACCGCAACCCGCCGGTGTTCGATCCCGAGACGCACTCCGCGCCGGTGCCCGAGTCGTTCAAGAAGAGCTACCAGGCTTGGATGGACGCCGAGTTCTGGCGCCTCCAGATCCGCGAGGAGCTCGGCGGCACCCCCGCCCCCTCGAGCCTGAACTGGGCCATCGGCGAGATGGTGCTCGGCACCAACGCCCCCATCTGGATGTACGCCGCCGGCGCACCGTTCGCGGGCGTCGTCTACGCCAACGGCAACGAGCGCGACCAGCGGGTCGCCGAACTCATGGTCGAGCGCCAGTGGGGCTGCACCATGGTGCTCACCGAGCCCGACGCGGGCTCCGACGTCGGCGCCGGCCGCGCGAAGGCCACCGCGAACGAGGACGGCTCGTGGAACATCACGGGGGTCAAGCGGTTCATCACCTCCGCGACCCACGACATGAGCGAGAACATCATGCACCTGGTGCTCGCCCGCCCCCAGGGCGTCGAGGGCGTCGGTGGGCCCGGCACCAAGGGCCTCTCGCTGTTCTGGATGCCCGAGCACCACTTCGACCACGAGACCGGTGAGCTCACCGGTGAGCGCAACGGCGTCTACGTCACCAACGTCGAGCACAAGATGGGCATCAAGGTCTCCAACACCTGCGAGGTCACCTTCGGCGACCCGCAGGTCGGCGGCGGCGAGCCCGCGAAGGGCTGGCTGCTCGGCGAGGTCCACGACGGCATCGCCCAGATGTTCGACGTCATCGAGAACGCCCGGATGATGGTCGGCACCAAGGCCATCGCGACGCTGTCGACCGGCTACCTCAACGCGCTCGAGTACGCCAAGGAGCGCGTCCAGGGCGCCGACCTGACCCAGGCCTCGAACAAGACCGCCCCGCGCGTCACCATCACCCACCACCCCGACGTGCGTCGCTCGCTCATGACGCAGAAGTCGTACGCCGAGGCGATGCGCGCACTGGTCCTCTACACCGCGACCTGGCAGGACAAGGTCATGATCGCCGAGCACAACGGCGAGCGCGACGAGCAGGCCGAGCGCATCAACGACCTGCTGCTCCCCATCGTCAAGGGCTACGGCTCCGAGCGCTCGTGGGTCCTGCTGGGCACCGAGTCCCTGCAGACCTTCGGCGGCTCCGGCTTCCTGCAGGAGTACCCGATCGAGCAGTACGTCCGCGACGCGAAGATCGACACCCTCTACGAGGGCACGACCGCGATCCAGGGCCAGGACCTCTTCTTCCGCAAGATCGTGAAGGACCAGGCCAAGGCGTTGACCGTCCTCGCCGACGAGATCGAGGGCTTCGCGAAGTCCGAGGCCGGCAACGGCCGGCTCAAGGCCGAGCGCGAGCTGCTCGCCACGGCACTCGAGGACGGCCAGGCGATCGTCGGCGTGATGATCAACACGCTGATGTCGGCCGACGAGTCGAGCGAGGGCGGCGACCTGCGCAACATCTACAAGGTCGGCCTCAACACCAGCCGCCTGCTGATGGTGCTCGGCGACCTCGTCTGCTCCTGGCTGCTGCTGCGCCAGGCTGAGGTGGCGCTGGACAAGCTCAGCGGCGAGGTCTCCGCCAAGGACCAGGCCTTCTACGAGGGCAAGGTGGCCGCGGCGCAGTTCTTCGCACGCAACGTGCTGCCGAAGGTCGCCTCCGAGCGGGTCATCGCCGAGGGCGTCGACCTCGACCTGATGAACCTGGCCGAAGAGGCCTTCTGAGCAGGACCAACACACCCCGCGGCCCCCGCCCGACACACGTCGGACGGGGGCCGTGGTTCGTTTGTGGAGCGAACGGGTAGGACTTGCGCGACCCTGTCACCGGTCGCGCCTACGAGGGCGGACCACACTTGAGGAGGCCCCCATGGGTATCGGTATCGGAGTCGTCCTGTTCGTCCTGGGCGCGATCGTCTACTTCGCGCTCGAGATCAACCTGGTCGGCATGGACGACGCAGCGCTCGGCATCATCCTGATGATCGCTGGTGTCGCCGCTGTCGTGATCGGCCTGATCATGAACCAGCAGCGCGCCCGCACCAAGCACGTGGTGGAGGAGCGGCACACCGGCGACACCCGCCGCACCGACGGGGTCTGAGCGCCCACCACCCCTGACGTCCCGAGCCCCATCGCACCGCGCCTCGGCGTGGTCGGTGGGGCTCGTGCGTGCCGATAGGATCGCCCTGACCATCCGGCACCACGCACCCCGGAGGCCACCCTGCTCGCCCTCGTGCTCGCGCACCTCCTGGCCGGCGCTCTCGCGCCGGCCTTCGTACGTGCCTGGGGCGCGCGCGCCTTCCTCGCCCTCGCGGTGGCCCCGGCGGCGGCCTTCGTCTGGGCGCTCGTCCACGCACGCGAGGCGATCGAGGGCACCCGCATCGAGCGGATGTCGTGGGTCCCGGCGCTCGGGATCGACCTGACCTTCACCCTGGGCACCCTCCAGTGGGCGCTCACCCTCGTGGTGGCCGGAATCGGTGCGCTCGTGCTCATCTACTGCGCGTGGTACTTCGGCGACGACGAGCCGGGCCTCGGCGCCCTGTCGGGCACCCTCACCGCCTTCGCCGGGGCGATGCTCGGCCTGGTCTGGGCTGACAACCTCCTGGTGCTCTACGTCTTCTGGGAGCTGACCACGGTCTTCTCCTACCTGCTCATCGGCCACGACCCGACCAAGCGGTCGGCGCGCAGCGCCGGGATGCAGGCGCTCATCGTGACCACCTTCGGCGGACTGGCCATGCTGGTCGGCATCCTGCTGCTGCGGGCCGAGACCGGGACCTACTCCGTGCTCACGCTCCTCGCCGAGCCGCCGAGCGCGACGACCACCGTCAGCGTCGCGGTGGTGCTGCTGCTCCTGGGCGCGGTCACGAAGTCTGCGCTCGTGCCCTTCCACTTCTGGCTGCCGGGCGCGATGGCGGCGCCGACGCCGGTGTCGGCGTACCTGCACGCGGCGGCGATGGTGAAGGCCGGGGTCTTCCTGGTCGCGCTGCTCGCACCCGCCCTCGCCGGCATCCCCGGGTGGCGGGAGATCACCCTCCCGCTCGGGGTGCTCACCATGCTGCTCGGTGGGTGGCGGGCCCTGCGGCAGTACGACCTCAAGCTGCTGCTGGCCTACGGCACCGTCTCCCAGCTCGGGTTCCTGCTCACGCTCGTCGGCATCGGCACCAGGTCGGCGGCTCTGGCCGGCCTGGCGATGGTGCTCGCCCACGCGCTCTTCAAGGCGTCCCTCTTCCTCGTCGTCGGGGTCGTCGACCACCAGACCGGGACGCGCGACCTGCGCAAGCTCTCGGGGCTGCGCCGGTCGATGCCGGTCACCGCGGTCGCCGCGCTCCTGGCCGGGCTGTCGATGGCCGGGCTGCCTCCTGTCCTCGGCTTCGTCGGCAAGGAGAGCGCGTACGCCGCGATGCTCGACGTCGCCCAGGGTGGTGACGGCACCGGGCTGCCGGTGTTCGCGGGTTGGCTCCTGCTGGTCGGCGTGGTGGCCGGGTCGGCGCTGACCGTCGCCTACACCGCGCGCTTCCTGTGGGGGGCGTTCGCCGACAAGCCGGACGTCGAGCCCACCGAGGTGCGGCCCTTCGGTGCCGGCCTCGCCGGCGCCCCGGTGCTGCTCGCCGGGCTCGGCTTCGTGCTGGCCTTCCTGGGCACCCCGATGACCGCCGCGCTCGAGCCGTACTCCACGCAGTTCCCGCTCGGCGCCCACGACAGCTACCTGGCGCTCTGGCACGGGCTGGAGCCCGCACTGGCGCTCTCCGCGGTGTCGGTCGTCGTGGGCCTGCTGCTCTTCCGGTTCCGGGAGGGCTTCGCGTCGTTCCAGGCCAGCGTGTCGCCGACGGCGAGCGCGGAGCGGGGCTACCAGGCCAGCGTGCGCGCGCTGGACCGGCTGGCCGTCGAGGTCACCGGCTTCACCCAGCGAGGCTCGGTCGGCATCTACCTGGCCGTCATCCTCATGGTGGTCGTGGTCCTGCCCGGCTCGGCACTCGTCGCCCGAACCTCGTGGTCGGGAACCCTCGTGTGGTGGGACACCCCGTTCCAGCTCGTGCTGGCGGTCGTCACCGTCGTCGCCGCCGTCCTCACCGCGCGGTCGCGGCGCCGCCTGCGCGCGATCATCCTGCTCGGCGTCACGGGATACGTCACCGCCGGGCTCTTCATGCTCCATGGCGCCCCGGACCTCGCAGTCACCCAGGTCCTCGTCGAGACCGTCACGATCGTGATCTTCGTGCTCGTGCTGCGCCGCCTCCCCGAGCACTTCACCGACCGCCCGCTGGCCCGCAGCCGCTACTGGCGGATGGGGATCGCCGTCCTCGTCGCCGCCAGCTTCGCGGGCTTCCTGCTCGTCGCCGCGGGCGCCCGGGTCGCCGATCCCGTCTCCATCGGGTTCCCCGAGGCCGCGGTCGGCTTTGGTGGCGGCAAGAACATCGTCAACGTCACCCTCGTCGACATCCGCGCCTGGGACACGTTCGGCGAGGTCGCTGTGCTGGTCGTAGCGGCGACCGGTGTCGCCTCGCTGCTCTTCATTGACACCCGGTCCGCGGGCATCCGCCGGGTGCACGAGATCCCCTACCCGGAGAACGTGCAGAAGGTCCCCACGTCGGCGGGCCGCCGCGTGTGGCTCCCGGGCCCCCGCACGCTCGCTCCGGACCGCCGCTCGATCATCTTCGAGGTGGTCACCCGGCTGATCTTCCACACCGTGATGCTGGTCAGCCTCTACCTGCTCTTCGCGGGCCACAACAACCCCGGGGGCGGGTTCGCCGCCGGCATGGTCGCCGGGCTGGCGCTGATGGTGCGCTACCTCGCCGGCGGCCGCTACGAGCTCGACGAGGCGGCACCGGTGGACGCCGGCGTGGTCCTCGGGATCGGACTCTTCGTCGCGGCCGCGTCGGCGCTCGCACCGATGGCGTTCGGCGGCGCCGTGCTCCAGTCCGCGGTGATCGACCTCGCGGTGCCCGTCCTCGGTGACATCAAGCTCGTCACCGCCCTGTTCTTCGACATCGGAGTGTTCCTCATCGTCTTCGGCCTGATGCTCGACCTGCTGCGCAGCCTGGGTGCGGGGATCGACCGCCACATCCGGCGCGAGGAGCGCGAGCTGACCGAGACCCGCTCCATCCCGGGGGCGATCACGTGACCGTCGACCTCACCCTGCTCCTCACCGCCGCGACGATGGTCGGCGTCGGCACCTACATGCTGCTCGAGCGCTCGCTGACCCGCGTCCTCATCGGTCTGGTGATGCTGAGCAACGGCATCAACCTCGGGTTCCTGGTGGCCAGCGGGCCCGCGGGCGACCCACCCCTGCTGAGCCGGTACGACGCCGCCACCATCAGCGACCCGCTCCCGCAGGCCTTCGTGCTCACCGCCATCGTGATCACCCTTGGCACGGTGTCCTTCATCCTCGCCATGGCCTACCGCAGCTGGCAGCTGACCGGCGCCGACGACGTCCAGGACGACGTCGAGGACGCCTCGATCCGGCGGCTCGCCGCCGCCGACGAGGCCTCCGAGGGCTTCGACCTGGGCGAGTCCCGCTCGCCCGATGACGAGGACGACGAGATCCCCGAAGAGCTCGGCCGAGAGCGGGAGACCCGATGAACCTCCTCGTCCCGCTCCCCGTCCTGCTCCCCCTGCTTGGTGCCGGGCTCGCCCTGATGCTCACCCATCGTCCGCATGCCCAGCGGGCGGTGACGGTCGTCGTCCTGGTGATGGTCGTCGCGATCGCCGGGGTACTCGCCTACGAGACCGACAAGGGCGCTCCCCTGGTGGTGTGGATCGGCGCCTGGGACCCGCCGCTCGGGATCTCGCTGGTCGCCGACCGGCTCTCGGTGCTCATGCTTCTGGTGTCTGCCGTGGTGGCGCTCGCCGTTCTCGTCTACTCCATCGGTCAGGGCATGACCGGGGACGACGCCGAGGAGACCCCGGTGTCGATCTACCACCCGACGTACCTCGTGCTGGTGGCCGGCGTCGCCAACGCGTTCCTCGCCGGGGACCTGTTCAACCTCTTCGTCAGCTTCGAGATGCTGCTCTTCGCGTCCTACGTGCTGCTCACCCTCGGCGGCACAGAGGGTCGGATCCGGGCCGGCACCATCTACGTGGTCGTCAACGTGCTGAGCTCGTTCCTCTTCCTCATCTCGATCGCGGTGGTCTACGCCGCCACCGGCACGGTCAACCTGGCCCAGCTCTCCGAGCGCCTGACGGTGCTGCCGGAGGGGGTCGCACTGATTATCCAGCTGCTGCTGCTGACCACCTTCGCCATCAAGGCGGCGGTGTTCCCGCTGTCGTTCTGGTTGCCCGACAGCTACCCCACGGCTCCTGCCCCCGTCACCGCGGTGTTCGCCGGGCTGCTGACCAAGGTCGGCGTCTACGCGATGCTGCGCACCCAGACCCTGCTGTTCCCCGACCAGCCGCTCACGACCCTGCTCCTGTGGGCTGCCCTGCTGACGATGCTCATCGGCATCCTCGGCGCGATCGCGCAGTCCGACATCAAGCGCATGCTGTCCTTCACGCTCGTCAGCCACATCGGGTTCATGGTCTTCGGGATCGCGCTGGCGACCACGGCCGGGTTCTCGGGCGCCATCTTCTACGTCGCCCACCACATCACCATCCAGACAGCACTCTTCCTCGTCCTCGGGCTCGTGGAACGGCGGGCGGGGTCGACCTCGCTGCTCAAGCTCGGGGGTGTTGCCCGCCTCGCCCCCCTGCTGGCGGTCATGTTCTTCATCCCAGCGATGAACCTGGCCGGGATCCCCCCGCTGTCAGGCTTCCTCGGCAAGGTCGGGTTGCTCTCGGCCGGCATCGAGGTCGGGACACCGTTGGCCCTGGCGGTCGTGGCAGCCGGCACCCTGACGAGCCTGCTGACGTTGTACGCCGTCGCCAAGACCTGGAACCTCGCCTTCTGGCGGACCCCGGAGCAGGCGCACGAGATGGCTCACGCCATCGCCGCGCAGGATGAGGAGACCGTCCGCCACGGCGAGCCCCGGCTGGTGCACCGGCGCAACTACGTGCACGGCGGGTCGCAGCGGATCGACGACCTCACGATCCAGCAGGCGCGGGCCACCGTCGCCGTCGAGGAGGATGACCCCGACCTACACGAGCTCCTCGAGAAGCGGCTGCTCGACCGACACCTGCCGCTGTCGATGACCGGTGCCACCGCCGCCCTGGTCGCCGTCAGCGTGGCGATCACCGTCGTCGCAGGGCCGCTGTTCGGCTACACCGACCGTGCCGCGGCAAACCTCCTCGACCGCACCGTTTACGTCGACGCGGTCCTCACGGAGCGCACCCGGTGAGCCCCGAGATGCGCACCATGCGCGACGGCACCCAGCGCCCGCGGCGCAAGGGCGCCGTCCAGGCCTGGACCGTCGCCTGGATGGGCGTGGCGTGGTGCCTGCTGTGGCGCGACTTCTCGGTCGCGAACCTGCTCAGCGGAGTGGCCCTCGGTCTCCTGGTGCAGCTGGCCTTCCCGCTCCCGCCGCTGGTCCTGCCGGGCAGGATCCGCCCGCTCTCGGTGCTGGTCTTCTTCGCCAGGTTCACCGCCGACATGCTCCGCGCCAGCCTCGAGGTCTCCTGGCAGGTGCTGCGGTGGTGGCGGCCGCCCCGCAGCGCGGTCCTCGAGGTCGACCTCGACAGCGACTCCGACCTGGTGCTCACGTTCGTGGCGTTGGTGACCTCACTGGTGCCGGGAAGCGTCGTGGTCGAGGCCCGCCGCTCCACCCACACGCTGTTCGTCCACGTGCTCGACGTCGTCGACGACGCGGGGGTCGAGGACGCCCGCGACCACGTGCTGGCCGTCGAGCGCCGGGTCGTGCGGGCGCTCGGCGCGGACCGTCCACACCGCAGGCCGGAGGAGACCCGATGAGCCCCGTGGTCGTGACGATCTGCCTGGTTCTCCTGTCCGTCGCCATCGTGTCCCTGGTCGTGCGGATGACGGTCGGTCCCACGGTGCTGGATCGTGCGGTGTCCTTCGACGTGCTGGTCTCGATCACGATCATCGGGCTCGCCCTGGAGGCCGCGGTGAACCGGCACACCGACACGATCCCCGTGCTGCTGGTGCTCACCCTGCTCGGCTTCGTGGGATCGGTGAGCATCGCGCGGTTCATCAACCCCCGCGACGTCGACGACGAGGAGGCCCCGTTATGAGCTGGGAGACCGTCGCAGACCTGCTCGCCGCCGTCTGCTTCCTCGGCGCCTGCGCGTTCGCGCTCATCGCAGCCCTGGGCATGTCCCGCTTCCCCGACCTGCTGACCCGGATGCACGCCGCCACCAAGCCCCAGGTCGTCGGCCTGCTGCTCTCGCTGGTCGGGCTGGCGCTGCGGCTGCGCGAGCCGTCGGTCCTCGGGCTGATCGTCCTGATCGGGGCAGCCCAGGCGGTCACCTCACCGGTGAGCTCGCACATGATCGCCCGGGCCGCGTTCCGCGCCGGTCAGGTCCGCCGGGACCTGCTGATCACCGACGAGCTGAGTAAGGTGCTCGACCACGAGGAGCCCCGCGGCGCCCCGTAACCCCCCGGGGTGCGGTGCTCCGCGGTGCGCTGCTCTTGGGAGCGGGCTCACCGGACCCGGCGAGCGCCTCGAGGGTCATCGGACGCGGCGCCGTACGGAGGTCGTGGTGGAGCACGGAGACACCGGCTCGCTGCTGCATGCGGGCCACCTCGTCGCGGTACTTGGGCGTCGTGATCGTCACGACGGCACCCGACTCCCCCGCGCGAGCGGTCCGCCCGGAGCGGTGCAGGTAGGCCTTCGCATCCGTGGGCGCGTCGAAGTGGACGACCATGCCGACCCCGTCGACGTGGATGCCGCGGGCGGCGACGTCGGTGGCGACGACGACCTGGGCCTTGCCGGAGCTGAACTGGCGGAGGTTCCGCTCACGCACCCGCTGCGAGAGGTTTCCGTGCAGGTCGACCGCCGAGACCCCGGCAGCGGTGAGGTTCTCCGCCAGGTCGGTCGCGGCCTCCCGGGTGCGGGTGAAGACGATGGAGCGCGGGTTGGCCTCGACGAGCGCGGTCGCGGCCGCGATCTTGTCGCGGAACCCGCCGACCACCATGACGTGGTGGTCCATGGTGCTCACCGCGCCGGCGTTGGGGTCGAGCTGGTGCACGCGGGGGTTGACCAGGTGCCGGCGCACGAGCCGGTCGACGTCACCGTCGAGGGTGGCGGAGAGCAGCATCCGCTGGCTGCCGGCGGGCGTCCGGGCGACAAGGGCGTCGACCGCCGGGTAGAAGCCGAGGTCGCACAGGTGGTCGGCCTCGTCGAGGACGGTGACCTGGACCTGCGAGAGGTCGCAGTGGCCCTTCTCGATGAGGTCCTCGAGCCGGCCGGGGGTGGCGACGACGATGTCGGCGCCGTTGCGCAGTGCCTTGATCTGGCGGTCGTACGGCGATCCGCCGTAGACCGTGCAGAGCCAGAGCCGGGTGGCCTTGGCCAGCGGCTCGAGCGCGCGGCGTACCTGGGTCGCCAGCTCACGGGTCGGCACGATGATGAGGGCCCGCGGACGGTGGGGCTGGCTCTTGGACCCCGACAGACGGGCGAGGACCGGCAGCCCGAACGCGAGGGTCTTGCCCGAGCCGGTCTGGGCGCGGCCGAGCACGTCGTGGCCGGCGAGCGCGTCGGGCAGCACGGCCGCCTGGACGGCCGTCGGGTGGGTGATGCCGGCCTGGGCGAGGGCGGCCACAAGGGCCGGCTCGACGAGGTCGGTGAAGGACGGGACAGCAACAGCAGTGGTCAAGAGAAGGTCTTCCGGCTAGCGCGGTGGGTGTGAACCGGCCGGGACCACGACGCGGTCCGGTGAGCCAACGGGTCACGAGGCACCCGATCACTGGTCTTGCGCGAGCACGGCTCGCGCACCACACCGGGCGACTGAAGAGGGCCGTCGCGACAGGTGTCGCGGGCCCTCGGCTGGCGCCCATCCTACCGGCGTGAACGGATGCTCCTGACCACGTCGGTCATCCCCCGAGCGGGAGGTCCAGGCGGGTCGGTGCTCCCGGGACGAGGCGGACGGGGATGCCCCAGTCCTGCTGGTGCACGTGGCAGGCGGCTCCCTCGACGGCGGGATCGGCGTCGCAGGACGCCGCCCGGGCCGCGACGTGGAGGACGCCGTCGCCGACCGCCGGATCGAGCTCGAGGGTGCGCACGAGCGCGGTGTCGCGGCCCTCGCCGGCGCGCAGCAGCGCGGGCGGCGTCGCGGAGACGACGAGCTGGGTGGCCGGCCCGAAGCGGTCGTCGACCTTCTGGCCCGGTGGCGGGGTGAAGGCGACCTCGAGGACGACGGACCCCGGGGCGAGCTCGGTCACCGGTCGCTGGGTCGTGTGCGCGAAGCCGTCGACCGCGGTGCCCGCGGCTCCCAGCGGTACGCCGGTCAGCCGGTGCCCGGTCGACTCGACGACGAGCAGCAGGTCCCTGGCCACGACCGCGCCGCTGGGCTCGGCCAGGTCGCGGGCCAGGGTGCTCACCTCGCCGGTCGCGGGGTCGTAGCGGCGCACGGCTCCGTTGTAGGTGTCGCAGATCGCCACGGACCCGTCGGGCAGGACCGTGACGCCGAGCGGGTGCTGCAGCAGCGCCTCGGCGGCGGGTCCGTCGCGGAAGCCGAAGTCGAAGAGACCGCGACCGACGGCGGTCCCGACCGTCCCCTCGGCGTCCAGCCAGCGCAGCGCCGAGACCTCGCTGTCGGCGAGCCAGAGCCGGTCACCGTCAGCCGCCAGTCCAGAGGTCTGAGCGAACCACGCCTGGTCGGCCGGGCCGTCGACGAGGCCCTCGTTCGTCGTACCAGCGGCGGCTTCGACGGTGCCGGTGCGCGGGTCGAACGCCCACAGCTGGTGCACGCCGGCCATCGCCACCCAGACCCGGTCGCGCCACCAGGCGACGTCCCACGGGCTCGAGAGATGGGTGCTGTCGTCCCCGGGCATCCATTGGGTGCCGTCGCCGGCGAGCGTGGAGACGGACCCGTCGGCCAGGCGCACCCCGCGCAGCGCGTGGTTGACGGTGTCGGCGACCACCACGTCGTACCCGACCTCGGCGGCGACGTCGTCGGGCAGCAGGCAGAGTCCGTTCGGCTCGCTGAACCGGGTGTCGTCGGGACCGCCGTCGGCCAGGCCGCGCGCAGGGCCGCCGATCCGGCGTACGACTGTCTCCGCGTCCGCCGCGAGCTCGGTCAGCCGGTGCCGACCGGCGTCGGCGACGAGGAAGGTGCCGCCGGGCAGCGCGACGGCCTTGGCGGGGAAGCGGAGGGCGCCGTGCGGAGCCTCCGTGATCGGCGTGGGCCAGCGCGCGTCGGAGGTGTCCAGCGTGCCGCGGGCGTGGTGGCGTGGGACGAGGTCGGCCAGCAGCGCGTCGATCGCGTGCACGTGGCCCTCCCCGGCGTACTGCGCGACGACGTAGCCCTCGGGGTCGACGAGCACCAGCGTCGGCCAGGCCCGCGCGGTGTAGGCCTGCCACGTCTGCAGGTCCGGGTCGTCGAGGACGGGGTGGGTGACCTCGTAGCGCTCGACGGCCGCCGCGAGCGCCGCAGGATCAGCCTCGTGGACGAACTTCGGCGAGTGCACGCCCACCACGACCAGCTCGTCGGCCCACCGATCCTCCAGCGGCCGCAGCTCGTCGAGGACGTGCAGACAGTTCACACAGCAGAAGGTCCAGAAGTCGAGCAGGAGGAAGCGTCCGCGGAAGTCGGCGAGGCCGAGGGTCTCGCCCCCGGTGCCCAACCAGCCCCGGCCGACCAGCTCGGGAGCACGGACGCGGGGTCGGGTGCTCATGGGGGCGATCCTCCTACAACTAAGGTGCCGCCCATGAACGGATCCGATGCCGCCCGCCTCGCGGGGTACGTCAGCACGTGGCGCTCCGCGGTCGACGACGTCCTCGCGCTGCTCCGCGACCTCGAGCCCGCGGACTGGTCCCGACCGACCGACCTCGCCGGCTGGGACGTGCGGGCGGTCGCCGCGCACCTGGCCCACTTGGAGGCCGAGCTCGCGGGGATGCCGCAGGATCAGGTGGAGGTGCCCGAGGACCTCCCCCACGTGCGCAGCCTGATGGCCGCCTACACCGAGGCCGGCGTCATCGCGCGCCGTGACCGGGAGCCCGCGGAGATCATCGACGAGCTCAGCGCCGCGGCAGACGCGCGCGCCGCGGAGTTCGCCGACCTCGCCCCGGCTGACGGCGCCGGCGTGCCCCCGCGCACCCCCGGCGGCATCGGGTGGGACTGGGAGACGCTGCTCGGCAACCGCCCGCTGGACGTGGCGATGCACGAGCAGGACGTACGCCGGGCGGTCGGCCGCCCCGGCAACCTCGACAGCGCCGGCGTGGCCCACTGCGTCACCCGACTAACGCCCGGGATGGCGTTCGTGTGGGGCAAGAAGGCGCAGGCGGCGGCCGGCCAGACCCTGCGGCTGGTCGTCACCGGCCCCACCCCCGCCGACCTCGCCTTCGCCGTCGGGGACGACGGCCGGGCCCGCCCCGTCGAGGTGCCCGCGGACCCGACGGTCACCCTGACGATGGACACCGAGGCGTTCCTCGTCCTCGCCGGAGGACGCCGCAGCCACGAGGACGTGGACGTCACCGTCGAGGGCGACCCCGACCTCGCCGCCCGGGTCCTCGACCACCTGGCCGTCACACCATGACGCCCGAGACCCCGGCGATCGGCGCCGCGGCCCCGGACCTCACCGGCAGGCGCGTCCTCGTCACCGGCGTCACCAGCGGGCTGGGCACCGCGACCGCGGAGCTCTTCGCCCGGGCGGGCGCCGAGGTGCTGCTCGCCGGGCGCAACCGCGACAAGCTCGCGCAGGTCCGCCAGCAGATGCGCCGCGACCTCGGTCCCGCACTGGGCGACCGGGAGCTGCGCGCGATCGTCGTCGACCTCGCCGACCTCAGCTCGGTGCGGCACGCCGCGGCCGAGGTCTCCGGCCTCGGCCCGCTCGACGTGCTGGTGAACAACGCCGGGGTGATGGCGCTCGGACCGGAGCGGACCGTCGACGGGTTCGACGTGCAGATGGGCACCAACCACTTCGGGCCGTTCGCGCTCACCGGGCTGCTGCTGCCGGCCCTCGTCTCCTCCGGCGACGCCCGGGTGGTCACGATCGCCTCGCAGGCGCACCGACTCGCCCGTGAGGCGCCGCTGGAGGACCCTCGGGTGCCGGTCGTGCGGCACCGCCCGTGGCGGGTCTACAGCGCCTCGAAGCTGGCGAACCTGCTCTTCACCGCCGAGCTCGACCGCCGTGCCCGGGAGGCCGGCCTCCCGCTCCGGGCGACCGCCGCCCACCCGGGGTGGACCGCCACCGGCCTGATGTCGGGCTCGCGGCACGGCAGCGGCGGCGGCATCGGCTCCATCCTCGTCGGCGCCTTCGGCCTGCTCGGCCAGAGCCCCGAGGAGGGCGCCGCCGCCACGGTGATGGCCGCGACCGCCGACCTCCCCGGGGGCGCGTACGTCGGTCCGTCCGGTCCGCTCGAGATGCGCGGGCTGCCGCACGTCGTCGGCGGCTCCCGGCTGGCACGCGACGCCTGGGCCGCCGACCGGCTCTGGCAGCTCTCCGAGGAGGCCACCGGGGTCACCTACCCGTGACCGGCACCGACGCCCGAACGACCCGGAGGAGCACCCGTGGCTGACCTTCCCGCCCGCCTGGGCGCCCACGCCCTCGTCGACCTCGTGCTCGACGAGGAGTCCTGGGTCTCCTGGGACACCCCACCCGCGCGCCGCGACATCGGCGAGGAGTACGCCGCCGTGCTGGCCGCGGCCGAGGAGCGCAGCGGTGTCGACGAGTCGGTCATCACCGGCGAGGGGCGGATGCGCGGCCGCCGCGTCGCCGTCCTGGTCTCGGAGTTCGGCTTCCTCGCCGGCTCGATCGGCCGCGACGCCTCCGACCGGCTGGTCGCCGCGATCACGCGGGCGACCCGCGAGGGCCTGCCCCTGCTGGCGGCCCCGACCAGCGGCGGCACCCGGATGCAGGAGGGCACCCCGGCGTTCGTGCAGATGGTCCGCATCTCGGCCGCTGTCGCGGCCCACAAGGAGGCCGGCCTGCCGTACCTGGTCTACCTGCGGCACCCCACGACCGGCGGCGTCATGGCCTCGTGGGGGTCCCTCGGGCACGTGACCGTCGCCGAGCCGGGCGCGCTCGTCGGGTTCCTCGGCCCGCGGGTCTACGAGGCCCTCTACGGGCAGCCGTTCCCCGAGGGCGTGCAGAGCTCGGAGAACCTCTACGCCCACGGCATCGTCGACGCGGTCCTCCCGCCCGAGGACGTGCCGGAGATCCTCGACCGGGCCCTGACCGTGCTCCTCCCCGACCGCGCGGCCGTCGCGCGGGAGGCCGCCCCCGGGACGGACGACCCGTCGACCCCGGCCGAGCTCGACGCGCTGGAGGTCGACGCCTGGGAGGCGATCCAGGTCTCCCGGCGCCCGGAGCGCCCCGGCGTACGCCGGTTGCTGAGGTACGCCGCCACCGACGTCGTCCCCCTCAACGGCACCGGCCAGGGCGAGACCGACCCCGGTCTGCTCATCGCCCTCGCCCGCTTCGGTGCGGCTCCCTGCGTCTTCCTCGGGCAGGACCGTCGTGGTCAGAGCCCGTCGCGCCCGCTGGGTCCGGGTGCGCTGCGCGAGGCACGCCGCGGGATGCGGCTGGCCGCCGAGCTCGCACTGCCGCTGGTCACGGTCATCGACACCCCCGGCGCCGCGCTGTCCGCCGAGGCGGAGGAGGGCGGCCTGGCCGGCGAGATCGCCCGCTGCCTGGCCGACCTGGTCCGGCTCGACACCCCGACGCTCTGCCTGCTGCTGGGCGAGGGCACCGGCGGCGGTGCGCTCGCGCTGATGCCGGCCGACAGGGTGGTCGCTGCCCAGCACGGGTGGGTCTCCCCCCTCCCGCCCGAGGGCGCGTCAGCGATCGTGCACCGCACCCCCGACCGGGCCGCCGAGATGGCGCGCACACAGGGCGTGCGGGCCACCGACCTGGCGCGGATCGGGTTCGTGGACCGGATCGTGCCCGAGCGGCCCGACGCCGCCGACGAGCCCGAGGAGTTCTGTGCCCGGGTCGGAGCGGTGCTCCAGGCAGAGCTTGCCGTGCTGCTGGGTCGCGGGAGGGTCGGGCTGGTCGAGGCCCGTGCCGCGCGCTACGACGCGCTCGGGACGCTCGGGACGCCGCCTACGCGCTGAAAGTCACCGGCGTCGCGAGCATGAGCAGCGCGGCGGTGAGGAACAGCACGGAGAGGAGCAGGAGCCGGCGGGTGTCGACCGTGCTGAGGTGGAGGGAGTCACGCATGAGGAGATCATCGGCATCCTTGCGGCATTCTTGAGGAAAACGGTGGTGTCCAGCAGAGCGGGACGACTCATCCCCGGTGATCTAGAACACGTTACAGTTCTGTGATGCGCCTCTCCCTCCCCCGACGCGCAGCCACGGCTCTCACCGCCAGCTCGCTCGCCCTCGCCCTCACCCTCGCCGTGGCTCCGGTCGCGGCGGACGACACCGACCCCGCCCCACCGGACGGGGTCGGCCTGCCGCCGGTGCCCGCCGTGGCCGGACTGCCGATCGTCAGCCTGCCCACCGACCTCCTGGTGCCCCAGTTCCTCGGCGCGCCCGCGCGCGAGCGGCCGATCAAGCACCCCCGGATCGCCCAGGCACCGACGCTCGCGGAGAACGGGCGCAGCAGCATGCACAACGACGCCTACTCCTCCGATGCCTACCAGGTCTCCGGTCCGCTCGGGCGCGACCTGCAGGTGACGAGCGCGAGCTACGGCATCCGGGAGTGCGCCACGATGACCTTCGACCGGCGCGGCCGGATCCAGGCGCTCTGCGGCGGGCTCGAGGGCTTCGTGATGATGCTCATCGACCCCGACACGCTCGAGCCGCTGGCCCAGCTGGAGACCTCGCGGCGCGACCTGAGCAGCGGGGCCAACCCGTTCACCGACATCTGCGGCGGCACCTACTTCTACCTCGACCACCGCGACCGCGCGCTCGTCACCACCAACACCGGCGAGCTCTGGGAGATCGTCCAGACCCCCGGCCCCGGCCTGAAGCGCACCCGGTCCTGGGACGTCCTCGCCGGGCTGCCCGAGGACGACTGCGTGGTGGCGGTGACCCCGGACTGGAAGGGCCGCGACTGGTTCTTCACCCAGGGCGGGTACGCCGGCACGCTCGACCGCAAGACCGGCAAGGTCCGCACGGTCCGCCTCAAGCGGCCGAAGGGCCCGGTCGAGGGCATCTTCAACTCGGTGTCGGCCGACGAGACCGGCGCGGTCTACGCGGTGAGCACCCACGCGACGTACCGCCTCGACGCGGGGCGGCGCGGCAAGCCTCGGATCACCTGGCGGCTGCGCTACGACCGTGGCAGCGAGCAGAAGCCCGGGATGCTCTCGCAGGGCTCGGGCACCACGCCGACGCTGATCGGCAAGCGCTGGTTGGTGATCGCCGACAACGCGGACCCGCGCACCCAGATCCTCGCCATCGACCGACGTCCCGGCGTGCCTCGCAAGCGCCGGCTGCACTGCCGCGTGCCGGTCCTGCCCTCCGGCGCCAGCACCACGGAGAACAGCCTGGTCGCGGCCGGGCGGTCGGTGATGATCGAGAACAACTACGGCTACACCGGTCCGGCCTCCACGATCGGACGCAGCACCACCCCGGGCTTCGAGCGCGTGCTCATCCGGCCGCGGGGGAAGTGCCGGGTCGCGTGGCGCAGCAAGGAGATCGCCCCGACCTCGGTGCCGAAGGCCTCGGTCGGCAACGGGCTCGTCTACGCCTACACCAAGCCGGAGGGTGCGGAGACGTTCGACGCGTGGTACCTCACCGCCATCGACATCCGCACCGGCAACACTGCGTGGAGCCAGCTCACCGGCACCGGTTCGCAGTGGAACAACCACTACGCCGCCATCTACCTCGGCCCCGACGGTGCGGCGTACATCGCCACCATGACGGGCCTGATCCGCTTCCAGGACGGAGATCGATGACCACCGACACCCCCACCCCCAGGACCTACGTCGTGACCGGTGCCGCCTCCGGCATCGGCCGGGCCACGGCCGACCTGCTCATCGAGCAGGGACACCGGGTGATCGGCGTGGACCGCGCCGGCTCCGACATCGACGCCGACCTGGCCTCGGCCGCCGGCCGGGACGCCGCGGTCGCGCGCATCGAGGAGCTCGCGCCCGACGGCATCCACGGGTTCGTGCCGTGCGCCGGCGTGGCCGGCCTGACCGGCGTCGACCCCGAGCTCGTCATCCGGGTCAACTTCTTCGGCGCCGTCCGGCTGCTGGAGGCGCTGCAGCCCGCCCTCGCCCGCGGTGCCGCCGACCTGGGCTCGGCCGCCGTCGTGGTGATCTCCTCGAACTCGGTGACCTGCCAGCCCGGGTGGAGCGCCGACGCCGCCTCGGCCTGCCTCGCCGACGACGAGGAGGCAGCAGCGAAGGTCGCCAAGCCGCTCGAGGCGGTGCACGTCTACCCGGCGACGAAGGCCGCGCTGGCGTACTGGATGCGCCGCGAGGGCGTGAAGAAGGAGTGGATCGGCGCCGGCATCCGGATCAACGCCGTCGCCCCCGGCCTGATCGCCACGGCGATGACCGACCAGCTCCGCGCGGACCCGCAGCTCGGTGTATTCGCCGACAGCTACCCCACCGCGGTGGGGCGCCCGGGGCAGCCGGAGGAGGTCGCCCAGGCGATCGCCTTCCTGGTCTCCGACGCCTCGAGCCTGGTCGTCGGCACGACCCTCTTCGTCGACGGCGGCACCGACGCGATCCTGCACCCGCTCCAGCCGCGCGGCATGAACGTGCCGGCGATCGCGCTGGGGATCATGGACAAGGTCGCCGGCATGGCGACCAAGATCAAGGCGTTCCGGGCTCGCTGAACGCGCAGCCAGCATGCACCCACTCACGCAGACCTCGCGCAGCGCTGCTCTTGGCACGCCGTCTCCGGAGGCCGTGGTCGCCACCGCGGTGGGCGAGGTCGACCTCGCAGGGAAGGCGCTCGCCGCTGCCCACGCCGCCACCGCCGCACCGGCCGACCCGGTCGGCGCCGAGGCACCCTGAGGGCGGGGCTCGGGCACACTGGCCCGGTGCCGCACCTCCGACCGATCGACCCTGCCGACGTCCCCGCCGTCCTCGAGCTCAACGAGGCCGACGTCCATCTGCTCGCGCCGATGGACGAGGAGCGGCTCACCGAGCTGCTCGGCTGGGCCGAGCGCGCCGACGTGGTCGACGTCCACGGCGTCGTGGCCGGGTTCGTGCTGACGATCCGCCCGGGGTCGGACTACGACTCCGAGAACTACCGCTGGTTCACCGAGCGGTACGGCGACACCTTCGGCTACCTCGACCGCGTCGTGCTCGGCCCGGCGTTCCGTCGGCAGGGGCTCGGCGGGCTGATCTACGACGCGGTGGAGGCCGACGCAGGCGCGCACGGCCGGCTCGCGCTCGAGGTCAACAGCCGACCCGCGAACGAGCCATCACTGGCCTTCCACGCCGCCCGCGGGTTCACCGTCGTCGGCGAGCGGGTCGAGCCAGGCAAGACCGTCGCGATGATGGTCAAGGAGGTCTAGAACAGCAGCGCCTGGGCGGGGTCCTCGAGGATCGCGGCGACGTCGGCGAGGAAGCGGGAACCCTTCTCGCCGTCGATGTGGCGGTGGTCGAAGCTCAGCGCGAGGGTGGTGACGTCGCGGACGCAGAGCTCGCCGCGCTCGTCGACCCACGGTCGCTTGTTGATCGCGCCGAAGGCAAGGATCGCCGACTCACCGGGGTTGATGATCGGGGTGCCTGCATCGACCCCGAAGACGCCCACGTTGGTGATCGTGAAGGTGCCGTCGGCCATGTCGGCGGGCTGGGTGCGGCCCTCGCGCGCGGTGGCGGTGAGCTCCGCGAGCGCGGCGGCCAGCTCGGGCAGCGCGAGCGAGTCGGCGTCCTTGACGTTCGGCACCACGAGGCCACGCGGGGTCGCCGCGGCGACACCGAGGTTCACGTAGTGCTTGAGCACGACCTCCTGGTTCGCCTCGTCCCACCACGCGTTGATCTCCGGCGTACGCCGCAGCGCCAGCATCGTGGCCTTCGCCAGCACGAGCATCGGGCTGACCTTCATGTCGCGGAGGTCGCGGTGGCCCTTGAGCCGCTCGACGAGCTTGATGGTCCGGGTGGCGTCGACGGTGATCCACTCGGTGACGTGCGGGGCGGAGAAGGCGGAGTCCACCATCGCCGCGGCCATCATCTTGCGGACGCCCTTGACGGGTTCGCGGGTCTCGCGGCTCCCGGCCTGCTGGTGTCGAGGCTCGGCTTCGCCTCGCACCTCAACCGGCCGATCCCCCACGTCGCTCGCGGCGGCCTCGACCTCGGCGCGGGTGATCACGCCGTCGGCGCCGTTCGGGGTGACGGTGGCGAGGTCGACGCCGAGGTCCTTGGCGAGCTTGCGGACCGGGGGCTTGGCGAGCGGACGGGCGGTGGTGTCCTCCGGCGGCTGCGCCGGGGTGGCGGGGACGGGCGGCTCCTCCTCCGCGGTCACCTCCTGGGACTGCGCACCCCCTGGGGAGAACGCGCCCTGGAGCTGCATCTGGGTGGCGGCGCCGGCGTCGGAGGACGGTGAGGCCGAGCCCTTGCGCGCCCGGCGTACCGGCCCGCGGTCGGCCTTCATCCTCCCCACCAGGCTCTCGCCCTCCTTGCTGCCCGACGCGGCGGGGTTGGAGAGGTCCAGCTCCGGCTCCTCCGACGAGGGAGCATCAGCCGCCTCGGGATCGCCGACCCGGATGATCGGCGTGCCGACCGGGACGGTCTCGCCCTCGGGGACGAGCAGGGCCAGGACGGTGCCGGCGTACGGCGAAGGCAGCTCGACCAGGGACTTGGCGGTCTCGATCTCGACGACGACGTCGTTGACCTCGATGACGTCGCCCTCCTTGACCTTCCAGGTGACGATCTCGGCCTCGGTCAGTCCCTCCCCGACGTCGGGGAGGAGGTACTCGTGGGTGCTGGCGGTCGTCGTCATCAGAACTCCATCGCGCGGTCGACGGCGTCGAGGACCCGATCGAGGTCGGGGAGGTAGTCCTCCTCGATCCGGCTGGGCGGGTAGGGGGTGTCGAAGCCGCCGACGCGGAGCACCGGCGACTCGAGGGCGTAGAAGCACTGCTCGGTGATGCGGGCGGCGACCTCGGCGCCCATGCCGAGGTTCACGTGCGCCTCGTGCACGGTGATCGCGCGGCCGGTACGGCGTACCGACTCCAGCACCGGACCCATGTCCAGCGGCGAGAGGGTGCGCAGGTCGATGACCTCCAGGCTGCGGCCCTCCCGGGCGGCGGCCTCGGCAGCGGCCAGGCAGGTCTTCACCGTCGGCCCGTAGGCCAGCAGGGTGACGTCGGTCCCGGAGCGGACCACCCGCGAGCTGAACAACGGAGCGGGCGTCGCCGACTCATCGAGCTCGGCCTTGTCGGCGTGGTACTGCCGCTTGGGCTCGAGGAAGACCACGGGGTCGTCGCTGGCGATGGCTTGCTGGATCATCCAGTAGCCGTCGACCGGGTTGGAGCAGGCGACCACCTTGAGGCCCGGCGTGTGCGCGAACTGCGCCTCGGGGCTCTCGCTGTGGTGCTCGACCGCGCCGATGCCGCCGCCGAAGGGGATCCGGATGACCATCGGCATCCGCACCTTGCCCTGGCTGCGGAAGTGCAGCTTGGCGACCTGGCTGACGATCTGGTCGTACGCCGGATAGACGAACCCGTCGAACTGGATCTCGCAGACCGGCCGGTAGCCGCGCATCGCCATGCCGACCGCGGTGCCGAGGATGCCGGACTCCGCCAGCGGGGAGTCGATGACGCGGTCCTCGCCGAAGTCCTTCTGCAGGCCGTCGGTGATCCGGAAGACGCCGCCGAGCTTGCCGACGTCCTCACCCATGATGAGGACCTTCGGGTCGTCCTCCATCGCCTTGCGCAGGCCGGCGTTGAGGCCCTTGGCCAACGTGATCTTCATCGGGTCGCCCCCTCGGCGTCGAAGGACTCCAGGTAGGCCGCGAAGCCCTCCTTCTGGACGGCGAGCTCGTCGGTCTGCTCGGCGTACACGTGGTCGAAGATGCTCAGCGGGCTCGGGTCCGGGAGTTCCTTGCAGCCCGTCCGCAGGTGCTCGCCGAGCCGGCCGGCCTCGGCCTCGACGTCGCCGAAGAAGTCGGCGTCGGCCAGGCCGTTGCGCTTGAGGTAGACGCGGACCCGCTCGATCGGGTCCTTGAGCTTCCAGTGCTCGAGGTCGGAGGAGAGCCGGTACCGGGTCGGGTCGTCGGTCGTGGTGTGCGCGCCCATCCGGTAGGTGTAGGCCTCCACGAGGGTGGGGCCCTGGCCGTCGCGGGCGCGCTGCAGCGCGGCGCGGGTGACGGCGTACGTCGCGAGGACGTCGTTGCCGTCGACCCGGACGCCGGGGAAGCCGAAGCCGAGCGCCCGCTGGTAGAGCGGGATCCGCGACTGACGCTCGATCGGCTCGGAGATCGCCCACTGGTTGTTCTGGCAGAAGAAGACCACCGGTGCGTTGTAGGACGCGGCGAAGATGAACGACTCGTTGACGTCGCCCTGGCTGCTGGCACCGTCGCCGAAGTAGGCGATCACGCCGGCGTCGCGCTCGGGGTCGCCGGTGCCGACCGCACCGTCGCGCTGGATGCCCATCGCGTAGCCGACCCCGTGCAGCGTCTGGGCGCCGATGACGATCGTGTAGAGCCCGAAGTTGTGCTCGGCGGGATCCCAGCGGCCCTGGTCGACGCCGCGGAAGAGGCCGAGCAGGTCGAGCGGGTCGACGCCGCGGCAGTAGGCGACGCCATGCTCGCGGTAGGTCGGGAAGACGAAGTCCTGGGGGCGCAACGCGCGCCCGGAGCCGATCTGGGCGGCCTCCTGGCCGAGCAGTTGGGCCCAGATGCCGAGCTCGCCGTGGCGCTGGAGCGCGGTGGCCTCGGTGTCGATGCGGCGGGTGAGCACCATGTCGCGGTAGAACCCGCGGATGACTTCGGCCTCCTCCTCCGGTGAGCCGAGGTCGAGGCTGATGCCGGGGTGGTCGACGCGCTCGCCCTCGGGGGTGAGGAGCTGGACCAGCTCGGGTCCTTCGCCGTTCCAGGCCGCCTGCGAGGCGCTGAAGACATCTGTGGTCATGGGTGCTCTCCCTGCCCTGTGGGGGACCGGGGTGCGGGATCGCCGCCACCCGGTCGGATCGTGCCCGACGGCCGGGAGCGCGGGGTGTGCGCTCGCCGTACGCCGGGGGTGTGGAGTTGTGGCAGATGGGTCCGGTGTGACCCGGAACACATCTGGTCACACGGTACCTCCCTGGGGCCGTCGGAGAGGATCGGGGCGTGACCAACGACGACAAGAAGATCTCCGCATCCATCCGGATCGCCGCCCCGCCCGCGACGGTGTTCGCGATCGTGGCCGACCCCGCCCAGCACCCGCGCATCGACGGGTCGGGCTCCGTGCGCGACCTGATCCACAGCGACGGCCCGATCACCGCGAAGGGGCAGAGCTTCCGCGTGGACATGAAGATGTTCGGGCTGCCCTACAAGATCGACAACCGGGTCGTGGAGTTCACCCAGGACCGGCAGGTCGCCTGGCGGCACTTCGGGGGCCACCGCTGGCGCTACGCGATCACCCCGACCGCCGACGGGTGCGAGGTGACCGAGACCTTCGACTACTCCATGTACCCCGCGCCGGGGCGGTTCTTCATCGAGCTGGCCGGCTTCCCCAAGCGCAACCGCGCGGGCATCGAGGGGACGCTCGAGCGACTGAAGGCGGCCGCCGAGACCGACGCACAGAAGAGCGCCTGACCGGCACTCTCAGCGGGGCTGGGGGCTCGCGGGTTCCGGGACCGCGGCTGGCTCCGGCTCCACGTGCGCGGCGCGGGTCCAGACGAAGATCGCGGCGAGCGTGCAGATCACGCCACCCAGCACGAGCGGCAGCTCGGCGTTGAGGCCGTAGAGGGTCGAGCCCGCCAGCGGGCCGATGACGAAGGTCGTGCCGGTCACCGACTGCACCAGCCCGGCCACGTGGCCCTGCTCGGAGCGACCGACCAGCAGCGTGGGCGCCGAGGTGTAGCCGGGGCCGGCGAAGCCCATGCCGATGGCGAGCGTCGACATCGCGACGGCCATCAGCACCGCGGTGTCGGCGAAGACCATCCCGAAGGCGCCGAGGGCGACCAGCGGGATGCCGGTGCGCAGCATCCGCCACGGCGCCCACCCCAGGCGGGGAACGACGAAGCCCTGGGTGAGCACCATGAAGGTGCCGACGCAGGTCGAGATCATGCCGGTCACCCGGACGGTCTCGGCTCCGGTGAACCCGAGCCGGTCTTGGACCAGGAAGCCCAGGCAGATGATGACCACGCCGAGGGTGAGGAAGGTGCTGAACCCGGCGAGGACGACCGGCCACAGGCGCGGGTCCCACGGGCGCAGCGGGGTGGCCGACGGCGGAGCGGCCGCGGCGAGGTCCTCGGCCTTCTCCGCCCGCGTACGGCGGGGCGGGCGGGGCAGCCGCACGGCGGCGGCGACGAGCGCGAAGATCAGCAGCCCGGGGGCCAGCCAGACGGGGCCGAGGAAGCCGGCGAAGGCCAGCGCGCCGCCGAGGGCGGGGCCGAGGGCCATCGCGAGGCCCTGCACGGCGCCGATCCGGCTCAGGCCGGCGACCCGCTCCGCGGTGGTGTCGGTGTTGGCGGCGACCCAGGCCATGGCGGCCGTGGGGACGGCGCCCATGCCGACACCGAAGAGCAGGCTGCGGGTGACGATCATCGCCGCCATCGCCGGGACCGGGGCGATGACACCGCGCAGCGCGAGCTCGCAGAGGATCGCGAAGCCGATCATCCCGGTCAGGCAGAGCGTCAGCCCCATGAGCAGCACCCGACGGTGGCCGAGGGTGTTGATCCGGCGACCCCACCACGGACTGGTGAGCGCGAACATGCCCGCCGACGCGGTCATCATCAGTCCGAGGCTGAACTCGGGGAGGTCGAGCTCACGGGCGAGCGGGGCCAGGACCGGGACGATCGCCTGCTGGGTCGTCATCACCACGAGCACCGCGGTCGCCAGGATCGGCAACGGGTTGTGGGGGCGGGCGGCTGCGGACACGGACGACCTCTCCGGCCCTACGACCGGCTGCTCGGGAAAAGGTTGCAGAGTGCAGGCTACCGGGTGGCAGGGCCGCCGAGGGCCTCTCGTCCGTGAGGCGTGTGCCACGAGGCGAGGTCGGGCCCCTTCGGCACCACCTGCGTGGGATTGATGTCGGTGTGCACCACGTAGTAGTGCGCCTTGATCTGCTCGAAGTCGATCGTGTCGCCGAACCCCGGAGTCTGGAAGAGGTCGCGGGCGTAGGCCCACAGCACCGGCATCTCGGAGAGCTTGTTCCGGTTGCACTTGAAGTGGCCGTGGTAGACGGGGTCGAAGCGCGCCAGCGTCGTGAACAGCCGGACGTCGGCCTCCGTGACCGTGTCGCCCATCAGGTAGCGGCGGTCCGCGAGCCGCTCCTCGAGCCAGTCGAGCGCGGAGAACAGCCGGTCGTACGCCGCCTCGTACGACGCCTGGGTGCCGGCGAAGCCACAGCGGTAGACGCCGTTGTTGTCCTCGGTGAAGATCCGCTGCATCACCGACTCCATCTCCTCGCGGACGTCGGCGGGCCACAGGTCCGGGGCGTCGGGGCGGTGGTGCTCGCGCCACTCGAAGAAAAAATCCTGGGTGATCTGCGGGAAGTCGTTGGTGACGACCTGCCCCGTCGGGACGTCGACCATCGCCGGGACGGTGATCCCGCGGTCGTAGTCGGGGACCCGGGCGAAGTAGGCCTCCTGGAGGCGCTCGATGCCGAGGACGGGGTCCCTGCCGTCCGGGTCGAGGTCGAAGGTCCAGCTCCGGGAGTCGTGGGTGGGGCCGGTCAGGCCCATGGAGATGACGTCCTCGAGACCGAGCAGCTGGCGCACGATGATCGCCCGGTTGGCCCACGGGCACGCGCGCGCGGCGACCAGGCGGTAGCGGCCGGGCTGCACCGGCCACGTCTCGGAGTCGCGGCTGATGCGGTCGGCGATGTAGTTCATGTCCCGGTTGAACTCAGGCTCCACGTAGGACCCCTGGCCGTCCTCGGACGTGTCGCGCACCTTGTCATTCACTCTTCAACTATCGCCGACTCGGGGGTGGAGTCCAAACGGAGGTCCCACTCAGGCGAGGGAGTCCAGCCAGGCCCGGTGCAGGTCGGCGTACCGGCCGTCGTCGGCGGCGACCAGGTCGGCCGGTGTGCCGTCCTCGACGACGCGGCCATGCTCGAGGACCAGCACCCGGTCGGCGATCTCCACGGTGGAGAGCCGGTGGGCGATGATCACGGACGTCCGGCCCGCGAGGACGGTACGCAAGGCCTGCTGCACCAGCCGCTCCGAGGGGATGTCGAGCGACGAGGTCGCCTCGTCGAGGATGAGCACCGCCGGGTCGGCCAGGAAGGCGCGGGCGAAGGCGACCAGCTGGCGTTGGCCGGCCGAGAGCCGACCTCCCTGGTTGGCGACGCGGGTGGCGTAGCCCTCGGGGAGGGCGCGGATGAACCCGTCGGCCCCGACGGCGCGGGCCGCGGCCTCGACCTCCTCGCCCCGGGCGTCGGGCCGGCCGAAGCGGATGTTGTCGGAGATGGTGCCGGAAAACAGGTAGTTCTCCTGGGTCACCATCACCACCGAGCGGCGCAGGTCGTGCTCGCGCAGGTCACGCAGGTCGACCCCGTCGAGCACCACCCGCCCGGCCGATGGGTCGTAGAAGCGCGCGAGCAGCTTGGCGATCGTCGTCTTGCCGGCGCCCGTCGTGCCGACCAGGGCCACGGTCTGCCCGGCAGGGACAGTGAGATCGAGGCCCGGCAGGACCGGGGCGCCGTCGACGTAGGCGAACTGCACGCCCTCGAGACCCAGCTCTCCGGGGGTGCGCTCCCGCCCGAGGCCGACCGGGTCGTCGGGCTCGGCCACCTCGGGCTCCTCGGCCAGCACGCCGGAGATTTTCTCCAGGGCCGCCGAGGCGCTCTGGAACGTGTTGTAGAACTGCGAGATCTCCATCATCGGCTCGAAGAACTGCCGCAGGTAGAGCAGGAACGCCGCGAGCACGCCGACGGTGACCTCGCCCTCGAGCGCGAGGTAGCCGCCGTACAGCAGCACCACGCCGATGGTGAGGTTGCCGATGAGCTTGATGCCCGGCATGAACCAGACGATCAGCCGGAACGCCTTGAGGTTGGCCGCGCGGTTGTCGTCGTTCAGCTCGGCGAAGAGCTCGGCGTTGCGGCGCTCGCGACGGAACGCCTGGACCGCGCGGACGCCACCCATGGTCTCGACGAACTGCACGATGACGCCGGCGATGGTCTCGCGGGTACGGCGGTAGGCCCGCGAGGACGCGAGTCGGAACCAGTTCGTCAGCAGGGCCAGGAACGGCAGGCAGAGCAGGGCGACCAGGCCGAGCTGCACGTCGAGGACGAGCAGGAGCACCGTGGTGCCGATCAAGGTGAGGACTGCGGAGACCAGGCCGTCGAAGCCGGTCTCGAGCATCTCGTTGATCGTGTCCATGTCGGAGGTCTGGCGCGAGATCGCCCGGCCGGAGGTGTACTCGTCGTGGAAGGCGGGGCTGAGGCTGCCGAAGTGGCGGAACGTGCGCCGCCGCAGCTCCAGCAGCACGCCCTGGCCGATCCGCCCGGACATCCGCAGGAACATCTGGCGGGTGACCGCCTGGAGGATCGTCGCCACGAGGACCGCGGCCACCACGGCGTTGAGGACCCCGGCGTCGCCGGTCTCCCGAATCGGCGGGATGCCGGAGTCGATGCCGACCTTGACGAGGTACGGGATGGCCAGCCGGGCCGCGTTCTCGATGACGACGATCGCCAGGACGAGCCACAGCAGGCTGCGGTAGGGGCGCAGCAGGTCGCCGAGCAGCGCCCGGGACTCCCGCGCCAGGCGACCGGCGGTCACCTGGTCGACCTCCTCGCCCTCGACGCGACCGCGCCAGTCGGTCGTGGGGGCGCTCATGAGGAGGCTCCGGCCAGCGAGTCCTCCGAGGTCAGCAGCGCGCGGTACGCCGGCACGTGGGCCAGCAGGTCGCGGTGCTGGCCGACGTGGGTGATCCGGCCGTCCTGGAGGAGCGCGACCTTGTCGGCGAGCAGGACGGTGGAGGCGCGGTGGGCGACGATCACCGCGGTGGTGTCGGACAGCACCCGGCGCAGCGCCTCCTCGACCAGCGCCTCGGTGTGCACGTCGAGCGCGGAGAGGGTGTCGTCGAGGACCAGGACCTTGGGCTGCGCGAGCACCGCGCGGGCCAGGGCGAGCCGCTGGCGCTGGCCGCCCGAGAGGCTCATCCCCTGCTCACCGATGCGGGTGTCGAGCCCGAAGGGCAGGTCGTGGACGAAGCCGGCCTGGGCGACGTCGATCGCCTCGGCGACCTCGGTGTCGGTCGCGTCGGGCCGGCCCAGCGCGATGTTCTCCCGCGCACTCATCGAGAACAGCACCGGCTCCTCGAAGGCCGTGGCGACCAGGGACCGCAGGTGCGGGAGGGTCAGGTCGCGGACGTCGACACCGTCGATGGTCACCCGACCCGAGGTGACGTCGTACAGGCGCGGGACCAGGGCGGTGAGCGCGGTCTTGCCGGAGCCGGTGGCCCCGACGACCGCGACCGTCTCCCCCGGGACGACGTCGAGGTCGAGGCCACGCAGGATCGACGGCTCGTCGGGGTCCTGGTCGGGGAAGCGGAACTCGACGCCCTCGAAGCGGAGGTGGCCGCGCGGGTCGGCGACCTCGCGGACGCCGCCGACGATGGCGGGCTCGGTGTCGAAGATCTCGAAGACGCGCGCCGAGGCGGTCATCGCCTCCTGGGCCATCGCGAGGATGACGCCCAGAACCGTCACCGGCCACACCAGCGACAGCATCAGAGTGATGAAGGCGACGAGGGTGCCGAAGGTGAGCTCGCCCTCGCCGACCGCCCGCGCCCCGAGCAGGAGCACGACGACCACGGCGAGGTTCGGGACCACACCGAGGAACGACCAGAAGCGCGCCGAGATGCGGACCTTCTCCAGCGACGTCCGGTAGAGGGCGTCCGCCGCGCGGTCGAACCCGTCGGCGGCGTACCCGGCGCGACCGAAGGACCGGATCACCCGGTAGCCGACCGAGGCCTCCTCGACGAGTGTGGCGAGGTCGCCCTGCTCGTCCTGCACCCGGCGGGTGACGACGGTGTAGGCCTTCTCGAAGCGCATCGAGAGCCACACGATCGGCACCGCGCTGGCCGCGACCACCAGGCCGAGCGGCCAGTACATGTGCAGCAGCAGCGCGGTGACCGTGATCAGCTGGAGGATGTTGACGACCAGGAAGATCGCACCGAACCCGGCGAACATCCGGATGGCGGTGAGGTCGGTGGTCACGCGCGAGAGCAGCTGCCCGGACTGCCACTTGGCGTGGAAGGCCATTGGCAGCTCCTGGAGCCGCGCGTAGAGGTCGCGGCGCAGCGCGCTCTCGATGTCGAAGATCGCGGCGGACTGCACCCAGCGGCGGAACCAGATGAAGAGCGCCTCGAGCACGCCGAGGCCGATCGCGAGCAGCCCGAGAACCAGCAGGGTGCCACGGTCGCCGTCGGCGATCGGCCCGTCGATCAGCTCGCGGATCACCAGCGGGATGGTCAGCGACAGCCCGATCGCGATGACCGCCGCGAAGAGGCTGGCGATCATCACCGCTGCGTGCGGGCGCACGTAGGCACGCAGTCGCCACAGTGCCCGTGCGCTCGCCGGCGGTGGCCGGTGCGGGTCAGGCTCGGTGTGGTGCTGCGAGTCAGGGCGGGTGGGCTGGTGAGCCGTGGCCGACATGAGTCGCTGTCTCCTCGCTGGTGTGTGCAAGGAGGGTACGACCCGCCTCCGACACCCCGCGAATCAGTTTCTGGCAGCCACCTCGAGGAAGCGGGTGGTCGCCTCGGGCTCGCCGATGCTGACCCGGATGCCCTCGCCGGCGAAGGGGCGTACGACGACGCCCGCGGCCTCGGCGGCGGCGGCGAGGTCGGCGGTGCGATCCCCCACCCCGAGCCAGACGAAGTTCCCCTGCGCGTCGGGGACGGTCCAGCCCTGCTCGCGCAGGCCGGCGAGCATCCGGGTGCGCTCGGCGACGAGCTCCTCGACGCGCTCGAGGAGGGCGGCCTCGGCGTCCAGCGAGGCGATGGCGGCGGCCTGGGCGACCGAGGAGACCCCGAAGGGAAGGGCGCAGGCGCGGACGGCGGCGGCGACCTCGGGGTGTGCCACGGCGTACCCGACGCGAAAGCCGGCCAGTCCGTAGGCCTTGGCGAAGGTGCGCAGCACCACGACCCGCGGGAACGCCCGGTGCAGGGCCATGCCGTCGACGGGGTCGGGGCTGCGGACGAACTCGCGGTAGGCCTCGTCGACGACGACCAGGACATGGTCGGGCACCCGAGCACAGAAGTCGGCGACCTCGGTGTGGGTGATCGCGGGACCGGTGGGGTTGTTCGGCGTGCACAGCACGACCACGCGGGTGCGGTCGGTGATCGCCGCCATCATGGCGTCGAGGTCGTGGCGTCCGTCGTCGGTCACCGGCACCTTCACCGGCGTCGCGCCGGTCACCGTGACCGCGATCGGGTAGGCCTCGAAGGACCGCCAGGCGAAGACCACGTCGTCGCCGTCCTGGCACCACGCCTGGAGCAGGTGGTAGAGCACCGCGACCGACCCCGTCCCGGCGGCGAGGTTCTCGGTCGGCACCTCGAGCCGGTCGGCGAGGGCGGCGTACAGGTCGGTGCAGGCCATGTCGGGGTAGCGGTTCATCCGCGCGACGGCGGCGGCCGCGGCCTCGACGACGCCCGGCAGCGGCGGGTAGGGGTTCTCGTTCGACGACAGCTTGTACGTCGTCACGCCGGGCCGCGGGGTGGGCGGCCGGCCGGGGACGTACGGCGGCAGCGCGGTCACCGCTGCGCGCGGGGCGGGGATCTCGGACATGACGATCACCCTAGGCCGCGGGCTGCTCCTCGTCGGCCGGGAGCAGCAGCTCGCCGCCGGGGACGAGGGGGAGGTCGCGGCCGGGGACGACGTCGAGGGGGTTGGTCAGGCAGCGCACGGACCCGCCGCCCTTGTGGAGCTCGCCGAGGTCGAGGAGGACGACCCGGAAGCCCCACTCCTCGAGCTGGGCGCGGACCTTCGGCGGCGCGGCCGGCATGACGATGGTGTCGCCGAGGACCACCGAGTTCGCGCAGAACGTCATCGCCTCGGCCTCGTCGATCACCAGCACCTCGGGGACGAGGTCGAGCACGGCTGCGGCCGAGGGGGCGTCGAAGGCGTCGGGGCAGACGATCGCGCGCCGCTCGTCGAGCGGGCAGAAGGCAAGGTCGAGGTGGTACATCCCCGGGTGGGTGATCCGCAGGCCGCGGACCCGCGCGTCGAGTTCCTCGGCGAGCAGCCCGAGCGACGACTCCTCGGTGCGCGGGCCGTAGCCGACGACCAGCGCGTCGCCGAAGGCGAAGGCGTCGCCGGCCTCGAAGGCCGGCCCGTGGTCCTCACCCAGCACGCCCGGCAGGTCACCGACCGTGAACCCGTTGTCGGCGAACCACGGCCCGGCGGCCAGCCGCTCACGGCGCCGCTCGGCGTACCGCATCCGGCTGAGGACGGTGCGGGCCGGGCCGGCCGGACCGGCACCGAGGGCGAGCCCGAGGTTCATCGCGTAGACCATGTCGGGGCTGTCGGCGCGCTGCTCGAGCACGTCGACCCGGGCCCCCAGGGCGCGCAGGGTGGCGACCATGACCTCCCACTGCTCCAGCGCCCGGTCGGGGTGGGGCTGGTCGGCGGGGTTCATGAAGGGGTTGATGGCGTAGTCGATGCGGTAGTGCGTCGGCCGCACCGCCGCGTAGTGCCACCCCCATGCCAGCCCGGGACCCGTCATCGCCACCCTCCTGTGTCGCTCGTCACTGATTGTCAGACAATCCGACTGTCGGCGTCCAGTGTGCGGCGGAGCGCTGGCCCCGGTCAAGCCGGTGCCGGACAATCAGACGCGTGCCGGACTCCGCGCCCCTCCCCCCGCTGCACCTCGCGGCCGCCTCCTCGACGGTGGACCGCGTCGTCGCCGAGCTGCGCCGGGCCCTCTTCGCCGGGGAGATCCCGGCCGGTACGCCGCTGCGCGAGCACGCGCTGGTCGAGGCCACCGGCGTCTCCCGCTCCACGGTCCGTGAGGCGCTCGGCGTCCTCGTCGCCGAGGGCCTGGCCCACCGCGAGCCGAACCGCGGCGTCCACGTCACCGCGCTGGACCCGGAGGCCGTCCACGACGTCGTCGCCACCCGTGTGGTGCTCGAGAGCGCCGGGGTCCGGGCCTGGGCCGGGGCCGACGCGGCGTCCCGCCGGGCGGTGCGCACCGCGCTCGAGGAGTTCGTCGCCGCGGTCCGCGGCGCCGAGGACCCGGGCGCCGACCCGGGCCTGATGACCGCCACCCACCTGGCCCTGCACCGCAGCATCGTGGCCCTCACCGGCTCGCCCCGGATGCTCGGCCTCGCCGACGCGGTGTACGCCGAGATCCGGCTGGCGCTCTCGAAGGTCGACCGGATCCGCCGGGACGCCGGCGTCCAGGTCGCGGACCACGAGGCGCTGGTCGCGCTGCTGGAGTCCGGCGACACCGACGCCTGCGAGACCGCGCTGCGCCAGCACCTCGAGGACGCCGCCGAGTCGATGCTGCTGGCCCTCTCTCTCACGGAAGGCGACGCCGGCCCCGAGCACCTGGCACCATCGGGTCCGTGAACTTCCTCCTCAAGGTCATCGCCAGCGCCCTCGGCCTCGCCGTCGCCACCTGGTTGCTCAACGGCATCACCCTCACCGGCGACACCGACAGCGACCGGCTGATCACGCTGCTGGTCGTCGCCGCCATCTTCGGCGTCGTCGACTCGTTCGTCGCGCCGGTGGTCAAGGTGCTCTCGCTGCCGTTCATCATCCTCACCCTCGGGCTCTTCCTGCTCGTGGTGAACGCCCTGATGCTGATGCTCACCTCCTGGATCGCCGGCCAGGTCGGCCTGGGCTTCGCGGTGGACGGGTTCCTCACCGCCGTCATCGGCGCGATCGTCATCACCCTGGTGGGCTGGCTCGCTCACCTCGTCCTGCCCGACGGCAAGTGAGCGCGTCCGACGAGCGGCGCGGGGACGCGGACCTCTACACCGTCGCCCTCGTCTGCCTCGGCAACATCTGCCGCTCGCCGATGGCCCATGTCGTCCTCGAGGACAAGCTGGCCGCCGCAGGACTGGCCGACCGCGTGCGCGTGGTCAGCGCGGGCACCGCCGGGTGGCACGTCGGCAAGCCGATGGACCCGCGGGCTGCGGCCACCCTCACCGCCGCCGGGTACGACGCCACGCGCCACCGCGCGCGGCACATCGACGACGGGTGGTTCGACGGCAGCACCGAGCGCGCCGACCTGGTCCTGGCGATGGATGCGAGCAACCACGCCGGCGTACGGGCGATGGTCACCGACGACGCCCAGGCCGTCGGCCGGGTGCGGATGTTCCGCCAGGACGGTGCCGAGGTACCGGACCCCTACTACGGTGGCGACGAGGGCTTCGCCGACGTGCTCGCGATGATCGAGGACGGCGCCGAGGCCTGGACCGAGGAGATCCGCCGCACGCTCGACTGAGACCGTCACTGCCTGGGAGGGGGAGACCATGGCCCGCCAGCCCGCCGTCGCCCGACGCGCCGAGCAGCTGCTCGACGCCGCCGTCGTCTCCACGAACCCCGTGGCCGGCGGCGACATCTGCACCTCGACCCGGCTCCGGCTCTCCGACGGCACCCTCGCTCTGATGAAGACCCGTGCCGGCGCGCCGGACGGCTTCTTCCACGCCGAGGCCCGCGGCCTGCGCTGGCTCGCCGAGGCCGGTCCCGGCACTGACGCCGACGGCGCCGCCGTGCCCGAGGTCCTCGCCGTCGAGCAGGACTGCCTCGTGCTGCGCTGGGTCGAGCCCGGACGCCCCACCAGCGACGCCGCCGCGAGCTTCGGCACCCGCCTCGCGCGCACCCACGCAGCGGGCGCGCCGGCGTACGGGCTGGCCGACGAGCGCGACACCTGGATCGGCACCCTGCCGCTCCCCCAGCGGACCTCACCCACCTGGCCGGAGTTCTACGCCGTCCGTCGGGTGCTGCCGTACCTCAAGCTCGCCCGCGACCGGCACGCCATCGAGCCGGCCGACGCGGCCGTGGTCGAGGACGTGGTCCGGGTGATCGTCGACCGCGCCGGTCCCGCGGAGCCGCCCGCCCGCCTGCACGGCGACCTGTGGTCCGGCAACGCCGTGTGGGGCTCCGACGGCCGGGTCTGGCTCGTCGACCCCGCCGCGTACGCCGGCCACCGCGAGACCGACCTCGCGATGCTGGCGCTCTTCGGCTTCCCCCAGCTCGAGCAGGTCCTCGACGCCTACCAGGCCGAACAGCCGCTGGCCGAGGGCTGGGAGGACCGGGTGGGGCTGCACCAGCTCTTCCCGCTGCTCGTGCACGCCTGCCTGTTCGGCGGCGGGTACGGCGCCCGCGCGGCCGCCGCGGTCAAGCACCTGCGCTGAGCCATTTCTCAGGCGATGCTGGCAGGCTGGGCGCGTGACGCCGTCCGCCGAGAACCTCCACGTCCTGGTCGTCGACGACGACCGCGCGGTGCGCGAGTCGCTGCGGCGCTCCCTGGAGTTCTACGGCTACACCGTCTCCCTGGCCGCGGACGGGGCGGAGGCGCTGGCCGCGATCGGTCGCGCGGCCCCGGACGCGCTGGTGCTGGACGTGATGATGCCGAGGCTCGACGGGCTGGAGACCACCCGCGCGCTCCGCACGGCCGGCAACGACCTGCCGATCCTTGTGCTCACCGCCCGCGACTCCGTTGGGGACCGGGTCGAGGGCCTCGACGCCGGTGCCGACGACTACCTCACCAAGCCGTTCGCGCTCGAGGAGCTGCTGGCACGGCTGCGGGCGCTGCTGCGCCGGACCCGACCGACGGCCGAGAACGAGCTGGACGCGGAGGACCTGGTCTTCTCCGACCTGCGGCTGAACCCGGTCACCCGCGAGGTGCACCGCGGCGAGCGGCCGATCGAGCTGACGCGGACCGAGTTCACCCTGCTGGAGATGTTCCTGCGCCGGCCGCGCCGGGTCCTCGAGCGCTCCTTCATCCTCGAGGAGGTCTGGGGCTACGACTTCCCGACGACGGCCAACTCGCTCGAGGTCTACGTCGGTTACCTGCGCCGCAAGACGGAGGCCGAGGACGAGCCGCGGCTGATCCACACCGTGCGCGGGGTCGGCTACGTCCTGCGCGAGCAGCCGTGAGCGGCCTGGCCGCCCGGGCCCAGGATCTGCGCGAGCGCACCCGCTACCGCCGGTCCCTGGCCAGCCGGGTGACCCTGCTGACCACCCTCGCGGTGGCGGTGACGGTCGCCGGCGTGGCCGCGTCGGCGTACATGACCGCGCGGGTGCAGATGTTCCAGGCGCTCGACGAGTCCCTGCTGAGCCGGGCGACGGCCGCCGCCGAGACCAGTGCGCTGTCCACCCTGACCGGCCAGCAGGTCCCGGCCTGGGCCTTGGGTGCCGCCGACGTGCGGATCGCCTTCGTCGAGCCCGGCCAACCGGTGCGCAGCGCCGACCGCGGCCCGGCGCTGGTGCTCGGCGACCCCGAGCTGGAGGTGGCCAGCGGGCAGGAGGCGAGCTCGGTGCGCAGCATCGTCGGCTCCGACGGCCTGCGCTACCGGGTGGTCGCGGTCCCGACCGGAGACGCGCAGGGCGCGCTGGTGCTGGCCCAGTCGCTGGAGCCCACCGAGCGGACCCTCGACAAGGTCGGCCTGGTGATGCTGCTCTTCGGCGTCATCGGGGCGGCGGGCGCGGGTCTGACCGGCTGGGGGGTCGCCCGCAACGGCCTGCGCCCCGTCCGCCGGCTGACCCACGCGGCCGAGGACATCGCGCGGACCGAGAACCTCACCCCGATCGCGGTCGACGGCAACGACGAGCTCGCCCGGCTCGCCACCGCGTTCAACCAGATGCTCGCCGCACTCTCGGCCTCCCGGGACAGACAGCGCCAGCTCGTCGGCGACGCCAGCCACGAGCTGCGCACCCCGCTGACCTCCCTGCGCACCAACCTCGACCTGCTGCGGCAGGCCGACTCCTCGGGCGGCCTGAGCCCGGAGTCGCGCCGCGAGCTCCTCGACGACGTCAGTGCGCAGATCGAAGAGATGACGACCCTCATCGGCGACCTGGTCGAGCTCGCCCGCGACGAGACCCTGCCGCACACCCTCGAGGTCGTCGACCTGGCCGAGGTGGTGGAGCGGGCCGTCGCCCGGGTACGTCGGCGCGCGCCGGGGCTGGAGCTCGTCGTCGACCTCGCCCCGTGGTGGGTCACCGGCGAGTCCGGGTCGCTGGAGCGGGCGGTCACCAACCTGCTCGACAACGCGGCGAAGTGGAGCCCGCCGCTGGGTACCGTGCGGGTGCGGCTCAGCAGCCAGGGCGTCGGGGCGGGTGCCGCCGCGCGTGGCGTGCTCGTCGTCGAGGACGAGGGCCACGGCATCGCGGAGGCGGACCTCCCCCACGTCTTCGACCGCTTCTACCGCTCGACCGAGTCCCGCGCCCTGCCCGGCTCCGGCCTCGGCCTGTCGATCGTCCGCCAGGTCGTCGAGCGGCACGGCGGCACGGTGAGCGCCGGGGCGGCGGCGAGCGGTGGGGCCGCGTTCACCGTCCGGATCCCCGGCCGACCCGAGCCGGACTGAGGTCTCACGGCCGCTTCAGGGCGGCCTCTCAGTGTCGATTCAGGGGCACCAGGCACTCTGGGTGCATGACCGAGCGCGACGACACCACGCCCATCCGCGACACCGAGGCCGCTGACGAGCGGTCGCACCGCTACCCCGGCGGCCCCGGACGGACCGATGTCGTGCACGACGAGACCCGGGCGTTCCCCGGGGGCTTCCGGTTCTCCGACGGCACCGCTCCCGCGGCGACGCAGTCGACGCGGGAGCGTCGTCGTGGCGCCGGGATCGGGGTGCTCGTGGGGGCCCTCGTGCTCGGTGGCGGGGCAGGCTTCGCCGGGGCCGCGGCGTACGACACGTGGTCCGGCAACGACGCCGGCACCACCTCGAGCAACGCGACCAGCACCACGAACACGTCGGTCACCCCGATCGAGTCGATGGGCTCGGTGCAGGAGGTCGCCGCCTCGGTGCTTCCGTCGGTGGTCAAGATCGACGTCGCCGGCACCCAGGCCCAGGGCTCCGGCTCGGGCATCGTGCTGTCGGAGGAGGGCGAGATCCTCACCAACCACCACGTCGTCGAGCCGGCCGGCGAGAACGGGCGCCTCACGGTTGCGTTCGCGGACGGCTCCACCGCTCCGGCCCGGGTGGTCGGGTCGGACCCGCTCACCGACACCGCCGTCATCCAGGTCGAAGGGGTCACCGACCTGACCCCCGCCGACATCGGCAGCTCCGGCGGGTTGTCGGTCGGTGAGCAGGTCGTCGCCGTCGGGTCGCCGTTCGGGCTCGAGGCCACCGTCACCAGCGGCATCGTCAGTGCCCTGGACCGCCCGGTCAGTGCCGGGTCGGAGGACGGGACGCTCCGGAGCACCTACCCCGCGATCCAGACCGACGCTGCGATCAACCCCGGCAACTCGGGCGGTCCGCTGGTGAACATGGCCGGCCAGGTGGTCGGCATCAACTCCTCGATCCGCACCTCTGGGGGCGGCAGCCCGTTCGGCGGCGGCGGTTCTGGCTCGATCGGGCTGGGCTTCGCGATCCCGATCGACAAGGTCGCGCCGATCGTCGAGCAGCTGCGCGCCGGGGAGGCCGCCACCCACGCGCGCCTCGGCGTGAGCGTGCAGGACGAGGTCGGCGAGTCCGGCAACCGGATCGGCGCCCTGGTCGCCGGTGTCGAGGACGGCTCCGCGGCCGCCGACGCCGGCATCGCCGAGGGTGACGTGATCACCCGCGTGGGCGACACCCTCATCTCCGGATCGGAGTCCCTGGTGGCCACCATCCGTGGCTTCCGGCCCGACGACGAGGTGACGCTCGTGCTCATGCGCGACGGCGAGGAGCAGACGCTCACCGTGCCGCTGGGTTCCGACAACGGCGTGATCCCCGAGCCGGCCGAGCCCGCCGAGCCGCCCGCGCAGGAGGAGCCCGAGCAGGACGGGCCGCCGAGCCTGCGCGACTTCTTCGAGGACTGACCTAGCTCGACGGGTCCGTGAAGACCCGCAGCAGCCGGTCGGCCTTCCAGCGCGACTCGGCGTGCTCGGTCTCGGGGTCGGAGCCGACGGTGATGCCGCCGCCGGTGCCGAGCTCCCAGCGGCCGTCGGCGTCACGCACCCACGACCGGATGACGACACCGAGGTCCGCGCGCCCGTCGCCGGCGATCCAGCCGAACGCGCCGGCGTACACGCCGCGGGGGGTGTCCTCGACGTTCGCGATGATCTCCATCGTCCGCAGCTTCGGGGCGCCGGTCATCGACCCGGCGGGGAAGAGCGCGCGCAGGGCGGCGACGGTGCTAGTACCGGCACGCAGCCGGCCGCGGACGGTGGAGACGAGCTGGTGCACCGAGGCGTACGACTCGACCTCCATCAGCACCGGCACCTCCACCGTGCCGGGGTCGCTGACCAGGCCGACGTCGTTGCGCAGCAGGTCGACGATCATCAGGTTCTCGGCGCGGAACTTTTCATCCGTTGCCAGCCGCTCGGCCTGGGCGGCGTCCTCGGCGGCCGTCGCCCCGCGCAGCGTGGTGCCCTTGATCGGCTTGGTCTCCACCCACCCGTGCCGGTCCACGACGGCGAAGCGCTCCGGTGAGGAGCTGAGCAGGTGGACCCCCGCGCCGGGCACGGCGTGCTGGAGGAACCCGGCGTACGGCGCGGGGTTGAGGGCGCGCAGGCGCAGGTACGCCGCCGCGGGGTCCTCGTCGGGATCCGTCGGCCCGGGCACCCGGTAGGTCAGGTTGACCTCGTAGGAGTCGCCGGCGTGCAGCCGCTCCTGCACCTCCGCGTACGCCGTCGCGTAGCCGGCCGGGACCGGGCCGGGCGGGGGTGGCGGGGTGGTCGGCGGCGGGGCCGGGGTCTCGGGATGGAAGAGTTCGCGGACGTGGCGGGCCCGCATCCACAGCGCATCGGGGACGCGGGGGCCGTCTGTGGGCGTGACGCGGGCCGGCAGGTCCGGCCGGGCGGCGTACCCGAAGTAGCCCACCCAGGAGACCTCGTCGGCGACCCCGGCCGCGGCGTCGGCGGCCATCGCCTCCTCGAGCGCGGCGAACGGGTCGTCCCCGACGACCTCGCTGGGCCCGCCGGGCCCGCCCCAGTGGGCGCGGACCTCGCGGCGGGCGGCGTCGTAGGACAGCGACAGGTCGTCGTCCTCCAGCCAGCCGATCAGCGAGCGCCGGGCCGCGCCGGGCCGCGCGCCGCCGCCGTCGAGCCAGAACATCCGGGGATGCTCGGCCGCGGTGCGGACGAAGAGATCCTCCGCCTCCTGCGTCATGGCTGTCCCAGGAAGCGCGCGACCAGCGCGGCGCCGTGCTCGGTGAGGATCGACTCGGGGTGGAACTGGACGCCGTGCAGCGGACGCTCGCGGTGCCGCACGCCCATCACCACGCGGGTGCCGTCGGGCTCCACGGCCCAGGCGCACTCCTCCAGCACCGCCGGGATCTCCAGCGCCGCGAGCGAGTGGTAGCGGACGGCACTGAACCCCTGCGGCAGGTCGGTGAACACGCCCCGGCCGTCGTGGGTCACCCGCGCCACCTCGCCGTGCGCCGGACGCACCCGCGCCACCCTCCCGCCGTACGCCGTCACGAGGCCCTGCATGCCGAGGCAGACGCCGAGGACCGGGATCTTTCCCTGCTGGAGCAGGGTGGTCCCGGCGGCGAAGTCGCCGGTGACCGTCGGGCTGCCGGGGCCGGGTGAAAGGACGACGTGGGTCCAGCCACCGTCCAACAGGGCGGCAGCGTCGACCTCGTCGTGCTGGACGACGCTCGGCAGCTCGCCGGTGACGCCCGCGACCAGGTGGACGAGGTTCTGCGTGTAGGAGTCGTGGTGGTCGACCACGAGCACCCGGGGCCGCGCGCTCGGGCTCATGCCGGCCTCAGAGGAGGAGCTCGACGACCAGGTCGTGGATGAGGTCGTAGCCCCGCTCGGTGAGGATGGACTCGGCGTGGAACTGGACGCCGCGGAAGTGCGGGCCGCGGACCAGGTGCACGTCGCCGGTCGCGGCGTCGGTAGCGACCTCGACGCCGTCGGGCAGCGTGGCGTGGTCGGTGACCCGGCCGACGAAGGTGTTGTAGAAGCCGACGTTCTCGCGGCGACCGAAGAGCTCGACCTTGGACTGGGTGCCCTGGAAGACGATGTCCTTGTAGGCCAGGTCGATGCCGAGCGCGCCGCAGAGCACCTGGTGGCCCAGGCAGACCGCGAGGAACGGCACGTCGCCGTCGAGCAGCTGGCCGACCGCGGCCTGGAAGGCGGCGATCTTCGGGTGGTTGCTCTCGCGGGGGTCGCCCGGGCCGGGGCCGACGATGACCAGGTCGGCACCGTCGAAGGAGGTCGGGGTCCAGTCGGGGTGCCGCACGACGCGCGAGGTCATCCCCATCACCGCCAGGACGTGGCGGAGCATGTTCACGAAGTCGTCCTCGCCGTCGAGGATCACCACCTCGCGGCCCTTGAGCTCCGGTGCCGGGGAGGCGTCGGCCTGGTCGGTCAGCCAGAAGCCCGAGAGCCGCTGGTTGCGGGCGTGCAGCGCGAGGAGGACGTCCTCGTCGCCGACCAGCTCGGCGACGTCGACGTCGGGGGTGGGTGCGGGGTCGACCAGGCCGAACGCGCTCAGGATGCCGCCGGCCTTCGCGTGGGTCTCGGCGACCTCGTAGTCGGGGTCGGAGTCGCGCACCAGCGTCGCGCCGGCGGTGACCTTCAGGTTGCCGTCGAGGTCGACGTCGGCGGTGCGGATCACGATCGGACTGTCGACCACCGGCCCGCCCGCCTCGTCGCGCCCGAGGATGGCCAGCGCCGCGCCGTAGTAACCGCGCCCGGACTGCTCGTAGGCCTTGATGAGCCGGCAGGCGTTCTCGACGGGCGACCCGGTGACCGTGGCGGCGTACATCGTGTCGCGGAGGACCTCGCGCGGGTCGCGGTCGGTGCGGCCGGCGAGGAGGTACTCGGTGTGCACCAGGTGGCTCATCGGCTTGAGGAACGGGCCCAGCACCTGGCCGCCCTCGTGGCAGATGTCGCACATCATCTTGAGCTCTTCGTCGACGACCATGAAGAGCTCGTAGATCTCTTTCTCGTCGCGCAGGAAGTTCAGCAGCCGCGGCTGGATCGGGCCCTCGCCGCGGAGCCGGAAGGTGCCGCTGATCGGGTTCATCCGGACCGCGCCGTCGTGGATCGAGACGTGCCGCTCCGGGCTGGCGCCGACGAGGTAGCGGTCGCCGGTGAAGAAGAGGTACGTCCAGTAGGCGCCGTGCTCGCGCTCGAGAAGGCGGCGCAGGATGGTGAGCGCGACGTCGGGGCCCCAGTCGGCGACCTGGGCGCGGTAATGCCGCCCGACCACCAGGTTGGCACCCTCGCCCTGGCCGATCTCGTCGTCGATGATCCGCCGGACCAGACCGGCGTACTCCGCGTCGTCGGTCTCGAAGCCGCCGCGGTCGGCGAAGGTGACGCCGACGTCCTCGATCGCGTCGAGGATCTCGGCGACGGAGTACTCCCACTCGGTCTCGATGTCGACGACGACCAGCGGGGTGCCGTCGTCGTGGGCCTCGAACCCGCGCTCGCGGACCTGGCGGAACGGCACCGCGAGAAGACGGTCGGCCACCCGTCCGGGCGCGGGCGGACCCTGCTCGAGGGGTACGTCGAGGAGCGACTCGACGACCGTGCGGGTGCCGCCGACGAGGCCGACGGTGTCGCGGTCGCCGGCCCGCGTGGAGCGCCGGATGACCGCCCACGCCTCGTGCTCCCGGAGCTGCGCGAGGGCGGCCGCGGGGTCCGGGCGGGTCGGGGTCATGCGCGGAACGCTACCGCCGCGCGCGCCGGCGTACCGCGGGGATTCCGGGCGGCCCAGGGTGCGGACGCCGATGTGTGGACAGGTTGTTCGAGGTTCCGGGGTGGTTTTCGGCCTCGAACCTGGAAAGTCACTACACGTGTAGTGACTTTCAGCCCTCCCGGACCGACGCCATCCGCTGGGTCGCGCGGGTGTAGACGACGTAGAGGGTGGCGCGGCCGGTGGCGGACTCGGCCTCGATCTCGCCGGGCTCGACGACGACGATGCCGTCGAACTCCAGGCCCTTGGTCTCCAGGCCGGTGAGCACGGGGATGCGCGCCTCGGCACCGCCGGCGGCGTCGGCGGCGTGCTCGGGCCACGAGGCGAGCCAGCCCTGGACCTCGCTGCGGCGGGCGGCCGCGACGACGACGGCGACGGTGCCCTCGACCGCGCCGGCGAGGTCGGTGACCGCGGCGCGGACGCCGTCGGCCAGCGCCGGGACCACCCGCTCCTCGGGCTCGACCCCCGTCGAACGGACGGCCTCGGGCAGGTCGGCGTCGAGCCCGACCCGGCGCGCGTACTCGGCGGCGTACGCGTAGATCTCCGCCGAGTTCCGGTAGTTCTTCGACAGGTGGAAGGCGTGCACCGCCTTGCCGTCGAGCGCGGCCGCCCTCGCCTGCTCGGCCTCGGCCGGCACTGGCCACGACGACTGCGCCGGGTCGCCGACGATGGTCCAGGACGCGGCGCGGCCACGACGACCGACCATCCGCCACTGCATCGGCGTCAGGTCCTGCGCCTCGTCGATGAGGATGTGCGCGAACGCGTCGTCCTCGATCCGGTAGGTCGGAGCGGTCCACGCGCGACCCGACGGGGCGTACTCGCGGTCGGAGGCCGTGGTCAGCTCCTGGAGGTCGACGGCACCCTCGATCAGGGCCATCGGGTCGTCGCGCTCGTCCTCGACCTTGGCGGGTACGTCGCCGAGCGCGTAGCGCAGCTCGTCGAGCAACGGGATGTCCTGG
>JAUYLL010000070.1 GCA_030698375.1 Nocardioides sp. | reverse complement strand
ACGATGCTCAAGAGCGTCCCGATCAAGGCCAACGTGCGCCAGCAGTTCGACATCTTCAAGAACCAGGACACCTGGTGGATGACGCTGCTCTACATCATGACCTTCGGCACCTTCGCCGGGCTGTCCGGGCAGTTCGGCCTGCTCATCAAGAACCTCTACGGCGGAGGCAACGCCGAGATCGCCCGGATCCTGTCCGACGGAACGACACAGGTCCTGGTGGAGGGCTACTCCATCCCTGACCCGGTCAAGTTCGCCTTCCTGGGCCCGCTCATCGGCGCCGGTGCCCGGGTGCTGTTCAGCCCCCTCACGGACAAGATGGGCGGCGCCCGATGGACGCTGTTCAGCGGCGTCGGCATCCTGGCGTCGGTCCTGTACACCAGCATGCAGCTCTCACCAGACGCAGGCGCCGGCGCCGCCGCTCTCGAAGCCGACTTCGACAAGTTCCTCTACGGCATGCTCGCGATCTTCCTGTTCGCCGGCATCGGCAACGCGTCCACGTTCAAGCAGATGCCGATGATCTTCGAGCGGCGGCAGGCCGGCGGCGTGCTCGGCTGGACGGCGGCGATCGCTGCCTTCGGGCCGTTCTTCTTCGGGGTCGGGCTGACCCTGATGGCGCCGGAGACGTTCTTCTACATCGGCGTCGCGTTCGCGGCGATGTGCGTCGCGATCACGTGGGTCCGGTATGCCCGGCCGGGCGCGCCCAAGCCCTCATGACGGCCCCCTCGGGCTGAGTCACGGCACCTCGCGGCCCTCCGCGTGCGCGCGTGCTCGAGCGACCAGCGCCAGGGCGTCGAGCCCGTACGTCGGCCCGCCCGCGGCGACGTGCTCCTCGACCCGCGGCGCGCCGCGCTCGAGCAGCCGGCGGGCGCCGGTGGCGTTGCCGCGCAGGGCGTGGGTGATCGCGACGCAGAGCTGCGCGAGGCCCTGCCAGAACTCCTGCTCCGTCTCGGGCGCGTCCTTCCACCGGGCCTCGAAGACCTCGTGGGCGGAGAACGGTCGGCCCTCCTCCAGGAGCGCCATGGCCGTCGTCACCGTCTCGTGCGGGGGCAGCGGATCCTCCGACACCGGCTCGACGCCCTCGACGCCGTACGGCAGTGGGCGGCCGAGTGCGTCCCGGGGCCGCGCCTGCTTGGGTCGACCCTCGTCGTCGCGGTCGCGCTGGTTCATCGCCATCCCAGCTCCGGGGCGAGGTGGGTGAGCACGGCCTCCAGGACGTGGGCGTTGTAGTCGATCCCCAGCTGGTTGGGGACCGTCAGCAGCAGCGTGTCCGCGGCGGCAACGGCCTCGTCCTCGGCCAGCTCCTTGACCAGCTGGTCGGGCTCGCCGGCGTACGTCTTGCCGAAGCGGGCCGGGCCGCCCTCGAGCATGCCGACCTGGTCCTGGCTGCTGCCCTCGTGACCGAAGTAGGCGCGGTCCTGGTCGTTGACGAGCGGGAAGATGCTGCGGCTGACCGAGACGCGGGGCTCGTGCGCGTGCCCCGCGGCCTCCCAGGCCTTGCGGAAGAGCGCGATCTGCTCGGCTTGGAGCTGGTGGAACGGCACTCCGGTGTCCTCGGTGAGAAGGGTGGAGCTCATCAGGTTCATACCTCTCTCGCCGGCCCACTCGGCCGTGGCGCGTGAGCCTGCACCCCACCAGATGCGCTGGCGCAGGCCAGGCGAGTGCGGCTCGATGCGAAGCAGCCCGGGCGGGTTGGGGAGCATCGGCCGCGGGTTGGGCTCGGCGAAGCCCTCACCGTCGAGGACCTCGAGCAGGACGCGGGTGTGCTCACGGGCCATGGCTGCGTGGTCCTGGCCCTCGGACGGGACGTGGCCGAAGTAGCGGTAACCGTCGACGACCTGCTCCGGTGAGCCGCGGCTGATGCCGAGCTGCAGGCGGCCACCGGAGAGCAGGTCCGCGGCACCGGCGTCCTCCGCCATGGACAGCGGGTTCTCGTAGCGCATGTCGATCACGCCGGTGCCGAGCTCGATCCGGCTCGTCCGCGCTCCCGCGGCCGCCAGCAGCGGGAACGGTGAGGCCAGCTGGCGGGCGAAGTGGTGGACGCGGAAGTACGCACCGTCGGCCCCCAGCTCCTCGGCCGCGACCGCGAGCTCGACCGACTGCAGCAGCGCGTCGGACGCTGTGCGGGTCGCCGAGTGCGGTGAGGGCGACCAGTGCCCGAAAGACAGGAAGCCGATGTTCTTCATGTGCGGACAACGTCGCTCGGGGTCAGGAACTTCCGGACGCGGCGTGCGAGCTCCAGTAGTTGTTCAGCGCACCGTTGACCTTCACGAACCAGACGATCACCCCGACGAGGAAGAACCAACCCAGCAGCAAGTACCAGAGCCCGGTGACCCCGGCGACCGGCGCGCGCTGTCCACGGCTGATGTAGAGCTTGCCCACCTCGCTCGCCGTGAAGAACGGCATCACGAAGCCGACCACGATGCTCAGCAGCAGCGCGACGCCACCACCGAGACCCTGGTTGGTGTGGAGCTTCATCTCCTTGTGGACCTTGAAGAACCACACGAGGGAGTAGATGCCCAGCGTGACCACCATCAGCGCCAGGCACGTGCCTGTGCTCCGGATCTTGCCGACCGGCCCGTGACCGTGGGGTGCACCGACGGGCACCCCACCGGCATACGCCGTGGAGGCCGGCCCCGACGGCGCCGGGAACGGCGGTGCAGAGGTGGGTGCGGGCACAGTGGGCTGGTCGTTCGACATCGGATGCTCCTCATAGATCGGGTGGCCAGTGGCACCGTAGGACGTCGGCCCTCGTCGCAGCAGTCGATTGACAGGACTGCCACCGGGAGGCGGCGTCGACCTTCGGCACCGTCCCAGCGATCAGGCCGCGCGGGCTGGCGGGTCCCAGGTGTAGCCCTCGCCGGCGCGCCGGTAAGTCCAGCCGCCGTGGGTCTTCCACCGGTGGTGGCGTCTGCAGAGCGCGGCGAGGTTCTCTGGTCGGGTCTGGCCCGGTGGTCCACCGTCGTCGGGTGGGACGTAGGGCTCGATGTGGTCGAGGTCGGATCTTCGGGCGCTGGTGCGGCAGCCGGGGAAGACGCAGGTCCTGTCCCGCAGGATGACGAGCTCGCGCATCCACTCGGGTGGGTCGTGGACATCCACGGCGTCGGCGCGGTCGGGATGCAGCACCGGCCGGACCTGGAGCTTCGATCGTTCGCCGAGCCAGGCCCGCGCCAGGTCGAGGGTGGTGGTGCCGTACCGCTCCAGGTCCACGGCCGGAGCAAGCTGGTCGTCCTGTACGCGGACGTGGACGTAGAGGACCGCGGTGCCGCGGCGGGTCTCGACCTGCTCCCCAGTCGCAGCCGAGTCGAGGACCTCGGCCGCCAGGTGCGGGTCGGCCAGCAGACCGAGGGCGCGGGCACGCCAGTGCCGATGCGTCATCGCCAGATCAGGGTCGTGCGGCGCTCCCACCATGGCGTTGCGCTCCAGCACGTCCGCGAGCCGGTCGAGCGTGGCGTCCAGCGCCTCGGCGTCCGGGGTGTCCAGACGGCCATGGAGGTCGGTCCACCGCTCCGGCAGGCCGGTGAGCCGTTCGCGGTCCAGGTGCACGCCGCGCCTGTCGGCACGGACTGCTTCGCGGCGCGCCGCTTCCTCAGCATCCAACTGGGCGACCGCGGCGGTGACGGCGTCGGTCGCGGTCGGGGTGTGGATCGCCCGCGTCGTGGTGGCCAGGTCCTCATCGACCAGCGCCACCACCTCGGGTGACTCCGGCAGGGTCACCGCGGCGACCTGCCGGGCCCGCCACGCCTCGACCTCACCTGCCGTGACCCGCGCCCACAGCGCCGGCAGCCGGTCGCGCAGCTCCAGCGCGTGGGCCATGAGCGCCGTCGCCGAGTCCGCCGTCGTACCGAGCGCGTGACCCAGCGCCAGGGGCGCGTACTCCGAGACCAACGCCGAGCCCTCACCCGCGAGCTGGACCTGTCGCACCTGCTCGGTGTGCTGTCCGCGGGCCCCGGCAGGATCACGGTGCAGGCCGGCGTACCGGGCAGCGATCACCAGCTGGTTCGTCGCCAACAGCCGCGCCAGCCCCTTCTGCTCCCCCGCGACATCGAGCAGATCGTCTGCAGCGAGCGAGGCAAGCTCACGGGTGTCGAGCACGAGAGCATCCGCCAGGTCTCCCGACCCGTCGAACTCCTCGAACTCGTCCATGCCCCGCACTATGCACGGCACCACCGACAGTTCGGTTCCTACCGGTTGCGCCCGAAGTCGTCGTGCGCCTGCACCCACTCCTCCGCGACCACGGCGGAGCCGAGGGAGAGCTCGCCGGCGAGGACGGTGGCGGCGATGATCTCGGCGAGCTTGCGCACCTTGCCGGCGCCGTAGCAGTCGAGCATCTCGAGGCACTCGCGCTGGGTGGCGAGGCTGGTGCCGCCGCCGTACGTGGCGACGATGAGCGAGGGCAGCGTGACGGAGGCGTAGAAGTCGCCGTTGGGCAGCAGCTCGGAGAAGCCGTAGAGGGCGGAGGACTCCGCGACGTTGGCGACGTCCTGGCCGGTGGCGATGAACATTGCGGTGATGCCGTTGGCGGAGTGGTTCCCGTTGTTGTTGGTGACCGACATGATCGCGCCGAGCTGGCCACGCATGCGGGCGGCGTACAGCTTGTCGGTGGTGACGTTCATCTGCTCCTCGACCAGCGCGGCGGGGAGGGTGATCTCGGCGACCACGCGCTTGCCGCGGGTGTGGAGCATGTTGACCACAGAGGTCTTCTTGTCGGTGGCGAACTGCCCTTCGAGGAGGAAGTGCACCTCGCCCGGGTAGTGCTGCTTGATCCACGCACAGGCGGCGAACGTCGCCTTGCCGGTCATGTTCTGGCCCGCGGCGTCGCCGGTCGTGTAGTTGAAGCGGGTGTAGAGCAGCTTGGAGACCGGGAATTGCTGGATCTCGACGAGCTGACCCGAGGTGGTCGTCTCCCCCGCCGCCGCTGCGATCTCCTCGAAGTGCTCGCCCATCCAGACCGCGAAGTCCCGCGCGTCGCGCGCGTTCTCGAAGCTGAACACCGGCGCGCGCTGCATCTTGTCGTCGAGCACAGTGGTGGTGATGCCACCGGCGTCGCGGCACAGCTTCATGCCGCGGTTGTACGACGCGACGAGCGTGCCCTCCGTCGTCGCCAGCGGGACGTAGAACTCCCCTTGCGCGTGCTCGCCGTTGACCAGCAGCGGACCGGCTAGCCCCATCGGCACCTGCGCCACCCCGACGAAGTGCTCGACGTTGCCGGGCAGCGTCGAGGGGTCCAGGGAGTACGACGCCACGTGCTGCACCGGAGAACCGGTCTGCGCGCGGAGCAGCTCCTGGCGTGCGGCGATCGCGTCGCTGCTGTAGTCGTCGGTGCGGTCGCGCGGGATCTTCGGGAGGGTCACGGGAGTGAGGATGGCACGCAGCACTGCGCAATTCGCGCTTCTCCGGATCGATAGCGCCCGGTTCAGCGGGCAGTCAGGTCCGTCGTGGCGGTCTCGAAGCCGGACCAGTAGGTGATGCGACGGGTGTCGAGGGCGACGCTCGGAGGGTCGGTGCGGAAGCCGTCGAGCGTCACCGCCCGGCCACGCAGCACGATGCCGCGTTGATCGGTGGGCCGGTGATGCACGGGTTCGTCGAGGGTGAGGCAGGCGGGTGCGGTCTCGAAGGGCAATTGGGTGCCGGGTGGCAGGACCGCGACCTGTCGGCGGTGATCCCAGGTGACCGGCACTGCGATCGGACCGCGCGGGGTGGAGAGGCCCAGGACTCCCTGCCGGCTGCTCACGAGGCCGGCGAGCTCGGCAGGCAGGGCCGCCCGTTGGGAGCGGCTGCGGCGTGTCCGGTCCGGAGTGGCTGCGGCCGCCGTGGGTGGGATGTCGAGGGACGAGTCGTGATCCACGACCCGGGTCGTCTCGGGAAGCAGCTCGACCAGGACCATGTCCTGGGGCATCACCCGGCTCGGGAACAGCACGCCGTCGCGGAGGAAGCCCAGGACCTGGCGTGGGTTGCGCATCGCCCATGACGAGGCGGCGAACGGGACCTGGGTGAGGTGGGCCGGCGAGGTGAGGAAGTCGCCGGGGTGGGTCGGGGACAGCAGTCGGGCCCTTCCGGTCATGACGACGGCTCGGTTGCCGGCGCGCACCACGCAGGCGGTGTGCGGCCGTGTGCGCAGCACCCTGGCCTTCAGCGCGTTCCGGTTGGTCACGAACCACAGGTGCCCACCCGCGACGCCGTACAGGACGGGGGTGACCAACGGGCCCCGCCCCGTGTCGATGGCCACGTAGGCGAGCCTCCCCGTGGAGAGGATGTCGGCCGCCTCACCGCTGGAGTCGACGGCGTCGCTGGGCCGGTCACTGATCGTCCGGGTCACAGAGACGCCGCGATCTCGGTGCCCTGCCGGATGGCGCGCTTGGCGTCGAGCTCGGCCGCCACGTCAGCCCCGCCGACCAGGTGGGCCCGAACCCCGGCCGCCAGCAGGTCGTCGTACAGCCCGCGCTCGGACTCCTGGCCGGTGCAGACCACGACGTGGTCGACGTCGAGGACCCGGGGCTCGCCGGGCTCGTCGTCGGTCGCCCCGACCCGGATGTGCAGCCCCTCGTGGTCGACGCGCTCGTAGACGACGCCGGGCAGCATCTGCACGCCGGAGTCCCTCAGGACCGCCCGGTGCGCCCAGCCCGACGTCTTGCCCAGCCCCTTGCCGATCGAGGTGCTCTTGCGCTGGAGCAGCCACACCTCGCGCGCGGGGGTGCGGGCCTTCTTCTCGGTGAGGCCGCCGGGGTGGAGGGCCGGGTCGCCGACGCCCCAGTGGGCCATCCACTCGTCCAGGGACTCGTCGAGGTCGTGGCTGAGGTAGTGGCTGACGTCGACGCCGATGCCACCGGCTCCCATCACCGCCACCTTCGGGCCGGGGACCACCGAGCCGTCGAGCACCTCTGCGTAGGTGGCCACTTTGGGGTGGCGCTCCCCGGGCGCGATGCCGTCCAGCTCCGGGATGCGCGGCACGACCCCGGTAGCGACCACCACGTGGTCGAAGTCGCGCAGTTCCTCGACGCCGGCCCGGGTGGAGAGCCGTACGTCGACGCCGACGACCTCCATCCGACGGGTGTAGTAGCGCAGCGTCTCGGCGAACTCCTCCTTGCCCGGGACCTCCATGGCCAGACGGAACTGGCCCCCGACGTGGGGCCGCGCCTCGAAGACCGTGACCTCGTGGCCCCGTTCGGCCGCTGCAAGGGCCGTGGCGAGACCCGCCGGTCCGGCCCCCACGACAGCCACCTTCTTGCGGCGCGGCTCGGGGACGGGGAGGAGGACGAGCTCCGTCTCCCGGGCGGCCCGAGGGTTCACCAGACAGGTGGCCCGCTTGTTCGCGAAGGCGTGGTCGAGGCAGGCCTGGTTGCAGGCGATGCACGTGTTGATCTCGTCGGCCCGGCCGGCCGCCGCCTTGCTCACGAAGTCCGGGTCCGCCAGCAGCGGCCGTGCCATCGACACGAGGTCGGCCTGCCCGGCGGCGAGGATCCGCTCCGCGACCTCGGGGGTGTTGATGCGGTTCGAGGCGCACACCGGGATCGCGACTTCGGGCTTGAGGCGGGCGGTCGCGCCAGACCAGGCTCCGCGAGGGACCTGCGTGAGGATCGTGGGCACGCGGGCCTCGTGCCAGCCGATGCCGGTGTTGAGCACCGAGGCGCCCGCCTCTTCGAGCGCCTTGGCCAGCGCGACGACCTCGTCCCAGGTCTGCCCGTCCTCGACGAGGTCGAGCAGCGAGATCCGGTACATCACCAGGAAGTCCTCGCCGAGCGCCTCGCGGATCCGGCGCACGACCTCGACGGGGAAGCGCATCCGCTTCTCCGGCGTACCTCCCCAGGCGTCGGTTCGCTGGTTGGTCTTCGCGGCGAGGAACTGGTTGATCAGGTAGCCCTCGGACCCCATCACCTCGATGCCGTCGTACCCGGCCCGGCGGGCGAGCAGCGCAGCCCGCACGAAGTGGTCCACGGTGCGCTCGACCCCGCGGCTGCTCAGCGCGCTGGGCTTGAACGGCGTGATCGGTGACTTGCGGGCCGAGGCGGAGACGTTCAGCGGGGAGTAGCCGTAGCGGCCGGCGTGCAGGATCTGCAGCGCGATCGCGCCGCCCTCGGTGTGCACCGCGTCGGTGACCTGCCTGTGCCGGTCGGCCTGCCGCGAGCTGGCCATCAGCGAGCCGAAGGGCAGCAGCCACCCGCGCACGTCGGGTGCGAACCCGCCGGTGACGATGAGGCCGACCCCGCCGCGCGCCCGCTCCGCGAGGTACGCCGCGAGCTCGGGCAGGTGCTTTGCGCGGTCCTCGAGGCCGGTGTGCATCGAGCCCATGACCACGCGGTTGCGCAGCGTCGTGCCGCCCAGCGTGATGGGCTCGAGGAGGTGGGGGTAGTCGGTCACAGGGACTGTCCTTCGGTGTCGCGGGGAGCGTGGGATCCGTGCGGTGAGTCGTGGGCATGGAGGTACTCGGTGAGCCAGTCGACCCACATCTGCTCCAGGCGGATGCCTCCGCGCAGCACGAGGTACGCGTCGAGGGCCTGCCCGGTGAGAGTCCCCGGCTCCGGGAAGTCGCGGGCGGCGAGCATCTCGTAGTGCTCCAGCCTCGTGGCGTGGTCGGCCCGCTGCTCCGAGACCCGGTCCAGGACGGCCGCGCGGTCACCGTACGACGCGCCGCGGAGGCGGATCGCGAGCTCGCTGCGGGGCTTCTCCGCCGGTATCGGGGAGGACAGCCAGGCGGCGAGCTCCCGGGCCCCCGCGGCAGTGACCTCGTAGACCTTCTTGTCGGGGCGGCCCTGCTGCTCGACGGCGACAGAGGTCACCCAGCCGTCGGCCTCCATCCCCTTGAGGACGCGGTAGATCTGCTGGTGGGTGGCGCTCCAGAAGAACCCGATCGACCGGTTGAATCGGCGATCGAGGTCCAGGCCCGAGGCAGGGCGCTCCCGCAGCGAGACGAGGATCGCGTGTTCGAGGGCCACGCCGACGAGGATGCCGTTCCGTCCAGGACTATGCAACTAGTTGCACAGGTGGGCCGCGTCACCCTTCCCTCGGTGTGAGGACCGGGCTTCGGCAAGACGCATGGGCCCCGTAACCCGGTCCGGGTGGACTCGTTGGCCAGGTGGGGCGGGAACCCATCGAAGGGAATCGAACTGATGCACATCTCTCGGGTACTGGCGACCGGACTCGGCGTCTTCGCCCTCGCTGCAGCCCCGCTGCTCGCGCCCTCGGCGCTGGCGGCCGACCCCTGGCTCGTCACCGAGTCGTCGTCCTCCTCGGAGAAGTCTGAGAAGAAGGGCAAGAAGCCGGACCGCAACGGGAAGGCTCCACGTCCCCAGAGCTACGACGCCCCCGACTTCTCCGACAAGATGTGGAACCTCGAGGACATCGGTTCCCAGCTGGCCAACGAGACCGCCACCGGCAAGGGCGCGGTCGTCGCCGTGATCGACACCGGCGTCGACGTCCACCACCCGGAGTTCGAGGGCCGGTTCGTCTCCCCGCTGTCGTGGGTGTGCCCGAAGGGCGTGCCCGTGCCGTGCGGTGGCTTGGAGAACGCCGATGACGGACACGGTCACGGCACCCACGTGGCAGGGACGGTCGCCGCGGCCGACGACGGCAAGGGCGTCACCGGGGTCGCACCCGACGCCACGATCATGCCGATCCGCGTGGGTGACGACGACGGCGCCATCGTGGGCGACCTCGCCGCAGCGACGCGCTACGCCACCGAGCAGGGCGCCGACGTCATCACGATCAGCATCGGCTTCATCCTCGGCACCGGCCCGGTGATCTCCAACCCGGTGTTCCCGCTGGACGATGAGTGGGCCCAGTCCGTCCAGGAGGCAGCGGACGCCGGCGTACTGGTGACGCTCGCGGCCGGCAACGACGGCGTGCCGTACTGCGGCCAGGGTGAGTTCTGGCAGGACGCGGCACTCTGCGTCGGCGCCTACGGCCCCGACTCCGACCCCGCCGTCTACTCCGGCTGGGGCTACGAGATCGACCTGTCGGCGCCCGGCGGAGGCCTGCTCACCTGCGAGGGCGGGATCTGGTCCACCGTGCCGATGGACCTCGACGAGGTCGACCCGTGCACCAACACGCCCGGCTACGCCGTGTACGCCGGCACCTCGATGGCGGCACCCCACGTCGCCGGAGTCGGAGCACTGCTCGCGGAGCTCGGCGTCGGCGGTCTCGAGGCCGGGCAGCGGATCACCGACACCGCCCGAGGAGCCGGAATCCCGACGGCACCCGGCGCCCTCACCGGTCCCAGGCTCGACGCCGCAGCAGCCGTGCAGTAGCAACCTCGAGCGCTCCGGCGTTCAGGACCCGGCGACCCGTCGCATCTTCCGCGACGGGTCGCCGGGTTCTCGCGTCTCCAGAGAACTGTGGTGACCGGCTAGACCAGGACGACGTGGAGGGTCCGCTCGATGATCTGAGCCTCTGTGTCCGGATCGGATGGCGGCCAGAGGACAAGAGCGAGCACGCACCGGACGATGATCTCGACTGCGACCGGGTCGTTGACGCCCGTGAGGCTTGCTCCGATGTCAGTGAGGACGCGTGATCGTGCGAGCTCGTCGTCGCCACGACCCTGGGCAGGTCGGGCCAGCCAGTCTCGGACGGGGCGGTCGCGTCGGATGGCGTCGACGGCTGTCGTGATGGCAATGAACGCGCGCCGGTCCTCGGGTGCTGCGGCGACGGCTTCCTCGACGTACCGGGTGATGCGGGTCGCCCCTGCCGCGAGCGTGGCATCGACGAGCGCTTGGCGGCCACTCACGTGTCGGTAGAGGGTCGCGCGGGAGCATCCGGCCCGGCGGGCCACGGCGTCCACGGTGACCGCGCGCAGCCCGCGCTGCCAGAACAACTGCTCGGCCGCAGTCAGGATGCGGCGCTCTGCAGCCTTGCTGCGGTCACCGGTGGTGAGCCAGTCGGTACGCGAAACCACCCCGCCAGTGTGCGCCCGGCACTGCCGTCTGTCTCAAGATGAGACATCCAGCCACCGGCGCTTCGCGCCGATCCCGTTTCTGACCTGGGGTTTTCATGGTGGCGATCTTCGTACCGAGACAACCTGTGTACGCCGCGGCTTGCTCTCCATCGGTCTTGCCGTGGGTGCTGGCGCTCGGCGCTCGGCGCCGCGACCATGGGGGCCTCGTCACCCACCCTCAGGAGCACCCGGTGAGCACCCCCTCAGCCACGCCCGCCCTCGATGTGTTCGCGCCCGGTGCCCTCGAGGATCCATTCGCGCTGTTCGCTCGCCTCCGTGCCGAGGACCCCATCCACCGGGTTCCGGGCACCCGCGTCCATCTGGTGTCGCGGTGGGACGACGTGCACGGGGCTGTGCTTCGGCCCGACGACTTCTCCTCGAACCTGCGCGTGGTGCTCGCCCGCGGTCCCGACGGGACGGTGCGTGAGCAGGTCATGGACGGCAACGGAACCGTGGAGCAGGTGCTCGCGACCGCTGACGACCCGGCCCACAAGCTACACCGCGGCCTGCTCATGGCCACCCTCGGAAAGCGCGTCCGGTCGCTCTCGGCGTACGTCGACGCGCAGGTCGATGAGTGCTGGGCCGAGATCGCCGACCGCGCGCACGCTGGCGAGGTCATCGACTGGGTACCCGCGATGGCTGACGCACTCCCCATCGCGGTCATCGCCCACCTGATCGGCCTTCCCCACGACGACCTCGACCGGCTCGTCGGCTGGGTCTTCGACAGCACCGAGATGCTCGGCGGACTGGTCGAGGCCGACCGGATGCCCCACCTGTACGCCTCCGTAGTAGACCTGTGGGCCTACCTGGAGCAGCACCTGGCCGGCGCTCTGGAATCACCGGGCGATGACCTCCTCGGCGTTTTGGCACAGGCGCACCAGCGCGGTGAGATCGGGGCCAGCACCGCCGTCCTCATCCTGATCCAGCTCGTCGGAGCGGGCGGCGAGTCCACCGCTTCCCTGCTCGGCAGCATGGCGCGCGTGCTCGCCGAGCGCCCCGACCTGCACCAGCGCCTCCGCGCAGAGCCAGACCTGGTCGATGCGTTCACCGACGAGGTGCTGCGCCTGGAGTCACCGTTTCGCGGGCACTACCGAACCGTCCTGCGCGACACCGACCTCGGCGGACGGTCATTGAACGCCGGCGACCATCTTCTTCTGCTGTGGGCCTCAGCCAACCGCGATGAGACCCACTTCGAGCGTCCCGACGACGTCGACCTCGACCGGCCCAGGCTGCGCCAGCACCTCGCGTTCGGCAAAGGCATGCACTTCTGCGCCGGCAGCGCCCTGGCGCGTCTCGAGGCCACCGCAGTGATCCGCCGCCTCGTCACGGCCACCACCGAGATCAGCATCGCCGCACCGGACCAACCAGTGTGGGTTCCCAGCATCTTCGTCCGGCGCCACGCGCGCCTTCCCCTCCGCCTGACACTCGCGTAGCCCTACGTCGGCACAGGCAGGCAACCCCGTCCGTCAGAACCTCAGCCAGCTCGACCACCTCATGACATCCTGCCGGCGTGGACGAGGGGCTGTACGAGTCGGTGGTCACCCGCGGGCTCCGGGCCCGGCTCGATCGCCTCGAGGACCTCTCTGCGGACCTGGCCGCGATACCGGATGGCGAGCAGGCGCACGTCTTCGCGCGTCACGTCGCCGCTGTCGTGCACCGCCGGCTCCTCGGGCTGAAGGACCCCGACCAGCGACTGGCTCTCGTCAACGAGCTGGTTTGCCGGGTCGAGGACGCCGAGCACGTCTCCGACCCGGCGCAGCAGCTCCGCGCGCTCAGCTCGTCCCGGCCGCCGGCTGTGCGCGCACTCCCCCGTCCCGCGACGCCCCTGAACGAGGCCGCGCTGCTCACCAACTCCCATGAGGAGCCGAGCCTGGCCGCCGAGCTGCGCGCCGAGCTCGCCTCCGCGGACCGGGTCGACCTGCTCTGCGCCTTCGTCCGTTGGCACGGTCTCCGTCTGCTGGAGGAGCAGTTGCGGGAGGTACGCGAGCGCGGCGTCCCCTTGCGGGTCATCACGACGACGTACCTCGGGTCCACCGAGCGGCAGGCGCTCGACCGTCTCGTGCGCGAGTTCGGGGCCGAGGTGCGGGTCCAGTACGACGCGCAGCGCACTCGACTACACGCCAAGGCCTGGCTGTTCAGCCGACGTACCGGCTTCGACACCGCGTACGTCGGGTCTTCGAACCTCTCCCGGGCGGCGCTGCTCGACGGCGTGGAGTGGAACGTCCGCCTGGCCACGGCAGCGACACCGGCGCTGATGAACAAGTTCAACGCCACGTTCGACTCGTACTGGAACGACACCGCCTTCGAGTCTTACGACCCAGAGAACGACCGCGATCGCCTGGACGACGCGCTGCTCGAGGCCGGCGGCGGTAAGAGTCACCAGCGGGTCACGATCTCGCTGGCCGGCCTCGAGGTGCGGCCCTATCCGTACCAACAGCAGATGCTGGACGCCCTGGAGGCCGAACGGGTCATCCACGACCGGCGCCGCAACCTGATCGTCGCGGCGACGGGCACCGGCAAGACCGTGGTGGCGGCCCTGGACTACCGCCGCCTCTGTGACCCCGTCACGGGCCACCGCCCGTCGCTGCTCTTCGTCGCCCATCGACGCGAGATCCTCGAGCAGTCGCTGCGGACGTACCGCGAGGTGCTGGCCGATGCTTCGTTCGGTGAGCCTTTCGTCGGTGGTCAGCGGCCGGAACGCTGGCGGCACGTGTTCGCCAGCGTGCAGTCACTGGCGTCCTACGGGGTGCGCAACATTCCGGCCGACGCGTTCGAGGTTGTCGTCATCGACGAGTTCCACCACGCGCAGGCGGCGAGCTACCGAGCGCTGCTCGACCACTTCGCACCGCGCGAACTGCTCGCCCTCACGGCAACGCCCGAGCGAGCGGACGGCGTGGACGTCCGATCGTTCTTCGAGGGCAGAACCGCGGCAGAGTTGCGACTCTGGGACGCCATCGGCGCTGATCTGCTGGTGCCGTTCCACTACTTCGCGGTCGCTGACGGCACCGACCTGACTGGCATCAACTGGCGCCGGGGCCGAGGGTACGACGAGGGCGAGCTCGCCGCGGTCTACACCGGAAACGACGCGCGCGCTGCGATCGTGCTGCGGGAGCTGCGGGAGAAGGTGCTTGATCCCGGCTCGATGCGGGCCCTGGGCTTCTGCGTCAGCATCGGGCACGCGGCGTACATGGCGCGGGTCTTCCGGGAGGCAGGGATCCCTGCCGCGCATGTCAGCGCCGAGACATCACCCGGCGAGCGAGACCGGGCCATCGCCGACCTTCGGGCACGGCGCCTCAACGTCCTCTTTGCCGTTGACCTCTTCAACGAGGGCCTCGACATTCCCGACGTCGACACCGTGTTGCTGCTGCGACCCACGGAGAGCGCAACGGTCTTCCTCCAACAGCTCGGCCGCGGACTGCGCCGTACTCCATCCAAGCCGGTGCTGACGGTCCTGGACTTCGTCGGTCTGCACCGCCAAGAGTTTCGATTCGCGCCGCGGTACCAGGCCCTGACCGGCCTCACGCGCGCACGCCTCGTGCGGGCGATCGACGAGGGCTTCCCGTTCCTGCCCTCGGGGTGCCAGATCGTGCTCGACCGCCAGGCGCAGGCTCTGGTCCTCGACAACGTGAAGTCGCAGGTAGCGAGGCGCTGGCCGCAGTTGGTCACGGAAGCACGCGCGTACGGCGACCTCTCCTTGTCAGAGTTCCTCGATGAAGCAGGGCTCGAACTGTCGGAGCTGCTGCGGCGGGGCACCCGCTCCTGGACTCAGCTGAGGCGTGACGCCGGGCTGCCGACTCCGGCTCCGGGGCCGCGAGACACGTCGTTGCTCAAGCGCATCCGGGCGCTCGCTCACGTCGACGACCCGGAGCGCGCTGCGACCTACGCGGAACTCTTGGCCCCAGACCAGCGGTCGTACGAGGACCTCTCCCCTGCGGAGCAACGGTTGGCCCAGATGCTCTTCTTCTCGCTGTGGCCGGATGGTGGAGGCCACCAGTCGTACGCCGACGGCCTCCGCGCTCTGCGGGAGGAGCCTGCGGTGCGTGCGGAGCTGACTGCGGTGGTCGGCCACGCCTTCGATGCCTCGCGCCACGTGACGGTCGCTCCGACGGGACCCACAGCCAACGTGCCGTTGCGTCTGCACGCGCGCTATCAGCGTGAGGAGGTGCTGGCCGCGTTGGGCTACGCCAGTCTGGAACGGAAGCCGAACTCCTTCCGGGAGGGCGTGCTGTACGTGCCCGAGCTGAATTTGGATGCGTTCTTCGTGACCCTGCGGAAGTCAGAGGCGACCTTCTCCCCCAGCACGATGTATCGCGACTACCCGATCGACCGGGAGCTCTTTCACTGGGAGTCGCAGTCGACCACGTCGGAGGCGTCGAAGACCGGACAGCGGTATCTGACTGGCTCGAGCACCGTCGTCCTTTTTGTCCGAGAGGAGGCCGACGGCGCGTTCGGTACGGCGCCCTACCTTCACCTCGGACCTGCCACCTACGTGGACCACCGCGGTGAGCGCCCGATCGCGATCACCTGGCGGTTGGCGACGCCCACGCCTGCGGAGTTCTTCAGTACGGCGTCCGTGGCTGCGGGTTAAGGAGTGCTCGACCGGCACTCCAAGGGGTCTGCTGCCCGATCGGGTGTCAGGGACGTGAGAGTTGGCCGACCTCGGAGCAAGCCAGAATCACTTCCGCGGTTGGGTAGTGGCCATGAAGCTGGCGACAAGACTGGCGAACAGATCGGGGCTGTCCTCGTGGGGGTAGTGGCCTGCGCCGGGGATGAGCTCGAACCGGGAGCCGGGGATGAGGTCGGCGGCGACGTGGCCATGTCCGCTCGGGATCATCCGGTCGTCCTCGCCCCAGACGATCAGCGTGGGCAGCCCGGCCGCGAGGTGGAGCTTTTCGACAGCGTTGATCCCTTGACCACCGACTTCGATGACCGCGTGAATCGTTGCTAGGAAGGATCTGCGTGTCTCGGGATCGTCGAGGGTCGCCATCTGCCGGAGCATGTAGGGCAGGTCGTTCCAGAACCGACCGGCCAGTGGGCGCACCAGCCTTCCGGCGGCGGCTACTTGTCGCTGGTGTTGGAGCCGGGCGACACCGGCGAGCGCCAGACCGGCGCCGGGCACCGCGAGCGCTCGCAGCATGGGCGTGACTTCACGCCCCAATCCGCCGCTACCCACCAAGACCAATCGCTCGCAGCGGTCGGGGAACTGGTACATGAACTGCATAGCGATGCCGCCACCGAGGGAGTGACCGACGATGGTGGCCGTCTTGACCTCCAACGCGTCAAGGAGGTCGCGGACGGACGCAGCCATCGACCCGAGTGAGTAGTCCCGCAACCGAGACGACGTCCCATGACCGGGCAAGTCGACGGCGATGACGTCGCAACTCCGCGCCAGGTCAGCGAACACCGGATCCCACGTGGTGAGCGAGCCGGCCATGCCATGGATCAGGACGATCGACGGGCCGGCGCCTGCGCGTCGAACGGCGAGATTCCGGCCACGCCAGGGCAGCAGCTGAACCGTTGCGAGCGTCATACATCGCCTCGAGATGTTGTGTGGACTCAGTTGGGTGGTTCCAGCTCTCGGCGAGGACCTGGTTCTAGGGTAGGGCTCCGAGCCCTACCGGAGCCACGGGGGCCTCGCGGAAGCCGCAACCGCGCGAGAAGCACTCAGCAGCCGCGTAGCGTGCGGCCGAAGACCCGCGCTTCTGCCGCGATAGTTGAATGGCAGTCAGGGACGGGCTGGGTAAGCCCCCGGCCTCCGCGCCCCGGCCGGGGTCGCCGGGTAGGTATGCGCTCCTACGGTGTGCTCGCGTCGAAGGCCCACAGGGCGGAGATGCCGACGACATAGGCGCTGAGGATGAGTCGCTCGTGCGAGTTGGCGTGGCGGGGTGGGTCGGGAGTCATCTCTGAGTCCGGGTCAGCGACGCACCGCCTACTCAGGCGAGTGTGCGGTGGTCGACACCGCGCAGGAGCCTCAGGAGTGTGGCTCAGGCGCAATCGCTACATAGGTTCGTGACCGGGGAGGACCGTCGAGACACGTGCTGGACCAGGAAGCATGACGCACAGGTGAACTCGTCGGCCTGCCGTGGCGTCACCTCGATGGTGAGGGTTTCGTGAGACAGATCTGCGCCCGGAAGCTCAAAGGAATCGGCGAGCTCGTTCTCATCTTCATCGACCCTCCCCGACGTCTTGTCCTGATCACCCGAGGTGAGGCGACGGGCCTCCAGGCTCTCTTCCTTCTGTTCGTCCTCTGACTTGCGGGAGGCGTCGTAGTCGGTGGCCATGTGTAGTTCCTCTCGGGGCGGAGGGCGAATGCTAGCGGCGCTCGCGAATCCTCCCGCATCCCCCCCAACAAGTCTGGCAGGTGCAGTCAGCCCGCCCGCTGAGGACCAAGGCCTCTGATCCTGGGGCCTTCAAAGGCAGATGCTGGGGTTGTTCACAACACAGCTTCGACCAGTGGAGACCTCCATGTACGCCAGCAGCGAACGCAGCCTGCACCCCACCGATGCGATCGCCCGGATCATGGTGTGGCCGGTGGCCACCGTGCCGGGCGAGGCCTCCCTGGTGGAGGTCGCGGAATCGCTGGCAGCAGATGGCATCGGCGCCCTTGGCGTCGTGGAGAACGGACACCTTGCCGGTGTCGTGTCCGAACGCGACGTCGTGAACCACCTCGCGCAGGGGGGAAACCCGGAGCACCTGACGGCCGCGGAAGTGATGAACACCGACCTGGTCACCGCCCACCCGAACGACCAGATCATCGACACGGCCCGGCGGATGGCCGAGGCGGAGATCCGGCACCTGCCGGTCATCGAGGAGGACAAGATCGTCGGCTTCGTCTCGATGCGTGACCTCTTCGAGGTGCTTCTCGACGTCGCGTCACACGAGGAGGACGTGGTGGTGGTCCCGAGCGGTACCCGGGTCGTGGTGCGGCAGGAGTGAGGCTGCCCACCCGCAGCGCCAATGACCATCGGGTGCCCAGCACCTGCATACCCGTTCGGGACTCGGCAACGAGTCAGTTAGGAGACGCCCCATGAAGATCCAGGTCAACACCGACAAGAACGTCGAAGGCAGCGCAGCCCTGAGCGAACGGACAGAAGCAGACCTCGCCAGTGCCCTAACGAGGTTCAAGGACCGGTTGACGCGGGTCGAGGTCCATCTTCGTAACGAAAGCGCTGGTCGCACGACAGGGGACGACGTCCGTTGCCTGATCGAGGCTCGACCCGCGGGGATGGACCCCGTCGCAGTTACCCATCACGCTGCGACTCTCGACGAAGCACTCCGTGGCGCCACGGACAAGCTCGAGGCCCTCTTGACCAGCAAGTTCGAACGAGGAGAGGGCAAAGAGACCCGCGAGACCATTCGCGGCCGATAGAGGGCCTCAAGACGACCCCGCATGCTCAGAACTCGGTCACCAGCAGGTGGTTGACGTTCGCCGAGTTCCAGCACCCGGGGTCGAAGTACGCGGTCGTCCCCGTCCCGGCAGTGACGCGCACCCAGATACTGACGGTGTGGGTCCCCGCAGGCAGGTCCCTGAAGACGCCGAACAACGGTCGTTGCACGTGAGTGGCATATTCGGCGGACCGGACGAGCATGTTCGCCGCGCCTAGGGTCGTGGGCGCGTCGCCGATCCGCAGCTCGAAGATCGTGCCGGTGCCGCCGCTCCCGCTCTCGATCCTCACCCGGCCGGCCAGGTCGAGCCGAACCAGGGTGTTGTCCGCGCTCTTGGTGAAGGTCGCGATATCGGTGATCTTCTGGAAGACGTTCGTCACCGACGGCAGGCTCGTGCAGGCGGTGGTCTGATGCGCGGTCACCCGCGGTCGGCGGGCGAGCTGGCTCGAGTGGAGGCCGTCGAGACGGTCGGCGTTCAGCTTCGCCACCTTGATCGGCCGGTTCACCTTGAATGGGGGTGAGCCGGGCTTGGTGACCAGGCTGAGTGCGGGACCGCCGTTGGTTCGCGCGATCGTGGTCACCTGGTTCGCCTTGTTCAGTTTGCCGAGCACCAGGCTCTGCCCGGTCGCGGCGAAGGACGCGTAGTCGATCGCAAGCACGAGCACAACGGCAAGGGCAACGCCCTTGATCAGGAGAAGGGGGGAGAAACGGCTCATGGCTGGACCTCCTGGGTCTCAAGGTCCCCTCATTCTCGAACCATGGCAGTCCGCGGTCCATGGTCAATTCGGACCAGCCGTCCGCTGCCGTGCGGCGCCGGAGGGCCCGATGCCGTGCAGTTCCATCAAGGTGAACCGCCCCGGCGAGTCCGGAGACTCTGGCGTGCCCAACGCGGTCTACAACCGGCGCGATCCTTACTGTTGGGACCCAGACGCCACTGGACCAAGAGGCGACGGCGCGGCAGGAAAGCACACCGGCCCGGCCCACCCCTGATGGGGCCGGACGGGCCGGTGTGCGTCGAAAGTGCTCATTCCAGGTGGGGTTCCCGCGACAAGGAATGTCCCAGTGACCGATTCACGGACATTGCTGTCCATTTTTTGGACATTACTGGCGCATCGATCCAGGACATTTCCTGTCCGTTCACATCAGCTGCAGCCGCTGGTGCTCCCGCAGCCCTCGCACACGAAGCACGAGCCGGCGGGGCGCATCTTGGTGCCGCAGGTGAAGCAGAGCGGGGAATCGACCGCCGTGCCGGTGATCTTCTCCAGGAGCTCGGCCGAGGTGTGGGCGCCCTGGGGCGCCTCCTTGGCCACGGCGATGCCCTCGACGGAAGGCTCGTCCTCGGCCGTCTCGACCCCGACGGTCTCGCTCTCCTCGGCCACCTTGGACACCGGCTTCGTCTTCAGCGACTCGGCCTCGGAGACGACGGGCTCGTAGGAGCCGGTCTCGAGGTGACGCTGACGCTCGTCGGCGGAGTAGATGCCGAGCCCTGCGCGGTCGTCGAAGGGCAGGTAGTCGAGCGCCAGACGGCGGAAGATGTAGTCCATGATCGACTGCGCCATCCGGACGTCCGGGTCGTCGGTGAGGCCGGCGGGCTCGAAGCGCAGGTTGGTGAACTTCGAGACGTAGGTCTCCAGCGGGACGCCGTACTGCAGGCCGATGCTGACCGCGATCGAGAAGGCGTCCATCACTCCGGCCAGGGTCGAGCCCTGCTTGCCGAGCTTGAGGAAGATCTCGCCGAGCTCGCCGTCGTCGTGCGCACCAGAGGTCATGTAGCCCTCGGCGCCGCCCACGGTGAACGAGGTGGTCAGCGACTGACGGCTCTTGGGGAGCCGCTTGCGGGTCGGGCGGTACTCGACGACCGTCTTGGTCTCGACCTCCGGCGCGTCCTTCGACTTCGCCTTGGCGTCCGCCAGCGGCTGGCCGACCTTGCAGTTGTCGCGGTAGACGGCCGTCGCCTTGAGGCCGAGCTTCCAGGACTGCAGGTAGACGTCCTCGATCTCCTCGACGGTCGCCGTCTCGGGAAGGTTGACCGTCTTCGAGATCGCGCCGGAGAGGAACGGCTGGCAGGCCGCCATCATCCGCACGTGGCCCATCGGCTTGAGCGAGCGAGCGCCCATCGCGGTGTCGAAGACCTCGTAGTGCTCGGCCTTCAGGCCCGGCGCGTCGATGATGTGGCCGTGCTCGGCGATGAACTCGACAATCGCCTCGATCTGCTCCTGCTGGTAGCCCATCTTCTTCAGGGCCCGCGGCACCGTCTGGTTGACAATCTGCATCGAACCGCCGCCGACGAGCTTCTTGAACTTGACCAGCGAGAAGTCCGGCTCGATGCCGGTGGTGTCGCAGTCCATCATGAAGCCGATGGTCCCGGTCGGCGCGAGAACGGAGGCCTGCGCGTTGCGGTAGCCGTTCTTCTCCCCCAGCTTCACGACCTGGTCCCAGGCCTTCGTCGCGGCCTTGTGCACGCCGGTGTCGGCGACGTGCAGGCTGCGCACCTCGTCGTTGGCGGCCTGGTGCTTTCGCATGACCCGCTTGTGGGCCTCGGCGTTGCGGGCGTAGCCGGCGTACGGGCCGACCACCGCGGCGAGCTCGGCGGAGCGCTTGTAGGAGGTGCCGGTCATCAGCGAGGTGATCGCCGCGGCCATCACCCGGCCGCCGTCGGAGTCGTAGCCCAGGCCCATGGCCATGAGCAGCGCGCCGAGGTTGGCGTAGCCGATGCCGAGCTGGCGGTAGTCGCGGGTGGTGTCGCCGATCGACTCGGTCGGGAAGTCCGCGAAGCAGATGGAGATGTCCATCGCGGTGATGATCACCTCGACGGCCTTGGCGAACCGCTCGGAGTCGAAGGTGTCGTCCTCCTTGAGGAACTTCAGGAGGTTCAGGCTCGCGAGGTTGCACGAGGAGTTGTCGAGGCTCATGTACTCCGAGCACGGGTTGGACGCGGTGATCCGCCCGGTCTCGGGGTTGGTGTGCCAGTCGTTGATCGTGTCGTCGTACTGCAGGCCCGGGTCGGCGCAGGCCCACGCGGCCTGGGAGATCTTGGTGAACAGGGTGCGGGCGTCGACGGTCTCGATGACCTCGCCGGTCTGGCGCGAGCGCAGGCCGAACTCCCGGCCCTCCTCGACCGCGGTCATGAACTCGTCGCTGACGCGCACGGAGTTGTTGGCGTTCTGGTACTGGACCGAGGTGATGTCCTTGCCGCCGAGGTCCATGTCGTAGCCGGCGTCGCGCAGCGCGCGGATCTTGTCCTCCTCGCGCGCCTTGGTCTCGACGAACTCCTCGATGTCGGGGTGGTCGACGTCGAGGACGACCATCTTGGCCGCGCGGCGCGTGGCGCCACCGGACTTGATGGTGCCCGCGGACGCGTCAGCGCCGCGCATGAAGGAGACCGGGCCGGACGCCGTACCACCGGAGGAGAGGAGCTCCTTGGACGAGCGGATGCGGGAGAGGTTCAGGCCGGCACCGGAGCCGCCCTTGAAGATGAAGCCCTCTTCCTTGTACCAGTTGAGGATCGAGTCCATCGAGTCGTCGACGGCGAGGATGAAGCACGCGGAGACCTGCTGCGGGGACGGCGTGCCGACGTTGAACCAGACCGGGGAGTTGAACGAGAAGTACTGGTGGACCAGGAGCCAGGTGAGCTCGTGCTCGAAGGTCTCGGCGTCCGAGGGGTTGGCGAAGTAGCCGTGGTCCTCACCCGCCTTGCGGTAGGTCTTCACGACCCGGTCGACGAGCTGCTTGAGGCTCCACTCGCGCACGTCGGTGCCGACGGCGCCGCGGAAGTACTTGGTGGTGACGATCGTGGAGGCGTTCACCGACCAGAAGTCGGGGAACTCCACGCCGCGCTGCTCGAAGACGGCCTCGCCGGTCTTCCAGTTCGTCTGGACGACGTCGCGGCGCTCCCAGGTGATCTCGTCGTAGGGGTGCACGCCCTCGGTGCTGAACACGCGCTCGATGGCGATGCCCGCACCCTTGCCCTTGCGGCGGGTGCTCCCGCTGACCGTCTCCGTCATCTGCGTTCCTCTTCTCCCTGGTTCCCGGCTTCGTTGCTGGTTCTGAATTGCTTGGCGCCCCGGCGCGTGGCTTCCCCTCCGCGCACCGGGGCAGTCTGTGGTCAGCCGCTGGGGGCTGAGTGGGTCTCGTCCTCGACCAGCTGGGCGAGGGAGCCCTCGGTGAGGCTGCGCTCGGCGCGCAGCGCGGCGATCTCGTCGGCGAAGTCGTCGGCGGACTCGAAGGCCCGGTAGACGCTCGCGAACCGCAGGTAGGCCACCTCGTCGAGCGCCTTGAGCGGGCCGAGGATCGCCAGACCCACCTCGTGGGCCGGCACCTCCGCCCATCCGTCGCCGCGCAGGGCGTCCTCGACGGCCTGACCCAGGCACGCGAGGTCGTCCTCGGTGACCGGACGGCCCTTGCAGGCCTTCCGGGCGCCGGCGATCGCCTTGTCGCGGACGAACGGCTCGGTCGCGCCGCTGCGCTTCACCACCACGAGCTGCATCTGCTCGACGGTGGAGAACCGCTTGCCGCACTCGGTGCAGGTACGTCGGCGGCGGATCGTTCCGCCGTCCTCGCCCACCCGGCTGTCGACCACCCGGGTGTCGGTGTGGCGGCAGTAGGGACAGTGCATCTGACGCTCCTTCCGACTCCGGGACTCTGTGAGTTCAACACCAGGCACCGACAGAAACTGCCCGGAAAGGGGCCCGAGCCTGTGGATGAACTGGGGACATCTGGTGCTGCACTGTGGGGAACTTCGGCCATCGTGTGGACTACATGTGGAAAACCACAACGGTGTAACTACTAGATGTAGTGGTAACCGTAGGCCTCCCCCACCAGGAGTGCAAGAAGGTTCGGGAATCTCGTCCGGCCGGATCCGCCAAGCCCGCGAAACCGCAGGTCAGGGGCCGGTACGGCGGCCGCCCGGGCGTGTCGACCCGGCGTGTCGGAACTGGGTGGATCGGCGGATCATGCCGCCGCGCGCTCGGGGAAGTGCGGCCGCCACCCCTCTGTCGGCCGACCACGCCACCCGCGCTGGACCAGGACCCGCGCCACCCGGTCGACGGTCTCCCCCGGACGCTGGAAGATCCCCCGCGCGACGACATCCACGCGAAGCCAGCCGTGCGCGGTGAACCAGTCGTGTCGGAGGACGTCGGAGTCCCACCGGTCGAGGTCGGCACGGTGGTGTTGGCCGTCGTACTCGATGGCGACCTTGAGGACCGGGTAGCTGAGGTCGAAGCGGTAGCGGATCGTCCCGTCGGCCCGCCGGACCTGGTGGTCGACGGTCGGTTCGGGCAGCCCGGCGAGCACGAGCAGCATCCGCAGCCGCGACTCCATCGGCGAGTCCACCCGCTCGCGGACCAGGTCCGCGGCGCGCCCGGCAAGCCCCGACGGGTCGGGGCCGCTGGTCGCCGCGTGTCGAAGGTCCGCGCAGGTGACCAATCCCTTGCGCACCATCGCGTCACCCAGGACGACCAGGTCGACCAGCGTCAGGCGCCCCGCCAGCTCGACGAACAGCGAGGCAGGGTGGCGTAACCGCAACCCGCGGTGCCGGATCGTCGGTCCTGGCGCCACACGGACGTGCAGACCCGCGCGACGTCGACGCTCGGCGGCGGTGGGTACCGCCACCTCGGCCGCCTCCGGTGGGGCCGGCGCGGGAAGGCCGAGGACATGGACCGCCGTCAGGCCGGTCACGCACGCCGACTCCCCCACGGCCCGCAGAGCCGCCGCGGCGCGCTCCCACGCGCCGACCCGGACCTCGGCAGAGACGTAGACGCCGCGCAGAAGTGTCACGAAGCCGCGTCCGCGTAGGGCGTTGTCGCTGAGACCGGCAGCAAGCGCGTCGGCGCGGGTGAACGGTTGACGCGGGTCGAACGGCATCGCCGGATCGTGTCGCGGGTGCCGCATATCCCGCGGCAGTCGTCCACAGGCACTGAAACTGCACACCGTGCGCAGTTCTCGCTGGTCGATGGCCTCATGGGCCCCACAACTGCGCACGGTGCGCAGTTGTTGCACGACGATCCCCAGATCCTGGGCTGACGGTGGTCGGGACGGCGCCGGGTCGGTAGGTTTCCGCTCGTCCGACCTCCCCGCTCGGCCGGACGCAGCACGTCTCGGGACGACGGGAGACCCAGATGAACCGCCCAGTACGCCGCGCGCTCACCGCCGCGGTCGCCAGCCTGGCGCTGCTCGCCGGCTGCAGCGACAACCCGGAGCCGGCGCCGCTCGACGCCGACTCCTCCCCCAGCGCGTCGCCATCTGCTGACGCTGCGCCGGAGATGCCGGACGAGGCGAAGGAGAACACGCCTGAGGGGGCGGAGGCGTTTGTTCGGCACTACTTCGAGGCACTGAGCGTGGCGTTCTCAACTGGGGAGACCGACCAGGTCAGCACGCTTGCGAGACGAGAGTGCTCCGGCTGCACGGCGATCACGTCTGAAATCGAATCCATCTACAAAGACGGGGGCCGCGTCGAGGGCGGTCGATGGGCAGCCCAGCGGGTTCAAGTCGCTGACGTGGGCGGAAGTTCAGATGTTCCAGTGACTGTTTTGATCTCTCTCGGCCGCTCAACCGTGACGCACAAGAAAGGTGCAGAAGCCACAACCAGCAAACCCACCGAGCGTGCTGCCGCGATGTCGCTTCGATACGAACACCGCAGTTGGCGGGTCGTTTCATTCCTTCCCAGGGGTGCCCGATGAAGTCGCTGCTCGTGCTGATTCTTGTGAGTGCGGCAGCACTAGTCACTCCGCCGTCGTGGGCCTCCAATTCTGGCGCCGGTGAAGACCACTTCTGGGTTGTGCTTGAGGAGTCGACATCGAGCGACGCCAACCCCGAACCGGTTAGTCATTCTGGCGACGGATCAGCTCCGTTCCGCGACTATCGATTCGTCGCTGCATGCGGCACCTCCCACTCAGACCGGATTCCCGAGTGCGTGCAGACCTGGATGTGCCCTCCTGGCCAGATGTACTGGCACTTGCAGGGCCTCGAGCACGGCTCGAACCGGTGGGTGACCCTCGGTGGCCGCTGTTCGCCGTCCGGTGAGGTGCCGGACTCCCCAGCCGCAACCCCGGCGGAGGTGACGCCGGCCATCGTGCTGCGGGCGCTGCGGCGGATGGGACTGCCGGAGGTGCAGGCGCGGACGCAGCCGGAGGGGACGACGCTGGTCAACTTCGACACGATCTTCTACGCGGACGCGAGCACACAGACCCGGAACGTGACGCTGCTGGGCCGGCCGGTGACGATTGAGGCGACACCGTCGGAGTTCACCTGGCACCACGGCGACGGGACGTCGCGCACCACGACCACGGCGGGGGCGCCGTACCCGGCGAAGGACGTGGTGCACCGCTACGCACGAGCCACCGGGGCGGGCGAGCAACTGCGGCCGCGGGTCGACGTCACCTACACCGCACGCTTCCGCGTCGCCGACGGCCCCTGGCGGGAGATCGGCGAGACCGTCACGATCAGCGGTCCACCGGGTGCGCTCGGCGTCACCGAGGCCACTCCAGCGCTCACCGGAGCCAGCACCGGCTGAGCGACACCCCCGGACCTGGTCCCGGCAGGCCCTCCCGTCCGTGACAATGGGCGCCATGGGACGGCACAGCGGGACTCGGGCGAGCCGTAGCCCCCGTCGCACCTCCCCCGCCGCGCTTCTCACCCTCGCGCTCGGCGCCACGGCCACCCTCGTCGCCTGGGGCTACCTGGCCAGCGCAGCCATCACCTTCGGCGTCCTCGGCCGCAGCGGCAACGGAGGCGCCTGGCTCCTGATGGCCCTCGCCGCCCTGGGCGCCACCGCCTGTCTCTTCGTCGCGCTCATCCTCCTGACTCGGGTGCTGCGCGGTCTCGGCGTGGTCAGCGAGCCCGGCCTCGCCCGCGGCGGCGGTGGTGGGGGACGCCGCGCGAACCGCTGACTGGCACACTCCCGCCATGTCCCTACGCCTCCCCTCCCGCGTCTCGCTGCGCCTGGCCTACGTCGCTCTCGCGGCGTACGACGCCCACCTCGCGGGCAGCGCCGACCCCCGCGCCCACGCCGTACGCCGGTTCACCAAGCCCGCGCTCATGCCACTGCTCGCCGCGGGCTCCGCAGGGTCCGGGGCGCCGCGGTCCGTGCTCGTCGCCCAGGCAGCGTCCTGGGTCGGGGACGTCGCGCTGCAGCGGCACTCCGACGAGGCGTTGCGCACCGGGGTGACCGCCTTCGGCGCCGCTCACCTGGCCTACACGGCAGGCTTCCTGGCCACCCGGCGGTCCCCCGCCGCGATCCCCGCGACGCCCGCCGCTCCGTCTGCACCACGGCCCCTGCACACCCGCAAGCGGGCCCGCTTCGCGGCACTCGCCGCGGTCAACGCTCTCGCCCTCGGCCAGGCGGCCGGCCGGCGCAACCCCGCCCTGCGCGGCCCGGTGACCGCCTACGGCCACGTCCTCGGGCTGATGGCGACCGCGGCGCTCAGCGCCCGCGGCACCCGGTCGGGCCAGCTGCTCGTCGGCGCCGGCGCGCTGTCCTTCGTCGTCTCCGACTCCGTACTCGGCACCCGCGAGTTCGTCTGGCGCGACTCGCCGCCCGCCCTGGAGACCGCGGTGATGGCGACGTACACCGCCGCCCAGCTGCTCCTCGCCGAGGGCGCCGCCCGGCTCTGATCGATCCCCGTCCGGCCGGGGTCGAGGCGACCGGACGGGAAGACTGCACTCGTCAGCCGAGCGGGACCGCGATCTCCTGGCCGAGCTGAAGCGAGGAGCCCTCGAGGGCGTTGAGCTTCGCGATCCGGTGCACCATCGCGCGGGTCTCGCCGGGCTCGGCGACGTCGGAGGCGATCGCCCAGAGCGTGTCGCCCGGGGTCACCACGACCGTCTGCACCGGCACCGGGGCGCCCTCGTCGCGGGTCGCGGCCGACTCCCCACCCACCAGGGCGGAGACGGCGACAGCCACCACGATGAACAGCGCGAGGAACACCAGTCGACCGCGACGCGTCAACCGCACGACGGCGGGAGCAGGGACGGGGGCGAAGCTGCTGGTGATCGACAAGGTGCTCATCGGTGACCTCCGGGGGAAGCGGATCTGGGTCGGCGTGCTCATGCACCGAGGTCTACCGGCGACCGCCGACAGTCCCGTGCCGAACAGCTCCCCACGAGCCCCGAGGGCACTCATCCGAAAGCCTGTTCGTTCGAACACGTGTACGACGTTAGAGCACCTGTTCGAACGAAGCAAGGACCAGAGCGAAACTTTGTTCGAACACCCTCAGGGGCGGCCGAGCACCTGCTGGATCCGCGCGACGGTCGCGTCCGCCAGCGACGCGAGCCTCGACCCGACCACGACCGGCGCGAGGTACCTGATGAGCCCCCGGAACTCGAACACCGCGCGGTAGTGCACCGTCGTGTGCGGACCGTCGGCCGAGAGCGTGAGGTGATCAGTGGCCGTGGCGGTCCCGTTCCGCCCGCGACAGGAGAAGCGGGTCGGCGGCTCGTGGACGACCGTCTCGTACTCCAGTTCGATCCTCCGGCCCAGGAACCTCGAGGTGTTGTGGTACCTCGTCCCCAGGCCGCCGCCGCACCCGCACCTCTGGCGTGGCACGCGCACGGCGCGACACGCCGTTCGAACAGGTGTTTGATCCGCGGGCCTGCCGGGACTAGCGTCTTCCTCATGGCGACTGACTCCCCCGGCAAGGCCCGCACCGCGAAGGTCACCGAGCTGCCCGACGGCCCGGCGGACGCGACGGGGCTCACCCCCCGTCAGCGCCGCGTGCTCACGGTCGTCGTGGAGAGCATCGAGGCCCGGGGCTACCCGCCGAGCATGCGCGAGATCGGCGAGGCCGTCGGTCTCACCAGCTCCTCGTCGGTCTCCCACCAGCTGCGGACCCTCGAGGAGAAGGGGTTCGTCAAGCGGGACCCCAACCGCCCCCGCGCCCTCCAGGTGTTCCTGCCCGAGGAGATGGCCGCCCGGAGGGCGGTCAGCAGCGCCCCGGAGTCGTCGGTCGACGAGACCGGCGTCGGCGACGCCCGCCCCGCCGCCACCTACGTGCCCGTCGTGGGCCGGATCGCCGCCGGCGGCCCGATCCTCGCCGAGGAACGGGTCGAGGAGGTCTTCCCGCTGCCCAAGTCCCTGGTCGGCGAGGGCACCCTCTTCCTCCTCGAGGTCTCCGGCGACTCGATGATCGACGCGGCGATCTGCAGCGGCGACTACGTCGTGGTCCGCCAGCAGCCCACCTGCGACAACGGCGACATCGTCGCGGCGATGATCGACGGCGAGGCGACGGTGAAGACCTTCCGCCGCAAGGACGGCCAGGTCTGGCTGCTCCCCCACAACGACGCCTACGAGCCGATCGACGGCACCCACGCGACCATCCTCGGGAAGGTCACCGCGGTCCTGCGCCGCATGTGACCCGTTCCGCCGTCGGCCCGGGCGGGTAGCGTCCAGGACGTGACCTCCGCGAACTCCACGCCCACGCCCCACCCGCTCTCCGAGGACAGTGCCGAGCGCCTGCGCCAGGCCCTCGGCGAGGTCCCGACAGGCCTGCTGGTCAACGGGTCCTGGCGTGAGACCGACCGGTTCTTCGACGTCACCGACCCCGCCACGGGCGACACCCTGGCCCAGGTCGCCGACGGCACCGCCGACGATGCCGCCGCCATCTTCGAGGCCGCCGTCGTCGCCCAGGAGAAGTGGGCCGCCACCGACCCGCGCGAGCGCTCGGAGATCCTCCGCCGCGCCTTCGACCTCCTCCACGAGCGCGCCGAGACCGTGGCGACCGTGATGACCGCCGAGATGGGCAAGCCGTACGCCGAGGCCCAGGGCGAGGTGACCTACGGCGGTGAGTTCCTCCGCTGGTTCGCCGAGGAGGCGGTCCGCATCTCGGGGCGCTACAGCATCGCGCCGGCCGGCGGCACCCGCCTGATGACCATGAAGCAGCCGGTCGGGCCGACGTACGCGATCACGCCGTGGAACTTCCCGCTCGCCATGGGCACCCGCAAGATCGGCCCTGCCCTCGCCGCCGGCTGCACCATCGTGCTCAAGCCGGCCAGCGCCACCCCCCTCACCTCGCTGCTGCTCGGCCAGGTGTTCCTCGACGCCGGGCTGCCCGACGGCGTCCTCGGGATCATCACCAGCTCGTCCTCCCGCGCCGTCACCGCGCCGATCCTGGGCGACCCCCGGCTGCGCAAGCTCACCTTCACGGGCTCCACCGAGGTGGGCCGGTCGCTGCTCGAGCAGTCCGCCGCGCACGTCCTCAAGACCTCCATGGAGCTCGGCGGCAACGCCCCGTTCGTGGTCTGCGCCGACGCCGACCTCGACGCCGCGGTGGATGGCGCCATGACGGCCAAGATGCGCAACATCGGCGAGGCCTGCACCGCGGCCAACCGCTTCCTCGTGCACGCCGACGTCGCCGAGGAGTTCGGCCGCCGACTCGCCGAGAAGATGGGCGCCCTCGTGCCCGGCCACGGTCTCGACGAGGCCACCACCCTCGGCCCGCTCATCGACGGTGACGCCGTGGCCAAGGCCCAGGAGCTGATCTCCGACGCGGTCGACCAGGGCGCCGAGGTCGCGAGCGGCGGCCAGCAGCTCGGCGACGTCGGGCACTTCCACGCCGCGACCGTGCTCACCGGCGTCAGCCAGGACGCCCGCATCCTGCGCGAGGAGGTCTTCGCCCCGGTCGCGCCGATCACCACCTTCACCGACGACGACGACGCGATCGCCGCCGCGAACGACACCGAGTTCGGGCTGGTCTCCTACGTCTACACCCGCGACCTCACCCGGGCGATCACCTTCGCCGAGCGGCTCGACGCCGGGATGATCGGCGTCAACCAGGGCGTGGTCTCCAACCCCGCCGCACCGTTCGGCGGCGTGAAGCAGTCCGGCCTGGGCCGTGAGGGCGGCCTCGAGGGCATCGAGGAGTACCTCGAGACCAAGTACGTCGGCCTCAGGCTCTAGCCAGCCGACTCAGCCCAGCCGGACCAGCAGCAGCGGCCCACCGTCGTAGCGACCGCCGTCGACGGCGAGGACGCGGTCCCCGGCGTACAGCAGCGGGTCGGTGACCTCGGCGGAGGGGATATCGAGGAGCGAGCCCACCACGGTGTGCCCGTGCACCAGGCACTCCCCGCCGTACGTCGCCAGCATCCGGCGCGCGCGCCGGGCACCGTCACGCCGGGCGAACTCGTACCTCCTGCACAGCCCTGCCCAGAGGTCCCAGACCTGCTGCTCCGCGCCCGAGGACAGCGCCTTCGCCACGGAGACGTTGACCTCCTCGATGCTCCTCCCCCAGCGGCCGTAGCCGTCGGTGTCGGAGTGCACCAGCAGGAAGTCCCCGACCCGCGCCATCGCGGGGAGGGATCGCAACCAGGTCAGCCGGTCGTCATCGAGGTGCTGCTGGTCGACCGCCCGCCCGCCGTTGACCGTCCACGAGCCGTGGAACCGACCCCGCGGCCAGGCGTGCGCCCCGAGGGCGAGCACCTCGTGGTTGCCGAGCAGGACGTTCACCTGGCCGGGCGCCTGACCCTGGAGGTCGCGCAGCAGGTCGATGACCCCGACGCCGTCCGGGCCGCGGTCGAGGAGGTCGCCGAGCACCCAGAGCTCGGCCGCTCCCCCGGTCCAACGGTCACCGGGGCCGAGGAGGTCTGCGGACCGGAGGACGGAGCGGAGGTCGCCCAGGTGGCCGTGCACGTCGCTGAGGACGAACCGAGAGACATCCACGGGCGCCATCCTCCCAGCCGGGTGAACATCGGGTGACCACTCGGGGGTGTGCGTCACGCTTCGTGCCTTGCGTCGTTGGACCTGGCGTGACCGACCAGACGCCGCTCGCCACCCGTCGTACCGTCCTGCAGGGCACTCTCGCGGGCGCCGCCGCCACCGGCACGCTCGCCGTCGGGCCCGGCATGGTGGCCGGTCCCGCCGAGGCCCGCTCGCGGTTCTTCCGCCACGGGGTCGCCTCGGGCGACCCGCGTCCCCGCCGCGTGGTCCTGTGGACGCGCGTCACCCCGAACGCGGCGGCCACCCCCGGGTCCGGCAAGGGCCCGCGGGTCAAGGTGGTCTGGCAGGTCGCCCGCGACGCCCGCTTCCGGAAGGTCGTCGCGCGCGGCACCGTGCGCACCGGCCCGAAGCGCGACCACACCGTCAAGCTCGACGCCCGCGGCCTGCGCCCCGGCACCGACTACTACTACCGCTTCCTCTTCCGCGGCCAGTCCAGCCCGGTCGGCCGCACCCGCACCGCCCCCGCTCCGGGCTCCAGCCCCGACAACCTGCGGTTCGCGGTCGTCTCGTGCTCCAACCTCGAGGCCGGCTTCTTCTCCTCCTACCGGCACCTCGCCCGCCGCAACGACCTCGACGCGGTCATCCACCTCGGTGACTACCTCTACGAGTACGGCAACGGCTACTACGCCATGGGCTTCAACAACGAGGTCGTCCGCCCGCACGACCCGCCGACCGAGATGCTCTCGCTGTCGGACTACCGGCGCCGGCACGCGCAGTACAAGACCGACCCCGACCTCCAAGCGCTGCACGCCCGTGTCCCCTTCATCGTCACCTGGGACGACCACGAGATCACCAACGACGCGTGGGCCGAGGGCGCCGAGAACCACCAGCCCGACGAGGGCAGCTTCCTCGCCCGCCGGCGCCGCGCCTACCGGGCCTATGACGAGTGGATGCCCGTGCGGATGGGGCGTACGGCGAAGGTCGGCGACGGCACCCGGCTCTTCCGCTCGCTGCGCTTCGGCACGCTCGCGGAGATCTCGATGCTCGACCTGCGCACCTACCGTTCCCAGCAGTCCGACATGGTGCCGATGCCGGTCCCGAACCCCGACGCGAGCCACAGCGACCCCGACCGCACGATCACGGGCGACGCGCAGATGCGCTGGCTGAAGAACATCCTGGGGCTCGACCGCACCCAGTGGAAGCTGATCGGCAACCCGGTGATGATCACACCGGTGGTCTTCCCGCCCCTGCCGACCGAGATCACCGACCCGCTGGTCGACATGACCGGCCTGCTGCCCAAGGACGGCGCGCCCTACAACGCCGACCAGTGGGACGGCTACACCGCTGACCGCCGCGAGCTGTTCAGCTTCCTCGCCGACCGCGGCATCCGCGACACCGTCTTCCTCACCGGCGACATCCACTCGGCCTGGGCGTGCGACCTGCCGGTGGACGCCGGCGCCTACCCCCTGACCCGCACGGTCGGCACCGAGATGGTGTGCACGTCGGTGACCAGCAACAACCTCAAGGACTACAGCGACTCCCCTCCGCGGACGAGCAGCCTGGCGATCGAGGCGGGGATCATGACGATGAACCGGCACGTGAAGTACCTCGACTTCGACTCCCACGGCTACTCCGTGCTCGACGTGACGCCGGAGCGGACCCAGATGGACTACTACGTCATCAGCGCCCGTGACGACCGCGCCGCCACCGTCCGGTGGTCGGCTGGCTACGCGACCAAGGCCGGCACCCAGCGCGTCCGCCCGGCCTCCGGACCTGCCACCACCCGACGGAAGGCCAGCCGATGAGCCACGAGCACTGCTCCCGCGGCAGCGGCGACGCCGCCGCCCCGTTCGCCCGCCCCCTCGGGCGCCGCCAGCTGCTCCAGCTCGGCGCCGCCGGCACCGCGGGCATCGTGCTCTCCACCGCGATCGACACCCCCGCGCTGGCGGCGAAGGGCAAGAAGCGCGCCTACGTCCTCGTGCTCGACGGGATGATCCCCTCCGAGATCGACTCCGGCCTGATGCCGAACCTCAAGGCGCTGCGCGACGGCGGCACCCACTTCCCCCGGGCGCGGGCCCTGCCGATCCTGGAGACGCTCCCCAACCACGTGATGATGATGACCGGGGTCCGACCGAACCGGAACGGCGTCCCGGCCAACGTGATCTACGACCGCAAGGAGAAGGTCCACCGCGACCTCGACCGCCCCGAGGACCTGCGCTACCCCACCCTCATCGAGCGGATGAACCGGCGCGGGTTCAGCACGGGGACGGTGCTCAGCAAGGAGTACCTGTACGGCATCTTCGGCGACCGGGCGACGCACCGGTGGGAGCCAGCACCGATCATCCCCGTCAGCGGCCACGCGCCCGACGTCTTCACCGGGGATGCACTGCGCTCGATGATCACCGAGCACGACCCCAACCTGGTCTTCGTCAGCTTCGGCGACTGCGACCGGATGGGCCACGTCGACCTCACCGGCCCCGTGTCGCTGAAGGTGCTGCGGCAGACGGCCCTGGTCCAGCTCGACCAGCAGGTGGGGATGTTCATCGACCAGCTCAAGTCGACCGGCCGCTGGGAGAACTCGCTCGTCCTCGGGATCGCCGATCACTCGATGGACTGGTCACGCCCCGACCGGGTCATCTCGCTGACCCCGCCGCTGTCGGCCGACCCGTTCCTCGCCGGGAAGTTCGAGGTCTCGCAGAACGGCGGAGCCGACCTCCTCTACTGGACCGGTCCGCGCGGCCAACGGGACGAGGCCCTGAAGCGCATGCGGCGCATCGCCCGCAACGTCCCGGGCGTGCTCGCCGTACGTCGGCCGGGCGTCCTGCGCCTGGGCGCCCGCGCGGGCGACCTGGTGGTCTTCTGCAAGGCGGGCTGGCGGTTCAGCGACCCGGAGGTCCACTCCAACCCGATCCCGGGCAACCACGGACACCCCGCCACCCGCCCCATCCCGTTCTTCATCTCCGGCGGACACCCGGTGGTGCGCCGGCGTACCCGTTCGGTGCGGGCAACCACCGTCGACGTGGCACCGACCGTCGGCGCGTTCTTCGGGCTCGGTACGCCGCGCGGCGGGTACGACGGCACCTCGCGCCTCTGAGGTCCTAGAGACCGAACTACACCGGTTCGGCAGCAATCCGGACATTTCGCTCAGCCAGCGTCCGGCATGGTCGATGATGGGGTCATGCCTCCCCTCCGCGCTGCCGCGCGCGCTCGTAGTGCCGTCGGCGCGGCGACCGTCGTCGCCCTTGCCGCAAGCCTCCTGGCGGTCGGCGGCGCCACCTCAGCGGCGGCCGACCGGAGCGACCGCGCGCCCGGCAAGAGTGCTGCCGATGCTCCGCTGCTCGAGCGTCCCCTGCGGGGACCGGCAGCGCTGCGTCGCCTCGCCGACGGCACCCTGGCCGAGGCCGCCCGCCGCAACGGGCGCAGCACCGAGGCGCTGCGCGAGATCCTCGAGGACCCGACCACCCGGATCGACCCGGCCGGCCGGGTGTTCTACGCAGAGCCCGCCCGCAAGGAGCACGAGGCTCCCGCCCGCACCACTGCCGAGGCTGGCACCGCGACCTCGGCTCCCCCGTATCCGCTGAGCCAGACCTTCCGCCTGAACAGCCGACCGGGCTCCCACCGCACGCTCTACATCGATGTTGACGGTCACACCGTCTCCGGCACGGCCTGGAACGACTACATGGAGTGGCCGGAAACCCGCACACCGGGCTTCGTGGACTCCGAGGAAGAGGCCACCGAAACCCAGCGGCGGATCGTCCAAGATGTCTGGCGGCGCGTCGCCGAGGACTATGCCCCGTTCGACATCAACGTCACCACGCAGGACCCGGGGGACGCCGCGCTCGAGCGCACGAGTTCCAGCGACACCCGCTATGGAGTGCGCGCACTGGTCGTGGACACCACCAAGGACCCGACGATCAAGCAGGTCGTCGACACGTACTGCGGTCAGTACTGCGCGGGCATGGCCTACCCAGACACCTGGGGTGAGCTGGGCGTCTACGCACAACCCGCCTTTGCCTTCTCCGACCGTGTTAACAACGACGCCTGGCAGATCGCCGAAACGGTCAGCCACGAGGTGGGGCACAGCTTCGGTCTCCAGCACCACGGGTTCACGCCATCGAACGGTGACCCCACCGACGAGTACTACTTCGGCCACGGCGCCTGGAGCCCGATCATGGGAGCCGGCAACCGGGGCCTGACCCAGTGGAGCCGTGGCGAATACGACGGAGCCGCGCGGCCATGGCAGGACGACCTCGCGACGATCGAGTTCCGCCGGTTCTTCGACTTCACGGCTCAACGCTGGAGCGAGGCGGGCGCCCCCCTGGTCGCGGACGACCACGGCGGAAAACCGGCCTCGGCGACCCCCCTCGGCTTCGGCAGCAGCCTCACCGCGTCCGGGCTGATCTCCTCGAGCGCGGACCGCGACGTCTTCGCGTTCACCCGGGACTGCACCGACCCGTTGCGGGTGACCGCCACCCCCGCGCCGGTCGGACCCAACCTCGACATCGCGCTGCGCGTCCTCGACCCCGACAAGAAGACCCTGGCACGCCGCAACCCCACGGCGACCCAGGACGACACGGTCTGGCCGCGGGTCGTCAGCGGGCTCGATGCCAGCATCTCGGTGGCCAAGCCCCGGAAGGGCACCCACTACATCGAGGTCCGCGGCGGTCGGCAGGGCACCGCGTCGGACGGCTGGACCAGCTACGGCAGCGTCGGCAGCTACACGCTCGCCGTGGAGACCTGCGCTGACGCACCGGGCCGCCCGGCGCCCCTGCGCGTCAAGCGCGGCACCGTCGGCGCGCCACGCACGCTGGCGGTCCGCTGGGGGACCGCCGAGGACCGCGGTGCACCGGTCACCGGGTACGTCGTCCGCCTCCGCAAGGTCGCCGACGGCAAGGTCCTGAAGACCGCGCGCCGTACCTTCGGCCCGGGCAAGCGACGCACGGTCTGGCGCCTCAAGCCGGGCCGCTACCGGTTCATGGTCCGCGCCACCAGCGAGGCCGGGCCGGGCGTGCGGACCAAGTGGTCGCGGGCCAAGCGCCCGCGCTGACCCGGAGCCTCCGGGCTCAGAGGTCCGGCAGCGCCGCTGGCGCGGCCTCCGGCTCGGGCCCGCGGACGGCGTACCGCGCGCAGACGAAGTCACGGTTGCGGGTGGTCTCGATCAGCTCGAGCCGACGGCGCGACGGGAGCAGCGGAGCGCCCGCCCCGAGGGTGACGGGCGCGATGCTGACCATGACCTCGTCGAGCAGGTCCGCAGCCGCGACCTCCGCCGCCACGCCCCCGCCGCCGACGACCCAGAGGTCGCGGTCCCCGGCGGCCTGCGCTGCCTCGGCATGCACGGCCACCACGTCGCCGTCGACGAACCGCACGTCGGCCCCGTCGGGACGGCGCAGGGTCGCCCCCGAGGCTGCCTTGCTGGTGAGTACCCAGGTGGGCTCCTCGTAGGTCCACGGCTCCCCCGTGGCCTCCAGGTGCCCCAGCACCCAGCGGTACGTCGAGCTCCCCATCAGCAGCGCCCCCACACCGGCCAGGAAGGGCTCGTGCGCGAACGCGCCGTCGGGGTCGATGTCGCTGCGGAACAGCCACTCCAGCGAGTGCCCCTCGTCGGCGAGGAACCCGTCGAGGGAGGTAGCCGTGTAGTAGACCGTGCGCGCCATCCCCCCAGGATGTCAGGAACCCAGGCGGCGCAGGGCGTCCTTGACCACGACGGGGTCGGTGGTCGGCCACAGCGGCGGCAGCGACGCCCGGAGGAACCCGCCGTACCGCGCGGTGACGAGGCGGGAGTCGAGCACGGCCACCACCCCACGGTCGGTGGAGGTGCGGATGAGCCGGCCCGCGCCCTGGGCCAGCAGCAGCGCGGCGTGGGTTGCGGCGACGCTCATGAAGCCGTTGCGGCCGGCCTGGTCCGCGGCCCGCTGGCGCGCCGACATCAGCGGGTCGTCGGGCCGCGGGAAGGGGATGCGGTCGATGAGCACCAGCTGGCAGGTGTCACCGGGAACGTCGATGCCCTGCCAGAGGCTGAGCGTGCCGAAGAGGTTGGCGTGCGGGTCCTCCACGAACAGCCGCGCGAGTTCGGGGAGCTGCGCCTCGCCCTGGACGAGGGTGGTCAGGTGGGGCAGGTGCTCCCGGACCGACTCGGCCGCGGCCTCCGCGGCCCGGCGCGAGGAGAACAGCCCCAGGGTCCGGCCCTCGCTCGCGTCGACGAGGTCGACGATCTCGGCGAGGTGGGGTGCCCCGAGCCCGTCGCGACCCGGCGGCGGCAGGTGTTTGGCGACGTACAGGATGCCCTGCTTGGGGTAGTCGAAGGGCGAGCCGACGTCGAGGCCGCGCCAGGGCAGCTCCTCGTCGTCCGGCTTCAGGCCCAGCGTCGTGGCGACCGCGCCGAAGTCCCCACCGAGCTTGAGCGTCGCCGAGGTGAACACCGCGGTCTTCTCCGAGAGCAGCCGGTCGCGCATCGTTCCCCACACCTGCAGGGGGGCGATGCACAGCTGGGGACCGCCACGGCCCTGCTCACGCAGGTTCAACCAGAGCACGTCGTGCTCGGTGTTGGCCGCCATCCGCTCGGCGTCGGTGAAGATCTCCTGCACCCACCCCTTCGCCTGGGTCAGCCCGGCGTCGCCCTCGCCGTCCGAGCCGCGCTCCTTGCCGACCTTGGTCAACGACGAGAGGACCGTGCGGGCGGCGTCGCGAACCTGGCCGAGCGCGTCGGCGAGCTCGTCGTCGAGCCGGTCGATACGCCCGGGCTCCCGGCTCCCCAGCGCTGCCCGCAGCGCCTCCCCCGCGTCGGCGAGGTCGTCGGCGGGACTGCTGGTCATGTCGGCCGGGACGTGCCGCGCGACCCGGCGGGAGGCCCGGTCGACCTCCGGTGCCGAGAGCTCGTCGGTGGCTGCCTGGGTCACCCGGGCGACCAGCTCGTGGGCCTCGTCGACAACGACGGCGTCGTACTCCGGCAGCATCGGCACGCCCTCGACGGCGTCGATCGCCAGCAGCGAGTGGTTGGTCACCACCAGCTGGGCCCGGTGCGCGCGCTCCTTGGCCTGCTCAGCGAAGCACTCCTGACCGTACGGGCATCGCGAGGCACCCAGACACTCCCGGTGGGAGACCGAGACCTGGCGCCACGCACGATCGGTGTGCCGCGGAGCGCGGTCGCGCTCACCGGTGCCGCTCCCGCCGGCCTCCTCCTCGATCCACTCCCGCAGCGCCAGCACCTCGGCGCCGGTGGCCCCGGTCTCCGCCGGGACGTCGACCAGCACCCCCTGGTCATCGGGCACCCCCTCGCGCACACGGTGCAGGCAGGCGTAGTTGCTCCGCCCCTTCAGCACGGCGTACGACGGGCTCCCGATCGCCGGGCCCACGGCCTCCAGGAGGGCGGGGAGGTCCCGCTCCACCAGCTGGTGCTGGAGGGCGAGGGTGGCCGTGGCCACGACGACGCGCTTGTCGTGCAGCAGCGCCGGGACGAGGTACGCGAGCGACTTCCCCGTGCCGGTGCCGGCCTGGACGAGCAGGTGCTCACCACCGTCCAGCGCGGTGGCGACGGCCTCGGCCATCTCCACCTGCCCCGAGCGCTCCTGGCCCCCGAGGGCCTCGACCGCCTGGCCGAGGACCTCACGGACCCGGGAGTTGTCAGACAACGGCGCCGGTGTCGTTCGGGTCGCGGTCCCGCTTCACCTTGCTGGTGCGTGCCATCGGCCACTTCTCGCTGAAGAGGATCGCCAGCGGGGCGGCCGTGAAGACCGAGGAGTAGAGACCCACGGCAAGACCGATCAGCAGGGCGATCGAGAAGTCCTCGAGCGAGTCTCCGCCGAGCACCGCGAGCGCGGCGAGGATGAACATCGCGCCGAGCCCGGTGTTCACCGTGCGTGGCATCGTGTCGATGCAGGCGGTGTTGACCACCACCGGGAACGACGTGCCGTGGCTGGCCCGCCACTGTTCTCGGATCCGGTCGAAGACCACGATCGTGTCGTTGACCGAGAGCCCGATCACCGTCAGCACCGACGCCAGGAAGACGCCGTCGATGGGCTTGCCCAGCCAGGCGAAGATGCCGACCACGATGAGCACGTCGTGGACCATCGCGATCATCGCCGAGGTCGCGAAGGTCCATTTGAACCGGACGGCCAGGTAGATCATCTGGCTGGCGATCGCGATGGCGAAGGCGAGCAGCGCCTTGTTGCGCAGCTCCACGCCGAGGCTGGGGCCGATGGTCTCGTCGCGGATGACCTCGGCCTCACCCCCGAGCTCGGACATCGCGTCGCGGATCGCGAGCTGCTCCTCGTCGCTGATCCGCTCGGTGCGCACGGTGATGTTGGTGCCGTCGCTGGTCTGCACGACCGCGTTGGGGTATCCCAGGTTGGCGACCTCGGCGCGGGCGTCGTTGGCGTTGACCGGAGCGGTGGTGGAGTACTCCATCTGCCGCCCACCGGTGAACTCGACGCCGTAGTTGAGGCCGGCGAACACGATGCCGGCGAGGGAGAAGAGCACCGCTCCGGCCGAGACGGTCAGCCAGGTGCGGCGCTTGCCCATGAGGTCGGGGTTGCGGCGCTTGAGCGCCTTGCGGATGGCTCCGGTGTCGCTGATGCCGGAGACCTTGGGCCGACGGTTCACCCACTTGGCCCGCAGCACCAGCTCGGTGAGCACCCGGGCGATGACCAGCGCCGAGAACATCGAGGCGATGACACCGATGGACAGCGTCACACCGAAGCCCCGCACCGGCCCCGAGGCGAGGATGAAGAGCAGCCCGGCCGCCAGCAGCGTGGTGATGTTGGAGTCGAGGATCGCCGACCAGGCCTTGTTGTAGCCGATGCCGAGCGACCGGACGAGGCCGCGTCCGGGATCGTCGTGATGCTCCTCCCGCGCGCGTTCGAAGACGAGGACGTTGGCGTCGATCGCCATGCCGATGGCCAGCACGAAGCCCGCCAGGCCCGGCAACGTCAGGGTCGCCCCCAGCGCGAGCAGTGCCGCATAAGCGATGAGGGCGTAGAACGTGAGCGCGATCGTCGCCAGGACGCCGGCCAGGCGGTAGACGGCGATGATGAAGAGCCCGGTGAGGATCAGACCGATGATCGCGGCCTGGGCGGACGCCGCGATCGCGTCCTCGCCGAGGGTGGGACCGACCACCCGCTGCTCGATGATCTCGACGGGCACGGGCAGCGAGCCGCCCTCGATGAGGATGGCCAGGTTCTGCGCCTCGTCGAGGGTGAAGTTGCCGGTGATCGTGGTGCTGCCGCCGCGGATGCCGATGCCGCACTGCACGGACTCGGAGACCTGCGGCGAGGAGATGACCTCGTCGTCGAGCTTGATCGCCACCCGGCGCTGCGGGGCGCCCGACGGGTTGCAGGCGGCCTCGGCGGTGAGGTCGCGCCAGGTCGGTCCGCCCTGGCCGCGGAAGTCGATGTTGACGAACCAGCCGGTGCCCTGGCTGGGATCGTTGGCCTCGGTCGCGCCCGAGACCTGCTCACCGGTGATCTCGGTGGGGCCGATCTCTAGGGGCAGCCCGTCCTCGTCGCCCACGACCTCGTTGCCCTCGGTGCCGGGCTCGGGCAGCTCGCCCTCCTCGCCGGTGGGCGGCGGGGCGTCGACGACCGGGTGGATGCTCAGCTGGGCCGTGCGGCCGATGGTGTCCCGGGCCTCGCGGGTGTCGATGACACCCGGGAGCTCTACGACGATCCGGTTGTCACCGACGCGGGCGAGCGTCGGCTCGGCGACGCCGAGGGCGTCGACGCGGTTGCGCAGCACCCCGAGCGTGCGCTCGGTCGCCTCGGCGTCCGCGACCCGACCGTCCGGCCCGTCCTGGGTCTCCAGCGTGATCGACGCACCACCCTCGAGGTCCAGCCCCAGCCGCGGCTCCTGGGTGAGGCTGAGCGCGACGGAGCCGGCGAGGACGAGGACGACGAGCACGAGACGTACCCAGATGGCGCGAGACATGGGCGTCATCTTCTCTCATGACCGGCGCCGGACACGGCACCGGGTGGGAACGGCCTCAGAACTGGACGCTCGGGGGGATCTCGTGCCCCCCGGGGGCCTCGTAGAACTCCCGCTCCCGCACGCCCGCCATGCCGGTGAAGAGCATCCACGGGATCGTGCGCACCAGCGTGTTGAGCCGGGCGACGGCGTCGTTGTAGTACTGCCGCGCGAAGGAGAGCTGGTCCTCGGTGTCGGCCAGCTGCACCTGCAGGGACTCGAAGGTCGCCGAGGCCTTGAGGTCGGGGTAGGCCTCGGCGACCGCGAGCACCTTCACCAGGGCCTGGTCGAGCTGTTGCTCGGCGGCGGCCTTGGCGGCCACGTCGCTGCCCCGGGCGGCGCCGGCAGCCGCGGCGCGGGCCTGGGTGACCTCCTCGAAGACGGCCTTCTCGTGGCCGGCGTACCCCTTGACGGTCTCGACGAGGTTCGGGATGAGGTCGGCGCGGCGGGTGAGCTGGACGTCGATGCCGCCCAGGGCCTCCTGCGCGGTGATGTCGGCCTTGCGGAGCTTGTTGAAGGCGACGGCGACGAAGAGTCCGAGGACCACGACGAGGGCGACGACGACGAGGATGAGGGTCACGAGTGGATGCTCCTTGGGGAGAGGGATCTGGACGGGTGCGGGATCAAGGACTGCGTCGGGCCGCGGACGTCACCAGGAGCCGCCTCCCCCGCCCCCGCCGCCTCCGCCCCCGCCGCCTCCGGAGGACGACGACGACTGCGTGGCCTGGTAGGCGCTGATCGAGGAGTCCAGCGAGCCCTCGAAGCTGGAGAGGGCCCCGGACCAGTCGCCGCCGGCGGCACCGGCGAGGGCGAGACCGTGGACGTACGACGGCTCGGGGGCCGGTTCGCCGGTCTCCACCTCGTACTTGCGTCGCCACTCGTCGGCGCAGTCGAAGGCGACGGCCCACGGGATGAACGCGGTGTAGAGCTCCTTGCGGGCGCTGAAGTCGAAGCGGTCCTCCGCGGAGGGGGTGGACAGGATGCGCACGAAGCCGGCCGTGCGCGCCCACAGGTCGCGCCCGGCCACCGTACGACGGGTCCCCGTCCCGGTGCGGACGGCGCCGACGCCGCCGATGGCGAACGCGGCGAACGGCAGCGCCGCGAGGCTGACCCCGAAGGGGTTCACGATCGCGATCGCGACCGTGAGGAGGGCGGCGACGCCCACGAGGACCACCGTGGCGACCTCACCCTTGCCGCGCTCGATCATCCCGGTGGTGCGCGCCCACTCCGCGGCGGCGGGGTCGATCACACCCACGGCCGTCTGGAGCGTTTTCCCCGACGCCACGCTCCCGTCGGCGCGGAACGTGCGGCCGACGCCCGCGACGCCGAGGGCGTCACCCAACTGGCGGCTCACCGGGTCCGTCCGCTGGTCCCAGGTGCCCGGCGGAGCGGTTCCCGCGACGGTCCAGTCGTCGTCGGAGACCCGGTCCAGCCGCACCAGCCCCTGCTCGGCCTGGTGCAGGAGCGTCGCGACCAGCGCGTGCGAGCCGGACGACTCGTGGACGACGTAGTACCCCTGGACGGGACCGATGCCGTCGGGAGGGGCATAGCCCAGGGGCTCGCCAGGCGGGTCCTCGTGGGTCCGGGCGGCGCGGCGCACCCCCCAGACCAGACCGGCCAGGCCGAGGAGCGCGAGAAGCACGACGCGCAGGACCGAGTCCCCGAGCACGGGGCGGAGCGCCCCGGACCACGGCACGGTCGCGACGTCGGGCGGTGAGACAGGCACCACGGCGCGCAGCGTCAACGCCGTGCGTGGCTCCAGCGGCGGGACGGTGACGGTGAGGTCACGGCTGTCGGCGCCCTCGACCTCGCACCCGGGATCGCCGCCCACCCAGCACTCCACCTCACCGGTCGGCGCGGCCGGCAGCCGGACCGTGATCTCGCCGCCCCCGGTCGCCATCTCCCACCCACGCGGGACGAGGTCCCAGAGGAAGACCGACTCCTCGCCCGAGGCATCGGCCAGCAGCGCCCCCTCGACGCGGTAGTCGAGGACGTAGGTGTGCACGCCGGGCGCGAGGAAGGTGTTCTCCTCGCCCACCCGCGCGACCCGGAACCGGCCGGCGGCCTCCTCGCTGAAGGTGACGGTCGCCGGTCCACCGTCCTGCGTGATCGTGATGTCACGGGGCTCCAGGCGCGGGCCACCCTCCTGGCCCTCGGTGTCCCAGTAGCGGAAGATCCCGCGGCGCCCCGACGGCATCGCGACGGCCAATGTCTCGGTCGCGGTGAGGGTGCCCCCGTCATCGACCTCGAACGCGGCCTCGTAGCGCTGGATCGTCGAGGGGTCGGAGGCGGCCTCGCCGTCGCCGCTGCCGACCCAGAGAAGGGCGGGCACCAGGATCAGCCCTGCGGAGACCACAGCCACACACGCGGAGACCACGGGTCGGATCATGGCCGCAGCCTAGGGCTCCCCGCCCCCGCCCGTGGCCGATCGCGCTCAGACGAGGTACGGCTCGAGCGCCCCGGCCAGGTCGTCGTGGGCGCGACCGCGCACGCGGGTGCCGTCGCCGGTGTGCTCGAGGCTGTCGATCTCCCCGGCCTCGTGGATCCGGTTGAGCAGATCGCCGCGCTCGTAGGGCAGCAGGGCGTCGAACTCCACCGCCGGGTGCGGCAGGTCGGCCTCGACGGCGGCGAGGACCTCGTCGATGCCTTCACCGGTCGCCGCCGAGACGACCACCATGTGGGGCTCGCGCTGGCGGAGCCGGGCGATGACCATCGGGTCGGCGATGTCGGCCTTGTTGACCACGACCAGCTCGGGCACGTCCTGGGCGCCGATCTCGGCGAACACCTCGCGGACCGCGGCCAGCTGGCCCTCCGGGTCCGGGTGGGACCCGTCGACCACGTGCAGCACGAGGTCCGCGTCGGCGACCTCCTCGAGGGTGGAGCGGAAGGCCTCGACGAGCTGGTGCGGGAGGTGTCGGACGAAGCCGACGGTGTCGGACATCGTGTAGATGCGCCCGTCGCTGGTCGTCGTACGGCGGGTCGTGGGGTCGAGGGTCGCGAACAGCGAGTCCTCGACCAGCACTCCGGCGTCGGTGAGCCGGTTGAGCAGCGAGGACTTGCCGGAGTTGGTGTAGCCCGCGATGGCCACGCTCGGGATGGAGTGGCGGCGACGCTCCGCGCGCTTGGTGTCGCGGGTGCCCTTCATCTCGGCGAGCTCACGACGGAGCTTGGCGATCTTGGTGTTGATCCGCCGCCGGTCGGTCTCGATCTTGGTCTCACCGGGGCCGCGGCCACCGATGCCGGCGCCGCCAGCGACCCGGCCACCGACCTGGCGCGACAGGTTGCCTCCCCAGCCGCGCAGGCGCTGCTTCATGTAGCTGAGCTGGGCCAGCTCGACCTGGGCCTGGCCCTCCCTGGACTTCGCGTGCTGGGCGAAGATGTCGAGGATGAGAGCGGTGCGGTCCACGACCTTGACCTTGGTGCGGTCCTCGAGGTTCCTCAGCTGCGAGGGGGCCAGCTCGCCGTCGCAGATGACGGTGTCGGCCCCGGTGACCTTGACGATCTCGCACAGCCCCTCGACCTTGCCCCGACCGATGTAGGTAGCCGGGTCGGGCCGCTGACGGCGCTGGTAGAAGGCGTCGAGGACCTCGGAGCCCGCGGTCTCGGCGAGCAGGGCGAGCTCGGCCATCGAGTTCTCCGCGTCCTCGACGGTGCCCTCGGTCCACACGCCGACGAGGACGACCCGCTCGAGCCGCAGCTGGCGGTACTCGACCTCGGAGATGTCCTCGAGTTCGGTCGACAGCCCCGCCACGCGACGCAACTGGTGGCGCTCGGCGAGGTCCATCTGGCCGCTCGTGACGTCGGCCTCGGGGTCGGGCCCGCTGTCGGGGTCCTCACCGGGTTCGTCGGCGTAGCCGGACTCCCAGTCGTCGGTTGCCTCCAGCGCGTCGGAGAGATCCACCTCGTCGGGCGGCGTCTGCTCGGGTCGGGGTGCCGTCATGGGTTCGGTCATCACCTGGCTCAACGTCGTGGGGACCGGAGATCTTCCCGCCCCACCTCTGATCGTGGCACGTGCACCCGCGGGCCGCGAGCGCGTTTCAGCCGTTCCAGGTGCCCGAGGCGACCAGCACGGCCGGCCCGGTGAGCAGAACGTGGTCGTCGGAGGTCCAGGTCACCATCAGCTCCCCGCCGGGGACGTCGACCTGGTAGGTCAGCGAGGGCTCGTCGGGCAGCGGGCGGACGAGGCCGTCGGCGAGCGCGGCCGCCACCATCACCGCGCACGCACCCGTGCCGCATGAGCGGGTCTCGCCGGAGCCCCGCTCGAAGACGCGGAACGCTACGTGCGCGGGCGCGCGGCGCACGACGAACTCGATGTTCACGCCGTGGGGGAAGGAACCCGGGTCGTACGCCGGCGCGTCGTGCAGCGGGCCGGCGTCGGCCAGGGCGTCCACGAACGCGACCGCGTGGGGATTGCCCATGTCGACGTGCAGTGCGGGCCACGTGGCAGGTCCGACGCCCACCTTCGTCTCCTCGAGCACGCGCGGGACACCCATGTCGACGGTGATGCCGCCGTCGTGGCCGAAGGTGATGCGCTTGACGCCGTCGCGGGTCGCGATCGGCAGGACTGCCGCGGTGTCGACGCCCTCGTGGTCGGCGAGGTAGCGGGCGAGCACCCGGACGCCGTTGCCGCACATCTCCGAGAGCGAGCCGTCGGCGTTGCGGTAGTCCATGAACCACGTCGCCTCGCCACGGGCGGCGAACGCTGCGGGGTCGTCGGTCGCGTCGGTGCGCACCACCCGGATCACGCCGTCAGCGCCGATACCGGCCCGTCGGTGGCACAGCGCCGCCACCGTCGCGGTGTCGAGGTCGGGGTGGACGGTGCCGTCGGGGTCGGGCAGCAGCACGAAGTCGTTCTCCGTGCCGTGGCCCTTGACGAAGGGGAATCCCGCGCTCATGGGCCCATCCTCCCAGACCTGCGCACCGCGTCGAGCGCCCGCGTCACCCGGTCGGGGGCGTCGTGTGGCACCCAGGTGACCCGGCGGTCCTTCAGAAACCAGCTCTCCTGGCGCCGGACGAAACGACGGGTGCCGGCCACCGTCTGCTCGAGCGCCTCCGCCTCCGTGCACCGGCCCTCGAGGTGGGCCAGCACCTGCTGGTAGCCCAGCGCACGGCTCGCGGTGAGGCCCTCCGCGAGCCCACGCGCGGCGAGGGTGCGCACCTCCTCGACCAGCCCCTGCTCCGCCATCAGCGCCACGCGTCGGGCGATGCGGGTGTCGAGGGTCGGGCGGTCGATCCCGACCCCGACCTGCACCGCCCCCTCCACCGCGTACGTCGGCGGCGGCAGGGTCGCCCGGAAGGGGGCACCGGTGAGCGTGACCACCTCGAGCGCGCGGACGATGCGGCGGCCGTTGGCGGGCTCGATGTGGGCGGCCGCGGCGCGGTCCACCTCCGCGAGGCGTGCGTGCATCACCGCGGTCCCGTGCTCGTCCAGCTCGGCCTGCAGCCGCGCGCGGAGCCCGGGGTCGGTGCCGGGGAAGTCGAACTCGTCGAGGACGGCGCGGGTGTAGAGCGCCGACCCGCCCACCAGCACCGGGGTGCGGCCCCTCCCCCGGATCTCCGCGATCGCCGTCCGGGCCCAGCGCTGGAACTCCGCGACGGTGGCCGTCTCGGTCACCTCCAGGAGGTCGAGAAGGTGGTGCGGGACCCCCCGTCGCTCCGCCACCGGGAGCTTCGCCGTACCGATGTCCATGCCGCGGTAGAGCTGGAAGGCGTCGGTGTTGACCACCTCGCCGTCCAGCGCCTCGGCGAGGTCGAGGGAGAGCGTCGTCTTGCCGGCCGCGGTCGCGCCCACCACCGCCACCACGGGCGGGAGGTGCTGCGTCTGGTCGTCCGGCATGCCGGGCAGTCTCCCAGGGTACGAGCCCGATATGAGCCACGAAGCGCAGAACGCACCCAAGCAGGGTCCGGCCAACCACGGCGCCGCGCACGACGAGGCCGACCTCGACGCCCCGACCCCGCCCGGAGGCCCGCAGCGACAGGACGCGCCAGGCGCCACCATCGCCCCTGACGCCGCTCCCGACGCCGTGCCGGACCCGGAGCCCGAGGTCCACCCCAGCGGCACCCCGGACGGGCCCAGCACCATCCCCACCCCCGAGGACCCGGTCCCGGACCCTGACCCGCACGAGAACCCGGGGAGCCACGACACCACCCAGCTGGCGAACGCCGAGACCTCCGGCGACCAGCCCTCGACCTGAAGGAGCACCCCATGGACGACGTGAACCCGCACCACAAGCGCGCCCGCCCCTCGACCCCCGGGTCGACCGGCCCGCAGGGCGCCGCCGGCGACATGGGCATCAGCTCCGAGCGACGCGGCCCCGACGCTCCCGACGACGGCCGCAAGCGACCCTCGAGCGACGTCGAGGGCACCGGCACCGTCGGCAGCGCCCGCGACCACACCGACGGGACGACCTCGCGCTCCGCGGCGGAGACCGCGGAGCACGCGACCGACGCGCCGGAGGAGCGTGCTGGCCAGGCCGAGGCCAACCCCGACCCGGTGGCGCCGCACCCGCTGGGCAACAAGAATCCGGGCCACCAGCGCAGTTGAGCGCGTAACACCGGGCGCGCTCCGGTCGTTCACGATGATGTGTGCGACCCCACGCTGGACCGACGAGCGCTGCTGAGGGCGGGCGCCGGCGTGGTGACCGCGGGCGCCGCCGTCACCTTCGCGCCCGCCGCCTCCGGCGCGTCGCGGACCCGAACCTTCCGCGGCCGCTTCACCGGCGTCGGGACGCCCGACTTCCACTACCTCCCGTTCCGCGTCCCCCGCGGGGTGCGGGAGATCGCCATCTCGTACCGCTACACCCCGCTGGAGACCGGCCTCGGCTTCAGCGCCAACGTCATCGACATCGGCCTGTTCGACCCCGACGGCTTCCGCGGCTGGTCCGGCGGCGCCCGTGACCGATTCCGGGTCGGGGTCGCCCGCGCCACGCCCGGCTACCTCGCCGGTCCGATCCGGCCCGGCCGCTGGCGGGTCGCGCTCGGGCCGTTCGTTGTCCTGCCGCCCGGCGTCGACTGGGAGGTCACCGTGACGCTCCGGTTCGGGCGACCAGGGCGCCGCTTCCGGCCGGAGCCTGCTCCGCGCGCCGTGCGCGGCACCGGCCCCGGCTGGTATCGCGGCGACCTGCACGCCCACACCGTCCACTCCGACGGGTCCTGGACCCAGCGGCGACTGGGGCGCGCCGCACGCCGCGCGGGTCTGGACTTCCTCGGCAGCAGCGAGCACAACACCAGCTCCGCGACCCTCACCTGGGGCCGGCACGCCCCCCGCGACCTCCTCGTCCTCAACGGCGAGGAGGTCACCACGCGCGGGGGCCACTGGCTGGCGATGGGGCTGCCCCCGGGGACCTGGATCGACTTCCGCTACCGCCCCGAGGACGGTCGGCTCTCCCGGTTCACCGAGCGGGTCCGCGCGCTGGGCGGCATCGCCGTCGTCGCGCACCCGTGGGTCCCCACGCCGGGGAGCACCTGGGGCTACGACCAGGACTACGCCGACATGGACGCCGTGGAGATCTGGAACGGCCCGTGGACCCTCGACGACCAGTTCGGGGTGGAGGCCTGGCACGCCCAGCTCGTCGCCGGCTCGTTCGTCCCGGTGGTCGGCAGCTCCGACACCCACGGCCCCGGCACCGTCGTCGGCACCCCGCACACCGTGGTCCGTGCCCGCAGCCTGGCGACGGCGGCGCTGCTGCGGGGCATCCGCCGTGGGCACGCCTGGATCGCCGAGTCCGCCACCGTCGACCTCACCCTCGAGGTGAGCGCCGGAGAACGCACGGCGACCGTCGGGGAGCGGCTCGAGACCGTCGCGAGCGACCTGGTCACGGTGCGGCTCGGCGTACGGGGGGCGCCGGGGTGCGTGGCGCAGGTCCTCGGTCCGGCCGCCCCGGTCGCGGGCGGGCCGACCGACAGTGACGGCCGCGCGAACCTGGAGGTCCAGCTGCCGGCAGCCCTCGTTCCCTTCGTGCGTGCCGAGGTACGCCGCCTGGACGGGGCCCCGGAGGTCAACCCGCTCGCGGGTGTCCCGGCGCTGGCGATGGTGGCGATGACCAACCCGGTGTTCGTCGGGTCGGCCTGAGCCGGCTCAGCCGCAGGCGGGCGCGTCCGGCAGCGGAGGCGGCGCCCCGACGCCGGGCATCCCGAGGGTGACCCCGGACGGAGCTGCAGGCCCAGCGGTACGGCGCTCCCACGCGTCGCCGGACCGGGTACGCCGGACCCCGGTCACCGTGTCGTCGGCAACCAGGTGGTGGGGCGCTGCGTAGGTGATCTCGACGGTGACCACGTCACCGGGACGGATGCCCTCGACCGGCCGGCCGTCCCTGTCGAGCGGGCTGAAGTGCACGAGCCGGTTGTCGGGGGCGCGTCCCGAGAGACGGTGGGTCTGCACGTCCTTGCGCCCCTCGCCCTCGGCGACGAGGAGATCGACGGTGCGGCCCACGAGGCGCTTGTTCTCCTCCCAGGCGATGTCGTTGACCAGAGTCACGAGGCGCTCGTAGCGCTCCTGCACGACCGCCTTCGGAACCTGCTCCTCGAGCACGGCCGCGGGGGTCCCGGGACGCTTCGAGTACTGGAAGGTGAAGGCGCCGGAGAACCGCGCCCGCTCGACGGCCTCCATCGTGGCGAGGAAGTCCTCCTCGGTCTCGCCGGGGAAGCCGACGATGATGTCGGTGGTGATCGCGGCGTCGGGGACCAGGGCGCGGACCCTGTCGATGATCCCGAGGAACTTCGCCTGCCGGTAGGACCGGCGCATGTCGCGCAGCACCTTGTCGGAGCCGGACTGCAGCGGCATGTGCAGCGACGGCATCACGTTCGGCGTCTCGGCCATCGCCTCGATGACGTCGTCGGTGAACTCCGCCGGATGCGGCGAGGTGAACCGGACCCGCTCCAGGCCCTCGATCTCGCCGCAGGCGCGCAGCAGCTTCGAGAACGCCTGGCGGTCGCCGAACTCCACGCCGTAGGCGTTGACGTTCTGGCCCAGCAGGGTGACCTCGCTGACGCCGTCGGCGACCAGCGCCTCGATCTCGGCGAGGACGTCACCGGGGCGACGGTCCTTCTCCTTGCCGCGCAGGGCCGGGACGATGCAGAAGGTGCAGGTGTTGTTGCACCCGACCGAGATCGAGACCCAGGCGGCGTACGCGGACTCGCGCTTGGTCGGCAGGGTGGAGGGAAAGACCTCGAGGCTCTCCAGGATCTCGACCTGGGCCTCCTCGGCCACCCGCGCCCGCTCGAGCAGCACCGGCAGCGACCCGATGTTGTGGGTGCCGAACACCACGTCGACCCAGGGGGCCTTCGCGGTGATCGTGTCGCGGTCCTTCTGGGCCAGGCAACCGCCGACGGCGATCTGCATCCCCGGGTGCGCGGCCTTGGCCGGCGCGAGTTGGCCGAGGTTGCCGTAGAGCTTGTTGTCCGCGTTCTCGCGCACCGCGCAGGTGTTGAAGACCACGACATCGGCCTGCTCGCCGACGGGGGCACGGTCGTACCCCGCGTCCTCGAGCAGGCCGGAGAGCCGTTCGGAGTCGTGGACGTTCATCTGGCACCCGTGGGTGCGGACCTCGTACGTACGTGTGGCTGCCTGGTTCATGACCGCCCCAGCGTACGGCGGACCTCTTACTTCGGTGGCATCCGGATGCCGCCGTCGAGGCGGATGGTCTCGGCGTTGAGGTAGGAGTTCGTGACGGCCTCGGTGACCATCGAGGCGAGCTCGTCGGCCGAGCCCAGACGCTTGGGGAACAAGACGCTCTCGCCGAGCTTGGCCTTGAACGCCTCCGAGTCCGGGCCCTCGCCGTAGATCGGGGTGTCGATGAGGCCGGGGGCGACGGTGTTGACGCGGATGCCGACCGCTGCCAGGTCGCGGGCGACCGGGAGGGTCATGCCGACCACGCCACCCTTCGATGCCGAGTAGCTGGCCTGGCCGATCTGACCGTCGAAGGCGGCGACGGAGGCCATGTTGACGATCGCCCCGCGCTCACCGGACTCCAGCGGCTCGGTCTGCCCCATCGCGGTGGCCGCGAGCCGGATGCAGTCGAAGGTGCCGACCAGATTGATGGCGACGACCTTCTTGAAGGCGTCGATGTCGGCGGCCGACTCGTAGGTGCCGTCGCGGCCGACCGTGCGCTGGGCCCAGCCGATGCCGGCGGAGTTCACCAGGACCCGCAGCGGGCCGAGCTCCTTGGCCTTCTCGACCGCGGCGACGATCTCGTCCGTCGCCGTGACGTCGACCTTGACGAAGGCACCACCGATCTCCTCGGCCAGGGCTGCGCCCTTGTCCTCCTGCAGGTCCGCCACGACGACCTTCGCGCCGCGCTCGGCCAGCTGACGGCAGACCGCGGCACCGATGCCGGACGCTCCACCCGTGACGATCGCACTCACACCATTGATGTCCATGCGCAGGAGACTAGCGTCCGGCTCGGGCCGGTGAGATCAGCGCCCGGAGCTGAACCGGGCAGAGCTGTGGCCGCCCCCACCGGAGGGGCGTGCGCCGCCGGACGAGGCCGCGGGACGCCGGCGCCGGCCGCCGCCACCGGAGGACTGACCCCCGCGGGAGCCGCCACCGGAGGACTGCGGGGCCGAGCCGGACCGGCCGCCGCGC
>JAUYLL010000105.1 GCA_030698375.1 Nocardioides sp. | reverse complement strand
GACGAGCCGCTCGGAGACCGCCTCGCCGAGCGGGTCGGGCTGCCGGTGGTCGTCGAGAACGACGCGACCGCCGCCGCCTGGGCCGAGCACACCCACGGAGCCGGCCGGGGCGCCGGCCACCTGCTCTTCGTGGCGTTGGGGACGGGCATCGGTGGCGCGTTCTTCGCCGACGGCCACCTGGTCCGGGGTCGCGCCGGGCTGGCCGGCGAGCTCGGACACGTGCAGGTGGTGCCGGACGGGCGGCCGTGCCCGTGCGGGCGGACGGGGTGCTGGGAGCGTTACTGCAGCGGCTCGGCGCTGCGTTTCCTCGACGGACGGCCTGGCCCGGCCGTGGTCGCGGCGGCCGCCGAGGGCGACGACGTCGCGCAGGCTGCGCTCGCCGAGGTGGGGCTGTGGCTGGGGGTGGGCCTGGCGAACCTGGTGGCGGTCCTCGACCCCGACGTCGTGGTGCTCGGGGGCGGGCTGGGGGTGCCCGAGGTGGGCCTGCTGGGCCCGGCGGGGGAGCATCTCGCGACGCACGTGCTCGGCGCCGGCCACCGCGACCTGCCCGACCTGCGCTACGCCGCGCTCGGGCCGGCCGGCGGCATGCTCGGTGCGGCCGGTCTCGCCCGCGCCCTGACCTGAGGGTTCCCTCAGACCACCGCGCCGTTGTCCCAGCCGTTCCCGTCGCCGGGACCTCGGCGCATCGTCGCGACGAGGTAGCCGAACCCGGCCGCGAACCAGAGGACCAGCAAGGCAGTGATCGCGCGGGGAGGGGTGAGCCCGAGCATCGTGATCACCACGAAGAGCGTCGGCACACCGAGCAGCCCGAACCACGCTGCTCGGCGCACCGGGGGTGGTGTGGGCAGTGGTGGGGGCTCGGGCGGGACGAAGCGGTCCTCGTCGTCGGCGCTGTCGGCCCCGCCGGTGCCACCGGCCGGCCGCCCGAGGCGGTCGCGGAACAGCGGTCGCAGCGCGGCAGCGTCCGGGCCGGGTTCCTTGGGACGGGGCTGCTCGGGACGGGGCTCCTCGGGCAGCGCAGGACGCTCGCCGTAGTGGTCGACGATCTCCTGCCAGGCCCGGTCAGGAACGGCCGCGTCGGGATCGGCCCCGCCGTCGGGATCGGCCCCGTCGTCGGGATCGGCCCCGTCGTCGGGGTCGTCGGGCTGGTCGGGGTCGTTGGGCCGGTCGCCGGTCATGGCGCCCCCGTCACCCGGGCGACGAAGGCCACCGACTCGCGCTCGATGACCGGGGCGTCGTGGTCGAGCGTGGCGACGTGGTAGCTGTCCTCGAGGACGATCTCGCGGGTGTCCCGGGAGGACACGGTGCGCAGGATGATCCGCGACGACGACGGGTCGACCACGTGGTCCTCGGCCGAGCGCATCAGCAGGAGCGGAGCAGTGACCCGGGGTAGCGCGGCGCGCAGGTCCTTCCAGGAACCGACGAACGAGGCGAGCGCGCGCAGCGGCGTGCGGTCATAGCCGTGCTCGTCGACGCCGGGCTTCTTGATGTCGTTGGCCAGGCCGGGCATCGAGGGCAGCACGCGCTTGAGCAGGGGCACGGCCAGGAGCTGCTTGTTCGTGCTCGCCACCGCCGGGTTGACCAGCAGGACACCGGCGACCTCGGGGTGGCGGGCCGCCAGCCACAGCGCGAGCGCGCCGCCCATGGACAACCCGCCGACCACGACGGCGTCGCAGCGGGCGGCCAGGTCGACGTACGCCTGCTCCACGGTGGCGGACCAGTCACCCCAGGCGGTCGTATTCAGCTGCTGCCAGGTGGTGCCGTGGCCCGGCAGCAGCGGGACGGTCACGGCATAACCCTCGTCGGCCAGGGCCTGCGCCCACGGCCGGATGGAGGCGGGGGAGCCGGTGAAGCCGTGGCTGAGCAGGACGCCGACCCGTCGGCCGTCGGCGCCGGGGGTGCCCTCGGCGTGGAACGGATCGGTCACGGTGGGGGTGGTCACACAGCACTCCTCGAGGGTGTTGAATGGCTCGAGACTAGCGAGCCACGGCACAGGCCGACGAGAGTGAGGTGAGGTACCCGGTGTTCTACTGGCTGCTCAAGTTCGTCCTCCTCGGTCCGTTGCTGCGGATGGTGTTCCGTCCGCGCGTCGAGGGCCTCGAGAACATCCCTGAGGAGGGGCCGGCGATCCTCGCCAGCAACCACCTCTCCTATGCCGACTGGCTCTTCATGCCGTTGACGCTGCAGCGCCGGGTCACCTTCGTCGCGAAGGCCGAGTACTTCACCACCCCCGGCATCAAGGGCTGGTTTCAGAAGCAGTTCTTCTCCGGGGCCGGGCAGGTCCCGATCGACCGTTCCGGCGCGAGCGCGGCCGAGGGCGCGTTGAGCGCCGCCAAGCGGATCCTCGGCAAGGGTGGGCTTTTCGGCATCTACCCCGAGGGCACCCGGAGCCACGACGGCAAGCTCTACCGCGGCAAGACGGGTGTGGCGCGGCTGGCGCTCGAGTGCGGCGTCCCGGTCATCCCGGTCGCCGTGGTCGGCACCGACACCATCGCCCCGCCGGGCAAGAAGTTCGGCACCCTCACCCGCCCGCTCGTCCGCTTCGGCACACCGCTGGACTTCTCCCGGTACGAGGGGCTGGAGGAGGACCGCTACATCCTCCGCTCGGTGACCGACGAGATCATGTACGAGATCATGAGCCTCTCGGACCAGGAGTACGTCGACGTCTACGCCGCCCGCGCCAAGGAGCTCGCGAAGGAGCAGGCCAGGGAGCAGGCGAAGGACCAGGCGAAGGAGCCCGAGCCCGGCGCTCCGGAGCGTCAGGCGTCCTGACCGGCTCGTGACCATTCACTCCACGCACCCGTTCGCCGAGCCGGAGGGCGAGCGCGACCCGGTGCGCCGGCTGCGCGGTCGCCTCGGCGGCGTGGTGTCGCTGTGGACCACCGGTCGGCTGGAGGACCGCAGCGCCGTCGGGCTGACCGTGTCCTCCCTCCTGGTGGTCGGGGGTGAGCCCGGCCGCGTCCTGGGGCTCGTGGACCCCGACTCCGACCTCGCCGACGCGCTCGCGGTCGGGACGCCGTACGCCGTGAGCCTGCTGGAGTGGCGGCACCGCGACCTCGCGGAGGTCTTCGCCGGGCTCGCGCCCTCCCCGGGAGGGCCGTTCGCGCGCGACGACTGGGAGCAGACCGCTGCCGGTCCGGTGCCGGCGGGCGTCCGCGACCACGCCACGCTCCGGGTCACCGACCTGAGGGAGGTCGGGTGGTCCCTGCTCGTGGAAGGCGTCCTCGAGGACGTCGTGGTCGCCGCGGGCGAGCCAGAGACCGCCGACACCCACCCGCTGGTCCACCGCCGCGGCCGTTACCAGCGGCCGGTCGTCCCGACGGAGGGGTGAGCGTGGCCGACGAGGAGTGGGTGGCCCGGCTGGCCGCCCTGTACGGCGAGCCCCTCGGGTCGTTCACCCCGGCCCGCGACGCGCTGGCGAAGGAGCTCAAGGCAGCCGGGGATCCCGACGCCGCCGCCCGCGCGAAGGCACTCCGGAAGCCGGCGCTGGCCGCATGGGTGGTGAACCTCCTCGTGCGGCGCGATGCGGAGCAGCTCGACCAGGTGCTGACCCTCGGGGAGTCGCTGCGCGCGGCGGCCGCCGACCTCGACGGTGAGGAGCTGCGCACCCTGACGCGGCAGCGCCGTCAGCTCACCGCTGCGGTCACGACCCGGGCCCGCGGACTGGCCCGTGAGGCGGGGGTCAAGGTGACCGCCGCGGTCGCCGACCAGGTGGAGGGGACCCTGCACGCCGCGATGCTCAGCGACGCCGCCAGCGGGGCGGTCCGCACCGGTGCGCTGGTCCGGGCCGTGGCGCCGTCCGAGGTCGGCGACCTCGCCGGTCCGGAAGGGACGGACGACCTCGACGACTCGGTCGCCGATCCGGCCCTGCTCGGCATCCGTGCCCCCGCCCTGGAGACGCCGGAGCCCGGTCGGCCCGACCTGAGGGTCGTCGTCGACGACGGCGCGGCCCGGCGCGAGGCCGAGGAGGCCCTCGAGGAGGCCCGTGAGGCGTTCACCGCGGCGGAGACCGAGGCGACCGAGGCCGCGGACGCGGTGGCGACGCTGCGCGCCCGCACCCTCCAGGTCGAGGAGGAGATTGACGAGCTCAGGCGCCGCATCGCGACCCTCGATGCCACGCTTGAGGAGGTCACCGACGAGCTCGAGGAGGCCGAGGACGGCGCCGAGGACGCCACCCTCGTGCGCGACGAGGCCGCCGCCGTGCTGCGGGTCGCCGAGAAGGCGCTGGCCCGCCTGGATCCGTAGGCCGGGTTCCTAGTCCTGGGCCCAGCCCTTGCTGCGCCGTACCGCCTCGCCCCACCGCGCGTACGCCGCGTCGGCGCGCTCACGGTCCTGGCTCGGCTCGAAGCGGCGGTCGAGCTGCCAGGTCTCGCGCAGGTCGTCGGTGGAGCCCCACACGCCGGTGCCGAGCCCGGCGAGGAAGGCCGCACCCAGGGCGGTGGTCTCCGTGATCCGGGGCCGTTCGACGGGTACGCCGATCTGGTCGGCCTGGATACCGCAGAGCAGGTCGTTGGCGCTCGCACCGCCGTCGACGGCGAGCGAGGCCAGCTTGGGCATGGTGTCGACGACGTCGCGCACCTCGAACGCGATCGCCTCCAGGGTGGCCCGCACGAGGTGGGCGCGGGTCGTGCCGCGGGTGATCCCGAGGATCGTGCCGCGGGCGTGCGGGTCCCAGTGCGGCGCACCGAGGCCGGTGAGGGCGGGCACGAAGACCACCCCCTCGCTGTCGTCGACGGTCGAGGCCACGGCCTGGGTCTCGGCGGCGGACCCGACGATCTGGAGCCCGTCGCGCAGCCACTGCACGGCGGCACCGGTGACGAAGATCGCGCCCTCGAGCGCGTACGTCGTGGTGCCGTCCGGGGCACGCCAGGCTGCCGTCGAGAGCAGCCCGGCGTCCGAGCGCACGACCGCAGGCCCGGTGTTGGTGAGGATGAACGACCCGGTGCCGTAGGTGCACTTCACCTCGCCCTCGTCGAAGCAGGTCTGCCCGAAGAGCGCCGACTGCTGGTCGCCGGCGATCCCCGCGATCGGGAGGGAGAGGCCGAGGAAAGACCGGGCGTCGGTCGTCGCGATCTCGCCCCACGACGGGACGATCTCGGGCAGCGCGTCGCGCGGGACGCCGAAGAGGCTGCAGAGCTCGTCGGACCAGTCGCCCTTCTCGAGGTCGAAGAGCAGGGTGCGCGAGGCGTTCGAGACGTCGGTGACGTGGTGCAGACCGCGGGTCATTCGGGCGATCAGGTAGGAGTCGACGGTGCCGACGGCGTACCGGCCGGACTCGACGAGGGACCAGGTGTGCGGCTCCTCCTCGGCGAGCCAGCGCAGCTTGGTGCCGGAGAAGTACGGGTCCAGCCGCAGGCCGGTAAGCGCGCTGATGCGCTCCTCGTGGCCGTCGGCGCGCATCTGGTCGCAGATCCCGGCGGTGCGCCGGTCCTGCCAGACGATCGCCCGGCGGGGGGAGCCGAGCGTCTCGCGGTCCCAGAGCACGACGGTCTCGCGCTGGTTGGTGATGCCGATCCCGCGCAGGTCCGGCCCCCCGGTCGACGCGTACGCCGCCACGGCCTCGCGCGTGGCCTCCAAGGTCGCCTGCCAGATCTCCTCGGGCGCGTGCTCGACCCACCCGGGTCTCGGGAAGTGCTGGCTGAACTCCTGGTAGCCCTTGGCGGCGATGGTCCCCTCGGGGGTGACGACCACGGCGGTCACGCCGGTGGTGCCGGCGTCGATGGCGAGCACGCTCATGGGGCGACCCTGCCACAGCGGGCTGCCGGACGGGCGGTGCTGGAACGTTCCAATCTCGCACGGTCCGGCTAGGGTCGAGATCGACCGGACCCCTTGCGAAGGAGAGACCATGCGCGTCGGAGTGCTCACCGGCGGGGGCGACTGCCCCGGCCTGAACGCCGTGATCCGGGCCGTCGTCCGCAAGGGCATCGAGGTCCACGGCTTCGAGTTCGTGGGATACCGCGAGGGATGGCGCGGCCCGCTGGAGGGCATCCGCGCCGACCTCACGGTCTCCGACGTGCGCGGCATCCTGCCGCGGGGCGGGACCATCCTGCGTTCCTCGCGCACCAACCCGTTCTCGGTGGAGGGCGGCGTGCAGCGCATCCAGGACAACCTGGACGCCGACGGCGTGGACGCACTGATCGCCATCGGTGGCGAGGACACCCTGGGGGTGGCCACGAAGCTGGCCGGCCTGGGGGTGAACGTGGTCGGGGTGCCGAAGACCATCGACAACGACCTCTCTGGCACCGACTTCACCTTCGGCTTCGACACTGCGGTCAACATCGCGATGGAGGCCATCGACAGGCTGCACACCACCGCGGAGTCCCACCACCGTGCGCTCGTCGTGGAGGTGATGGGCCGTCACGCCGGCTGGATCGCCCTGCACGCGGGCCTGGCCGCCGGCGCCAACGTCATCCTCATCCCCGAGCAGCCGTTCGACATCGAGGAGGTCTGCGGCCACGTGCAGACCCGCTTCGAGACCGACTTCTCGCCGATCATCGTGGTCTCCGAGGGAGCCGTGCCCAAGGAGGGCGGCGAGATGACGCTCACCTCGGGGGAGAAGGATTCCTTCGGTCACGTGCGCTTGGGCGGGATCGGCGACCGGATCGCGGCCGAGATCGAGCAGCGCACCGGCAAGGAGTCGCGCGCCGTGGTGCTCGGCCACGTCCAGCGAGGGGGCACACCGACCGCCTTCGACCGCTGGTTGGCCACCCGCTTCGGGCTCTCGGCGATCGACGCGGTCCACGCGCAGGACTACGGGACGATGGTGGCGCTGCGAGGCACCGACATCGTCCGGGTGCCGCTGAGCGAGGGCACGGCCGAGCTCAAGACGGTATCGCCCGAGCTGTACGACGAGGCGCGGGTGTTCTTCGGCTGAGCCGGGATAGATTCCCGCCACCTGCCCTGCACAGGGCCAGCACGAGGGGGCACCGACCGCGTGAGCGACGCATCCACCAGGTCGACCGGTCACCCCGGCACCGACGTCGACGGCGCCCCGAAGCTCAAGCGGGTTCTCGGCCCCAAGCTGCTGCTGCTCTTCATCGTCGGCGACGTCCTCGGCGCGGGCATCTACGCGATCACCGGTCAGGTCGCCGGCGAGGTCGGGGGCGCGGCCTGGCTGCCGTTCCTGGTGGCCTTCGCCGTGGCCACGCTGACGGCCTTCGCCTACCTCGAGCTGGTGACCAAGTACCCGCACGCGGCCGGAGCCGCGCTCTACACGCACAAGGCCTTCAGGCTGCACTTCGTCACCTTCATGGTCGCCTTCGCAGTGATCTGCTCCGGCATCACGAGCGCCTCGACGAGCGCGAACGTGCTCGCCGCGAACCTCCTCGCTGGGCTCGAGGGCGCGGGGTGGGGGGTCGGCACCGGGTCGACGGCGGTGCTCGCCGTGGCGCTGGGCTTCATGCTGCTGCTCGCGGTGGTGAACCTGCGCGGGGTCGGCGAGAGCGTGAAGTTCAACGTGGTGCTCACCGTGGTCGAGATGGTCGCGCTGCTCATCGTCATCGGCGTCGGGTTCTTCGCGATGAGCCAGGGCAATGCCGACCTCGGCCGGGTCATGGTCTTCGAATCCGCCGAGGGCAAGAGCCTTTTCATCGCCGTCACCGCGGCGACCTCTCTGGCGTTCTTCGCGATGGTCGGCTTCGAGGACTCGGTGAACATGGTCGAGGAGACCAGGGAGCCCGAGCGGATCTTCCCCAGGATCATGCTGACCGGCCTCGGCATCGCGGTCTCCTTCTACGTTCTGGTATCCATCACCGCCGTGGCGCTCGTGCCCGTGGGCGAGCTCGCCGAGAGCGACACCGCCCTCCTCGACGTGGTTGCCATCGGCGCACCAGACTTCCCGATCGACAAGGTCTTTCCCTTCCTCACCGTCTTCGCGGTCGCGAACACCGCGCTGATCAACATGCTGATGGCCAGCCGGCTGCTCTACGGCATGGGGAAGCAGGACGTGCTGCCGCGGGTGCTGAGCAGGGTGCTGCCGGGCCGGCGTACGCCGTGGGTGGCAATCGTGTTCTCGACCGCCCTCGCGCTCGGGCTGATCGTCGTGGTCGCGGTGCTCCTCGCGGAGAGCAGCGTCGAGGCGCTGTCGGGAACCACCGCGCTGCTGCTGCTCGGCGTCTTCGCGGTGGTCAACGTGGCGTGCCTGGTGCTGCGGAGGGACCCGGTGGACGGCGTGCACTTCACCGCCCCCACCGTCATCCCCGCCCTCGGTGCGGTCGCCTGCCTGTTCTTCGTCGGACCGTGGACGGGCCGCGACACGGTGCAGTACACGATCGCCGCCGGCCTGCTCGTCGTCGGCGTCGGCCTGTGGGTCCTCACCTGGCTCGAGAACCGCGCCTTCCGCGCCCAGCGCACCGGCTTCCACGACCCCACCGACCTGTCGGGCTGAGGGGTCGAAAGTCACTACACGTGTAGTGACTTTCGCGCTTCGTACACGAATTCAGGCACGAAAACCCGAGGAACCTGTACGCACAACTCCTCGGTACGCCGCCTGTCGTCGCCGCGGCCTACGGTGGCGCCATGCCCACCACCACTCCCGTCCTCGACGACACCCGCGCCGCGGTCGCCGCTCGGGTCATCACCGCCATGGCCGGTCCCGAGGCGCGGCTGCGCCCCGACCAGGAGACGGCGGTGGCCGCGCTCTGCGAGGACGCCGCCCGGGTGCTGGTGGTCCAGGCGACCGGCTGGGGGAAGTCGGCGGTCTACTGGGCCGCCACCGCGTGCCGCCGCGCCGAGGGCCACGGGCCCACGCTCGTGGTGTCCCCGCTGCTGTCGCTGATGCGCGACCAGGTCGTGGCGGCGGAGAGGGCCGGCCTGCGCGCAGCGACGCTGAACTCCTCCAACACCGACGCCTGGTCCGCCGTCGAGTCCGAGCTGACCGCGGGCCACCTCGACGTGCTGCTGGTCTCCCCGGAGCGGCTGGCCAACCCGGGGTTCGGTCGCCGGGTGCTCGACGCCCTTGCCGGTCGGCTCGGCCTGGTGGTCATCGACGAGGCGCATGCGGTCTCCGACTGGGGCCACGACTTCCGTCCCGACTATCGCCGGGTCTCCGACGTGCTGCAGCGGCTCCACCCCTCCACACCCGTGCTGGCCACCACCGCCACGGCGAACGCGCGCGTCACCGACGACGTCGCCGCCCAGCTCGGCGACGCCACCCTCGTGCTGCGCGGCCCGCTGGCCCGCGCCAGCCTCCAGCTGAGCGTCGTCGACCCCGGCCGGGGAGAGGGCCACGACAGGCTCAGCCCGCTCGACCGGTACGCCTGGGTCGTCGACCACCTCCCCACCCTGCCGGGCTCGGGCATCGTCTACGCGCTCACCGTCGCCGACGCCCACCGGCTGGCCGACGCCGTCGCGGCGGTCCACCCCGACCTGCCCGTCGCCGCCTACACCGGCCAGCTCGAGGCGGGCCGCCGCGAGGAGCTGGAGGACGCCCTGCGCGCGAACCGCCTCAAGGCGCTGGTGGCGACCTCCGCGCTCGGCATGGGCTACGACAAGCCCGACCTGGGCTTCGTCATCCACGTCGGGGCACCGCCGTCCCCGGTGTCCTACTACCAGCAGGTTGGTCGTGCGGGCCGGGCCCTCGAGCACGCCCACGCCGTGCTCCTCCCGTCGGAGGCCGACGCCGGCGTGTGGGACTACTTCGCCACCGCGACCATCCCGGTCCCTGAGCAGGTCGAGCGCGTGCTCGCCGTCCTCGCCGGTGGGGGTGGTGAGCCGATGTCGGTCGCCGCGGTCGAGGCGGAGAGCGGCGTACGCCGGACCCGCGTGGAGCTGATGCTCAAGCAGCTGGCCGTCGACGACGTGGTCGAGCGCGTCGAGGGCGGCTGGCTGCCCACCGGCAAGCAGTGGACCCACGACGCCGAGCACTACGACGGGGTGGTCGCCGTACGCCGGCGCGAGGCCGACATCATGCGCGCCTACACGCGCTCCGAGCGGTGCCTGATGCAACTGCTCCAGGAGTCCCTCGATGACCCGACCGCCGAGCCGTGCGGGCGGTGCTCGGTGTGCCGCGGCGCGCTGCCCGAGGGGTTGGCCCTGCGCCCGGCGCGGGCGACGGTGGTGGCCGTGGCCAAGGTGCTGCGTCGGCAGCGCCACGAGCTCGAGCCGCGCAAGATGTGGCCCGGCGGCGCCTTCGGGTCGCGCGGCCGGATCGCCCCCGGCGAGCTGGCGGCCCCGGGTCGGGTGCTGGTCCACGCTGACGCCCCGGAGTGGCAGGACCTGGTGCGGGAGGCGTTCGCGCGCGACGCCGGGGCCGGGGACGAGCTGCGCGAGGCCCTGGTCGCCGTCCTGGCGGACTGGAAGGGCAGCTGGCCGGCCCGCCCGGAGGTCGTGGTCGACCTGCCCGCTGCCGGGTTCCCGCGGCTCACCGCGTCGCTGGGTGACCACCTGGCCGAGGTCGGCGGGCTCGGGCGGGCCAGCCTGCCGGTGACACCGCCGGCCGACCCGCGGAGCCTGACCTCCGCGGAGGAGGCCGCGTGGTGGCGCGATGCCCTCGCCGGGCTCGACCCCCCGCCCGTGCAGGACCGCACCGTCCTGCTGCTCCTCGACGCCAGTGCCAGCGGGTGGCCCGCGACCGTCGCCGCCTCCTGGTTGGCGCGCGCGGGGGCGCGGACCGTCCTGCCGCTGCTCGTCCACCGGCGCGTGTGATCGGCGCAGCGCCCGCCCCGTACCCTGGAACAGTGCTTCCCGCTGACACCCCTGGATCCGTCCCTGACTTGGCCACCCTGCACGCGCTCGGCGCGGCGCAGCAGCCGTCGTACCCCGACGACGCCGCGCTCCAGGCGGCGGTGACCAAGCTGCGCGGTGTCCCACCCCTGGTGTTCGCGGGGGAGTGCGACGACCTCAAGACCAAGCTGGCCGCGGTGGCGCGCGGCGAGGCCTTCCTGCTCCAGGGCGGCGACTGCGCCGAGACCTTCGACGGCGTGACCGCCGACAACGTCCGCAACAAGCTGCGGGTGCTGCTCCAGATGGCCGTGGTCCTCACGTACGCGGCGTCCGTGCCCGTCGTGAAGCTCGGGCGGCTCGCCGGTCAGTACGCCAAGCCCCGCTCGTCCGACACCGAGACCCGTGGTGACGTGACGCTGCCGGCCTACCGCGGCGACGCGGTCAACGGGTTCGCCTTCACCCCGGAGTCCCGGACGCCCGACCCCCAGCGGCTGGTGGACGTCTACAACGCGTCGGCGTCGACGCTAAACCTGGTGCGCGCCTTCGTGACGGGCGGGTACGCCGACCTCCGTCAGGTGCATGCCTGGAACACCTCCTTCGTGCGGTCCAGCGGCGTCGGTGCGCGCTACGAGCAGATGGCCGACGAGATCGAGCGGGCGCTGACGTTCATGCAGGCGATCGGGGCCGACCCCGCGGAGTTCCACCGCGTCGACTTCCACTCCAGCCACGAGGCCCTGGTGCTCGAGTACGAGCACGCCATGACCCGCATCGACTCGCGCACCCATGCGCCGTACGACGTCTCGGCGCACTTCGTCTGGATCGGCGAGCGCACCCGCCAGCTCGACGGCGCCCACGTCGAGCTGCTCTCGAAGATCCGCAACCCGATCGGGGTCAAGCTCGGCCCGACCACGACCGCCGACGACGCGATCGCGCTCGCCGAGAAGCTCGATCCCCAGCGCGAGCCCGGCCGCCTGACGTTCATCACCCGGATGGGGGCCGGCAAGATCCGCGACCTGCTGCCGCCGCTGGTGGAGAAGGTCGAGGCCGCCGGCGTGCAGGTCGCCTGGGTCTGCGACCCGATGCACGGCAACACCTTCGAGGCGTCCTCGGGCTACAAGACCCGCCGTTTCGACGACGTCATCCACGAGGTGCAGGGGTTCTTCGACGTCCACCGCAGCCTCGGCACCTGGCCTGGCGGCATCCACGTCGAGCTCACCGGTGACGACGTCACCGAGTGCGTCGGCGGTGGCGAGGAGCTGGCCGAGGCCGACCTCGGCAACCGCTACGAGTCGGTGTGCGACCCGCGCCTGAACCGCGTGCAGTCGTTGGAGCTGGCCTTCCTGGTCGCCGACATGCTGCGCCACCGGGGCGAGACCCCCGTCGACGCGCGCTGACCGCGGCGAGCAGGCAAACGCCGTGATCGACCTCCGCAGCGACACCGTCACGCAGCCGACCGTGGCGATGCGCCGGGCGATGGCGGGCGCCGAGGTCGGCGACGACGTGTACGGCGAGGACCCCACCGTCCGCCGGCTGGAGGAGCGCGTCGCCGCGCTGCTGGGTCACGAGGCGGCCCTGTTCACCCCGACCGGCTCGTTGGCCAACGTGCTGGCGGTGCGGACCGTGGTCGAGGTCGGGCAAGAGGTGCTCTGCGCCGCCGACGCCCACGTCGCGCGCGCCGAGCTGGGAGCGCACGGCGCGATCACCGGGCTGACGATGCGCACCTGGACCGACGGCCCCCTCGCGCTGGACCAGGTGCGCGCCATGCATGCACCCGACCTGGGCCCCTACTTCGTGCCGACGGCCGCGGTGTCGGTGGAGAACACACACAACTTCTCCGGCGGCACGGTCGTGCCCCGAGCCGACCTCGAGGCACTGCGGACCTGGGCCGACGACGTGGGCTGTGCCCTGCACCTCGATGGTGCGCGGCTGTGGAACGCCGCGGTCGCGGACCCGGCGCCGACCGAGGAGTACCTGCGCGCGGTCGGTGGTCTGTTCGACGTCGTGGCCGTCTGCCTCTCGAAGGGGCTCGGGGCCCCGATCGGCTCGCTCGTGGTCGGCTCCACCGAGGCCGTCGCGGAGTCGCGCGTGTGGCGCAAGCGGCTCGGTGCGGGCATGCGCCAGGTCGGCGTGCTCGCCGCAGCCGGCCTGCACGCACTGGACCACCACCTCGACCGGCTCGCGGAGGACCACGCCCACGCCCGCCTGCTCGCGGAGGCCTGCGGGATCGACCCGGCCGGGGTGGCGACGAACATCGTCGCGGTTCCGCACGCCGACGCGGCGGGGGCCGTGCTGCGTGCCCGTGAGGAGGGCGTGCTGGTCTCCGCGGTCGGCCCGCGGACGGTGCGCCTCGTGACGCACCTGGACGTGACGAAGGCTCAGGTCGAGGAGGCCGCTTCGGTCCTGAGCCGTGCGCTGGCGTCCACCCGGCCGACGACCGGCGGCAGCTGACGCACCGCCTGCGCGAGTGCGCGCAGGTCGTTGCCGAGAAGTGCCTGCGGGCCGTCGCAGAGGGCGGTCTCGGGATTCGGGTGCACGTCGACGATGATGCCGTCGGCCCCGACGGCGATCGCGGCGCGGGAGAGCGGCACCACGAGGTCCTTGCGGCCCGCGGCGTGCGAGGGGTCGACGATCACCGGCAGGTGGCTGCTGGCCTGGATGACCGGCACAGCGGAGATGTCGAGCGTGTTGCGGGTGGCCGGCTCGAAGGTGCGGATCCCGCGCTCGCAGAGCACGACGTCGAGGTTCCCGCGCTGGGCGATGTACTCCGCCGCCATCAGCCACTCCTCGATCGTCGCGGTCATCCCGCGCTTGAGGAGCACCGGCTTGCCGGACTCACCCACGGCCTGCAGCAGCCCGAAGTTGGCCGCGTTGCGGGTACCGATCTGGAGCATGTCGGCGTGTTCGGCGACCACGGCCACGTCGCGCGCGTCGACGACCTCGGTGACCACCGGCAGACCGGTCGCCTCCCGGGTGTCGGCGAGGATCTCGAGACCACGGAGGCCCAGGCCCTGGAAGGCGTACGGCGAGGTGCGCGGCTTGAACGCGCCGCCGCGCAGGAGGGTGGCGCCGGCCGCCTTCGCCATCTCCGCGGCCTCGCGGGTCTGCTGTGCGGTCTCGACCGCGCACGGGCCGGCGATGAAGGTGAACGTCTCCGGTCCGATCGGCACCTGGTGCCCGGCGGGGCCCACCCAGACGGTGGAGCGCTCGGGGTGGTGCTGGCGGCTGACGAGCTTGTAGGGGTCGGAGATGCGGTGCACGTCGGCGACGCCGGGCATGCTGCGCAGGTTCAGGTGGTGGAAGGACTCGAGGTCCCCGACCAGCCCGATGATGGTGCGCACGACGCCCTTGCTCACGAACGCCTCGCCGCCGACGCCCTCGACCCGGTCGACGACGTGGGCGACCTGCTCATCGGTAGCACCGGGAGCCATCACCACGACCATGGGTCGAGAGTACGACTGCCTTCTCGTTCTGCGAGACGCTCGTCCGGGGGGCGGGACGAGCGGTTATCCGGGGCGCCGCCGTCAGCGCAGCGACTTCAGCAGCGGCAGGTCGGGGGAGTCCGGCTCGCCGGAGCCTGGTGTCTCGAGGACGAACGGCACGCCGGCGGTGGTCGGGTGGGCGAGCATCTCGGCGAAGGCGTCCACACCGATGTGGCCCTCGCCGATCCGCTCGTGGCGGTCCTTGAGGGCGCCCCGGACGTCCTTGGAGTCGTTCGCGTGCACCAGGCGCAGCCGCCCCGGGCCCCCGATGGCGGCGATCCGCTCGAGGGTGGCCGCCGCGCCGCCGGGCTCGTCGAGGGGTGCGCCGGCAGCGAAGACGTGGCAGGTGTCGAGGCAGATGCCGGCCCGTGGGTGGTGGTCCAGCGCGTCGAGGTAGGCCTTGAGGTCGTCGACCCCGGCGCACAGCGACTGTCCCTGACCAGCGGTGGGCTCGAGCAGCAGCCAGGGCGCGTCGGGGCCGGCGTCGGCCAGGGTGTCGAGCAGGGGGAGGAGCCCCTCGCGCACCTGCTGCAGCCCCCGCTCGACGGAACCGGCCGCCACGCAGGAGCCGGTGTGCACGACGACCCCCTCGGCGCCGATGGCGGCCGCCCTGCGCAGGTTGTGGGCCACGCTCGCCACCGACTTCTCGTACGTCGCCTCGGTGGGGCTGCCCAGGTTCACCAGGTACGGCGCGTGGACGAACACGCGGGTGCCTGCTTCGGCGCAGACCCGGCGGAACTCCTCGTCCCGCGCCGGATCGCCCTCGCTCAGGGCCCACCCCCGCGGGTTGCCGACGAAGACCTGGAACGTCTCGGCCCCGAGGTCCTGGGCGAGCCGGAACGCACCGTCGACGAGCCCCTTCCCGACCTTGACGTGGGAGCCGATCGGGTTGCGCTCGACAGCAGGGTCCGGGGTCGCAGCAGGCACGGGATCAGCGTCGCAGACGCCCGTCCTCAGACCAGCGAGAGGGTCACCGTGGAGCCACGCTTCGCCTCCGTACCTTGCCGGGGGTCGCTGCCGACGACGTACTCGAGGCCGACGTAGAGGTCGCTGCGCTTGGTCTTGACCTTGAACCCGGCGTCCTCCAGCCGACGGGTGGCCTCCTCCACTCCGATGCCGCGGACCCGGGGGACCTCGATGAGCTCGGCGCCCCGGGAGACGACGAGTTGGACGGTGTCGCCGCGGAAGAGAGTGCCGCTGCTGGGGTTCTGCGAGATCACGCGTCCTTCGGGGACGTCCTCGTCGAAGGCTCGGTCGATGTCGACCGACAGCCCGAGGTCGTCGAGCTCGGACTCGGCCTGGCCGGCCTCGCGGCCGGTGACGTCCGGGACGTCGATCGGTCGGCGGCCACGGCTCACGACGAGGTCGACAGGGGTGCCCCGGCGCAGCTCGGTGCCGGCAGCGGGGGCGGTGCGGATGACTGCGCCGTCGGCGACACGCTCGTGGTATCGCCGCAGCACGTCGCCCGGTTCGAGGCTGCGTTCCTCGAGGGCCTTGACCGCGTCGGCCTCGCTCTCGCCCCGCAGGTCGGGCACCTCGTAGCGCTCGGGCCCGAGCGAGACCACCGCGGTGACGGTGCCGTCCTCGAGGATCCGGGAGCCCGCGGTGGGGTCGGTGCGGATGACCGAGCCCGCGGTGACGGTCTCGCTGAACTCCTCGTCACCCACGTCGAGGCGCAGGCCCGCCTCCTCGACCCGTTCCTCCGCCGCGGCGACCGAGAGGTTGATGACGCCCGGGGTGGTCGTGTAGCGGGCGAACCCGAACCACCACCCGGCGGTGCTGGCGAGCGCGAGCAGCACGAGGACGAGCGCGATCACGACACCGCGTCGCCGATGGCCGCGGCCGCGCGGCCGCGCACGGGCAGCGGCGGCGTCCGCGGGGTCGACCGGGGGGCGCTGGAGCGGGACGACGGCCGTGTGCTGCCGGTCGTCGTCGTCCAGGGACAGGTCGGAGGTGTCCTCGCGACCGGTCGGGAGGACACGAGGCGCGAGGTCGGCGGTCAGCTCGGGATCGTCGCGCAGCCCGGCGTCGAGCGCGTGTCGCACCCGGTGGACGTGGTGGAGGAGGACCTGCGCGTCGGCCGGGCGCTGGGCCCGGTCGCGGGCGGTGGCGCGCGCCACCAGCGCGTCGACGTACGGCGGGATCCCCGGCACCTTCGCCGAGGGCGGCGGGACGTCCTCGTGCACGTGCTTGTAGGCGATCTGGATGGGGGAGTCACCGTCGTGCGGCTTCGTCCCGGTGAGCAGCTCGTAGAGCAGGACACCGACCGCATAGACGTCGGCCCGGGCGTCCGCGACGCCGTCGACGACCAGCTCGGGAGCCAGGTAGGAGACGGTGCCGATGAGCACGCCGCCGGTCGCGGTGTGCTGCGTCTCGGCGCTGACCGCGCGGGCGAGGCCGAAGTCGGCGACCTTCACACGACCGTCGTCGGCGATGAGGACGTTCTCGGGCTTGACGTCGCGGTGCACCAGGCCGGCCGCGTGGGCGGCGGCGAGCGCAGAGAGGATCGGCTCGAGCAGCGCCAGCGCGCGGGTCGGCGAGACGGGCGCCTCCTGGCGGAGCAGGTCACGCAGCGTGTGGCCGGGGACGTACTCCATCGCCAGGAAGAGCGTGCCGTCGTCGTCGCCCTGGTCGAAGACACTGACGACGTTGGGGTGCGAGAGGCGGGCGGCGGCCCGGGCCTCACGGACGAAGCGTGCGGCGAAGTCGTGGTCGTCGCCGAGGTCGCCGTGCATCACCTTGACGGCGACGGTGCGGTCCAGCCGGAGGTCGCGCGCCTCGTAGACCGTCGCCATGCCGCCCCGGGCGACCCGGGGTCCCACCTCGTACCGACGGTCGAGCAACCGCCCGACGATCGGGTCCGAGGTGGTGCGTTCGACCACGGGTCCTCCTGGGCCTGCGGGGCAGCCTGGCGGGTCTCGCCCCGCCGGGCATCAACGGCCGATTTTACTGGCGAACCGCTCCCGCAGCGCATCGACGTTCCGTACGTAGACCTTTGTGTCGTCGTACATGCCGTGCTCGCGGACCCCGGCGAGGCCCTGGTAGTAGGCCGCGATGGCCCGTCGGCGGGGTTCCAGCGAAGTGAGCAGGTCGAGCAGCGCGACCCCCGCCGCGACGTTGTCGGCGAGCCGGTGGAGGTCCAGGGGGCGGCCCACGTAGGACTCCATCCACTCACCGGTGCCGGGCAGGACCTGCATGGCGCCGATCGCGTCGGCGGAGGAGACGACGTGCTGCTGCCACCCGGACTCCTGCCATCCGACCGCGAGGGCGAGCGCGCGGTCGACCCCGAAGGCATCGGCGGTCCGCACGATGGTGCGGCGGACCTCCTCCCGCGACGCGCGGGCGGGCGTCCTGGTCCGTTCGGGGCGGGTCTGCTGGGACCGCTTCGGCTGGGACCGGGTGGGCTTGGTCTCTCGTACGCCGGAAGCTCCCGAGGCGCCGGGCCGGCCCGGCACCTCGCCGGGCTCGAGGGCCGCGAGGACCACCGGGACCGTGATCACCTGGCCGGCACGCAGCGTCGCGGAGGAGCCGAGGTCGTTGGCGGCCACGAGCTCGGCGGTCCAGGCGTGCAGACGGGTCGCGATGCCGGTGGCCGTGTCGCCGGTGCGGACGGTGTAGCGGACCTCCTTCCGCTCGTCCGGGTCGTGCGGGTGGGCCACCGCGGTGGCGGGGGTGAGGAGGACCGAGCCGAGGGCTGCGGCCGTGGCGATGCTGAGCGTCCGCGCGAGCACGGACCTGGACTTCCCGAGAAAGAACATCCCGAGCCCTTACCCAGTGGGGCGCATGGGGAAACAGGGGCTGGTGTGACGGGCCGGGCGGGACGTGGCGCGCGCGTCGGCCACAATGGTCCGGTGACCGAGCAGCCCAGCGCCCCCGACAGTCCCGACCTCGCCACCCTCGTCGACGAGTGGGTGGACTGGAGCGCCGCCGCCGACCTCCTCGGGGTCAGCGTGAGCAAGGTGCGCCAGCTGATTCGCGAGCACCACCTCGCCGCCGCGGCGCCGCAGCCCGGCGCGGGCCAGCAGGTCCCCGCCGAGCAGATCCAGGACGGCGTCGTCGTCAAGGGACTGCACGGCTTGCTGACCATGCTCCACGACGCAGGGTGGGACGACCGCGAGGCGATCACGTGGATCTTCAGCGCGGACGACACGCTGCCGGGCCGCCCCATCGACGCCCTGCGTGAGAACCGTGGCTCCGAGGTCAAGCGCCGCGCCCAGGCGATGACCTGAGCGGTCGGTACCTCAGATGACCCGGCGGACGGTGGCCCCCCTGGGCAGACGCTCTCGGACCAGGACACGCAAGCCCCTCTGGAGGGCGCCGTCATGACCGCAGCAGCTCAGGTGAAGGCCCGGCCGTGAGCGCCGGGAGAACTGGGAAGCACGTCCTGCTCCAAGGTGCCGGCTGGATCCTCGTCATCGTCGGTCTCGCGGCCTTGGTCCTGCCTGGGCCAGGTCTGCTCGCGCTCTTCGCAGGGATGGCGATGCTGGCCACCCAGTACGAATGGGCCGACCGGCGCCTTGCGCCGGTCAGGAGGGCTGCCTTGCGTGGCGCGGCCGACAGCGTCCGGACCTGGTTCCGCATCCTGCTGTCCGTGGTCGGCATCTGTCTGTTGATCGGCCTGGGCGTCTACTGGGGCATCAGCGTCGCGGCACCCTCGTGGTGGCCCGTGGGCGACAAGTGGTGGCTGGCGGGAGGCTGGGGGACCGGTGCCACCCTGATCGGGTCAGGCGTCATCGCGTTCGCGATGCTCGTGTACAGCTTCCTGAACTTCCGCGACCCCGACCAAGGGGACTAGGGACACCCAGTCAGACGACCCGGCGTACGGCGGCCTCGGCCAGCGCGCGCAGCTCCTCGCGGGCGGCGGCGTCGATCGGGGCGGTGTCGAGCGCGGCGAAGGCGCGGGCCGTGAGGTCGTCGATGAGGCGCTCGACCTGCTCCACGGCGCCGGAGCCGCGCACCAGCTCCTGGAGCGCCGCGACCTCCTCGGGGGCGAGCGCCGTACCGAGGCCGGCCTCCAGCCGCGCGGCGTCGGCCGGGGAGAGGCTCTCGAGGGCGAGCGCGACGAGCACGGTGCGCTTGCCCTCGCGGAGGTCGTCGCCCGCCGGCTTGCCGGTGCGCTGGGTGTCGCCGAGCACGCCGAGTAGGTCGTCGCGCAGCTGGAACGCCTCCCCGACCGGGAGCCCCACGTCGCTGAGGGCGCTCACCTGTGCGTCGTCCGCCCCGGCCAGCGCGGCCCCCACGTGCAGCGGTCGCTCCACCGAGTACTTGGCGGACTTGTAGCGCAGCACGCGCATCGCCTCCTCGACGCTGCCGCGCCCGCGCGCCTGGACCGACACGTCGAGGAACTGCCCGGCGACCACCTCCGACCGGGTGTGGTCGAGCACGACTAGGGCGTCGGCGACCTGCGCGTCCGGAAGCCCGCACGTGCGCAGCAGCTCGTCGGACCAGGTCAGCAGCAGGTCGCCCAGGAGGATCGCGGCCGCGCCGCCGTACTGCTCCGCCGACCCCGGCCAGCCCTGGGCGTCGTGGTGGGCGGCGAACGCGCGGTGGGCCGCCGGGCGCCCGCGCCGGGTGTCGGAGGCGTCCATGAAGTCGTCGTGCACGAGCGCGCTCGCGTGGAGGACCTCGAGGGCGGCGCCTGCGCGCAGCACACCGGCCTCCGTCGGACCGTCGAGGCTGGTGCCGGCGACCGCGGTGAAGCCTGCCCGGCAGAACGCCGCGCGCAGCCGCTTGCCTCCGCGCACGCTCGTGCGGGCCTCGTCCAGGAGGAGCGTGGCGTCGGGTCCCAGCGGCGCGAGCCGCTCGGCGTGCGCGTCCACGACGGCGTCGAGCGTGGCCTGCACCTGGTCGGCGAACGAGATCACTCCGCGAGGGTACGGCGGCCGCCGTACGCTGGCTCCATGGCCCTCGGACTCCCCTCGCGCATGCCCGGCGGGCAGGCGATCGTCGACCTGCTGGCCGCCGGCGAGCGGTCGTTCTCCTTCGAGTTCTTCCCACCCAAGGACGCCGAGGGCGAGCGCCAGCTGTGGCGGGCGATCCGTGAGTTGGAGCCGCTGCGCCCGACCTTCGTCTCGGTGACGGAGGGGGCCGGGGGATCCACCCGCGACCGCACGGTCGGCATCACGGAGCGCATCGCCGCCGAGACCACGCTGACGCCGATGGCCCACCTCACCTGCGTCGGCCAGACCGTCGCGGAGCTGCGGCACGTCATCGGCCGGTACGCCGACGCCGGGGTCCGCAACGTGCTGGCCCTGCGGGGCGACCCGCCGGGCGGCCCGGGCACCCCGTGGGTGCACACCGAGGGCGGTCTCGACTACGCCAGCGAGCTGGTCGCCCTCGCGCGCTCGCTGGGGGACTTCAGCGTCGGGGTCGCGGTGTTCCCGCTCGGCCACCGCGACGCCGCGAGCCTCGACGCCGACGTCGCGGTGATGAAGGCCAAGCAGGACGCGGGGGCGCAGTTCGGCATCACCGAGATGTTCTTCCGTGCCGAGGAGTACTTCGCGCTCGTCGACCGGGCACGCGGCGCGGGCGTGGACTTCCCGATCCTGCCCGGCATCATGCCGATCCTCAGCAGCCGATCGATCGTGCGGATGGCCGAGCTCTCCGGGCGCGAGGTGCCGCCCGAGGTCGTGGCACGGATCGCCGCGGTCGAGGACCCGGCCGAGGTCCGGACCGTCGGGGTCCAGATCGCCACGGAGCTCTGTGACGACCTGCTCGCCGGCGGGGCGCCCGGCCTGCACTTCTTCACGCTGAACCGCTCGCGCGCCACCCGGGAGATCTATGCCGGGCTGGCGGCGCACGCCGCCCCTGCCTGAGACTCGCGCGTCGAGTGGCCGGTCAGGCCGGGCCGACCTCCTGGGCGACCAGCGCGGCACCCAGGCCGACGAACGGCACGCCGGCACCCGGCGTCGCGTGCGCGCCGGCGGCGAAGACGCCGGGCAGAGGGGTACGGGTCGACAGTCGGTCGGTGAGGGTGCGGCGGCCCTGCCACTGCACGCCGTACGGCGACCCGTGGAGCTCCTCGACCAGCTCCCGAGGGGACCTGTCGACCCGGGTCACCACGTGGGGGCGGACGTCGATCTTGAGGCGGGCGAGCGCGGTGACGATGTCCTCCGCCAGCTGACCGCGGCCGAGCAGTGTCCAGGCCTGGCCGCCGCCCGGCGCCTGCCCGGTCGTGCGCACGACGATCGAGGGGTTGCTGTGGAGGACGACCTCGGCGGGCATCTCGGGGGCCTCGGGGCCCAGTCCGAGGTGACAGACGACCGGGGGGATCGCCGGCATGGTGTGGCGCACGTACCTCGCCAGGGCGGGGAGCCCTCGGGGATCGATCGCCACGACCACCACATCGGCGTCGAGGTCCCCAGCCTCGGTGGCGACGGCGACGACGCGCCCCTCGCGGACGACGAGGTCACGCACGGTGGTCCCGGTGCGGACCTCCACGCGGCGTTCCCCGAGCCGCTTGACCAGCGTCTCGCTGACCTGGCTCAGGCCGCCCGGCACGGTCCAGACGCCGAACTTCTGCTCGACGTAGGCGAGGAAACCCATCCAGGCGGGGACGTTGCGTGGGTCGTGGCCCTCGAGCCGGACCCCGTGCAGGGCGATGGCGCGCAGTCGATCGTCCTTGAACGCCCTGCGCACCCTCTTGTGGAGGGTGTCGCGGGTGAAGACGAGGTCGCGGGTGGCGCGGTCGACGAGCTCGGGTGCCCACGGCCGCTCGAGGTAGTCGCGCCGGATCGTCTCCCAGGTCTCGTGGAAGGACGTCGTGTAGGCGAGCCAGTCCGCCCCGCCACCGCCGAGCGCCTCGTCGATCGCGCGCTCCTGGGCGGCGCGTCCGTGGGGGAGGCTGAGGTTCGTGCCGTCCTCGAAGCGGTGCTCGCGGATCGGGTCGACGGGCACCAGATCGAGCTCCCGCTCGAGCGGGCGGCCGGACTTGCGGAACAGGTCGCGTACGACGGCGGGCAGCGCGGTCGTGGAGGGGCCGAGGTCCCACCGGAAGCCGTCGACCTCGAGGCTGCCGAGGGCGCCGCCGAGCTCGTCGCGGGCCTCCAGGAGGGTGACGGCGTGCCCGAGCTTCGCCAGCCTCACGGCGCTCGCCATCCCGCCGAACCCGCCACCGACCACCACTACACGTGCCATGGCGGTCACTGTAGGGGTGGTGGGGCAGCCTCAGGCCGCGCGGGCAGCCGCGGACGTGGGCAGTGGTGGGGGATCGGTCCAGACGTGTTCCACGTCGAGGACCCCGGGTGGTCGGCCCCGGGAGCCGGGCCACAGGGCGGACTCCTTGGCGCGGTGGCAGGCCTCGCACAGCGACTGGCCGTTGGCGCCGGTGGTCGGTCCGCCGTCGACCACACTGACGACATGGTCGCTCTGACGGGCCGGCGCGTCGCACCAGGGCACCCGGCAGGTGCCCTGGTCGCGGAGCCGGAGGTAGGCGGCGAGCCCGTCGTCAAAGAAGCGTCGGCGGGAGCTGAGTGCGACCAGGTCGCCGCCCGGGTCGAGGTAGAGCCGACGTACCCAGGTCTTGGCGCCGGCGGTGAGGCTGTCGCCGAGGAGCAGGCGGGCGACCTCGGCGGGCACCGGCACCGGGACGCATCCACCACGGGTCTCGGCGCCGACCAGGGCCGGCTCGGTGCCGCCGGCGAGGAGCGCGGTGTCGGCGATCGTGACGTTGACGGTGACCGGTACGGCGGGTGCGGAGGTCTGGCCGGTGACGCGCTCGACGAGCAGGTCGGCCATCAGCTGGCCGCGGCTGCGCTCGTCCCCGGAGGCGCGGGCAGCGTCGGCCCCCGCGGCGAGCGCGGCGTGCACGGCCACGCCTTGCGCGACCGGCAGCAGCCCGGTCACGAAGGTCATCGTGTCGGGCGCGGGGCGGACGGTCACGCGGCGCTGCTCGGCTGCCTGGCGTGAGCGCTGGACGAAGCCTCGTGGGTCGAGCCGGTACGCCGCCCGCCGGGTCGCGGCGGTGAGCTCGCGGTTGCCGAGGGTCTCCAGACGGTCACGGTCGCCGGCGATCTCGCGGTCGACCTCCGCGCGGTGCTCGACGGAGAGCGCTGCGGTCTCGGTCATGAGGATGGTGGCGCGGTACTCGCTGAGCTCGCCGGCGCACAGGGCCGACCAGGTGTGCGGCATCTCGGCGGTCCAGGCGCGGGCCGCGGCCAGCAGGCGACGGGCCTGGTGCGGGGACTCGCGGCGTGCTCGGGCGAGCAGCGACGGCGTCACCGCGCCTTGCCGCTTGGCGGGCACCCCAGCCTCGGCCTCGCTGCGCCGGACGGCGGCGTCGAGGGCGACCGCAGCACGGGCTTGGACCGCAGCCGCGGTGTGCTTCAGCGACTCGAGCGCGTCGACGAGCTCACCCAGGCCGTCGATGTCCTCGGGGAGGGAGGTGTCGGTCGTGCCGACGACGCTGGGAGCGACCGCGCTCCGCAGCGTCTCGGTCAGCGCCGTGACCGTCAAAGGATCCAGCGCCGGTGCGCGTCCGTCCGCCGCCGGGGTGGCGGTGGTCTGCGTGCGCGGGGTGGACATGCCGACAGAATATCGAACAGATGTTCGAGAAGCCAGAGGCTCGTGAAGGTTGTGGACATCTGGTGCAAGCCAGACTGGTCCGACGAATCTCGGGCTGCTGTGTGCCCGCGCCGCAGTCACCCGTCGTCGACCAGCGACCGCCAGTACCGCACCTCGACCACACGGTGGTCGGCGTAGACCTCGTGTCGCTGCTCGCCGTCGAGCACCCAGCCCTCGCGCTCGTAGAACCTGTGGGCGCGGGGGTTGTCGGCGAGGACCCAGAGGGTCGCCTCGGTGAAGCCGTCGCCGACGAGTCCCTCGGTGGCGGCAACGAGGAGCGCCGTGCCGGTGCCGTCGCCCCAGTGCTCGTCGACCACGTAGATCGCCGCCACCTCGCCGGTGGTGTCGGGGTCACAGTCCTCGTCGCGGGTCGGGCAGGTGCCGGCGAACCCGAGGACCTCCCCGGCCGGGTCCTCCGCGACGTGGAGGCGCGAGCGCTGCGGCACGTCGGCGAGGAACGTCGCCCAGAACTCGGTGCGCAGCGGCACCGACAGGGTGTCGAGGTGGGTGGGAGGGAGGACGCCGCGGTAGGCGTTCTGCCAGGTGGTGACGTGGACGTGGGCGATGCCGGGGGCATCGGCCGGCGTCGCGTCGCGCACGCGCGCGGTCATGCGACCTCCACCGGGGTCGCGCCGGTCAGGCCGACCAGTTCGTCGTACGTCGTGCTGAAGACCGCCGCGGGATGACCGGCCGCGGCCCACACGACCGGGTGTCGCTGCAGCCAGGGGTCGATCCAGGTCGGCACGGGGATCGGGTGGGCGAAGGGCGAGACGCCCCCGATGACCTGGCCGGTGTGGCGGCGCACGAACTCGGGCTTCGCCTGCGCGAGCTCCGCTATGCCGAGGGTCGCGGCCGTCTTGGCGACGTCGACGCGGTGCGCACCGGAGGTCAGCACGAGCACGGGGGAGCCGTCGGCGTCGAAGAGCAGGCTGTTGGCGATGGCCCCGACCTCGCAGCCGAGGGCAGCGGCGGCCAGTGCCGCGGTGTGGACGTTCTCGGGCAGGACCCGGATCTCGCCGGTGCCACCGCGACGGTGCAGCTCGGCGCGGAACGCCGCGATCGACGGGTGCTCGGTCTGGTCGCTCATGACAGCAGTCTCCCCGGCACCGACGACCCGCTCGGTGAGGGGCTCACTCGTCGAGCGCAGCGGCCTTGCGTCGCAGCACCGACGCCGTCTGTGCGTGCGGGGTGAGGTCGGCCGCGGCCAGCAGCTCCGCCCGAGCCTCCTCGGTGCGGCCCACCTGGACCAGCAGCTCGCCGCGGACGCTCGGCAGCAGGTACGAGCCGCGCAGCGCCCGCTCGGCGACGAGGTGATCGACCATCGCCAGCGCGTCGGCCGGGCCGCTGGCCTGCGACACCGCCACGGCGTGGTTCAGGTCGACGACCGGGCTGGGAGCGACCCGCCCGAGAGCCTCGTAGAGCACCACGATGTGCTCCCAGTCGGTCTCCGCGACGCTGGGGGCGACCGCGTGGCACTCTGCGATGGCCGCCTGGAGCGCGTAGCTGCCGCGCCCTCGGCCGAGAGCATCCGCCCGGGCGAGCGCCGCACGACCCCGGCGGACCTGGGCGTGGTCCCAGCGCGACCGGTCCTGGTCGGCGAGCAGGATCGGCGTGCCGTCCGGGGCCGTCCGCGCGCCGAACCGTGATGCCTGCAGCTCCATCAGCGCGACCAGCCCGTGCACCTCGGGCTCGCGGGGGAGCAGGCCCGCGAGCACCCGGCCCAGCCGCAGCGCCTCGTTCGCCAGGTCGGCCCGGACCCAGCGGTCGCCGGCCGTGGCGGCGTACCCCTCGGTGAAGAGCAGGGACACGACCGACAGCACCGTGCCGAGTCGGGCGCCCCACGCGTCCTCGCCGGGCGCTTCGAAGGGCACCCTCGCCGCGGCGAGCGTCTTCTTGGCCCGCACGATCCGTTGCTGGGCCGTCGGGACCGGGACCAGCATCAGGCGCGCGATCTCCTCGGTCGTCAGGCCGGCCACGACCCGGAGGGTGAGTGCGACCTGGGACTCGCGGGAGAGCGCCGGGTGGCAGGCGGTGAACACCAGGCGGAGGACGTCGTCCTCCAGCGGCTCCCAGTCGGCGTCGTCCACCATGTCGAGATCGCGCGCCATGGCCTGGTGGCGCTCGTCGAGCCGTGCGCGCCGCCGCCACGCGTCGACCGCGCGGCGGCGTGCGACCGCCGTGAGCCAGGCGCCCGCGTTGCGGGGGACGCCCGACTCCGGCCAGTGTGCGAGGCCCTCGACCACGGCCTCCTGCGCCAGGTCCTCGGCGAGGCCGAGGTCGCCGGTCACCTTCGCGAGGGTCGCGACGACCCGGGCTCCCTCGATCCGCCAGACGGCCTCGACGGTGCGGCGGACGTCCTCGGGGACGGGCCGCGGAGCGTCGGGCGGCTCGGTCACGGGGTGCCGAGCTGCTCGCGCCAGCCGGCCTCCTTCTGGATGTACTCGTTGTCAGCGAGGTCGGCGAAGTCCGTCTCGTCGGTCACCCGGCGCACCTCGAGCTTCGTGCCCGGACCCAGCGGGCAGCGGGAGGCCCACGCGGCAGCCTCCTCCTTGCTCGCCACCTGCAGGATCCAGAAGCCGTTGAACAGCTCGTGGGTCTCGCCGTACGGGCCGTCGCTGACGATCGGCGGCTCGGCGGAGAAGTCGACGACGAAACCCTCGTCGGGGCCTGCGAGCCCCTCCCCGGCGAGGAGCACGCCGGCCTTCATCAGTGACTCGTTGTAGGCGCCCATGGCGTTGACGACCTGCTCGACGTCGATCTCGGCCGCGGCTGCCTCAGCGGCATCGCTGCTGCGCATGATCAGCATGTACTTCACGGTGCTCTCCTCACCTCGTGAGGTCGCCGGCGCGACCTCCTCACCCGTACGTCGAACGGCGCGACCGCGGATCGACATCCTCGTCGAGGTCTCTTCGGACTTCTATAGTCTGGGCCCGCCCCACCGGCACCGGACGAGGGCGCCGTACCCGGCCAGCGACAAGACGGCGCGAAGGATGTGTTCTTCGTGCTCCCGTGGATCGTGCTCACCGTCTCCGGTCTCCTCGAGGCTGTCTGGGCGACCGCCCTCGGCCGCTCGGACGGCTTCACCCGCCCCGTCCCCACCACGGTCTTCGGTGTGTCCGTCGTGCTCAGCATGGTCGGTCTCGCCTGGGCGATGCGCGACCTCCCGACCGGCACCGCGTACGCCGTGTGGGTCGGCATCGGCGCGGGGCTGACGGTTGCCTACGAGATGTCCACCGGCGCGGAGCCGTGGTCGATCGTCCGGATCCTGCTGGTGCTCGGGATCGTGGCCTGCGTCGTCGGGCTCAAGCTCACCCACTGACGTCGGGTCGCGCTCTTGACCGACTGTCGGCGGCCAGGTGTACCTTCAGTGTTCGAACAGAATTTCGAACATCCTGGAGCGTCAGGCGAGTAGAGGAGCGGGCATGGAGAGCTACGAACGATCGGTGCCGACCTCGGCGGTCGACGCCCTGGAGCGGTCTGCCGCCTCGCTCCAGGAGGCCATCACCACGGCCGAGCCGGCGCGCCGCTACGCGCTGGCGCACGTCGCGGCCCTTCAGGCCACCGCGGCCCTGCTCGCCACGCGGGCCCGTCCGGCGGGCGCGCGCGCCCGCCGGCAGAAGAACGCGTGGGTCCTCCTCGCCGAGGTCGCACCGGAGCTGGGGGAGTGGGCCACGTTCTTCGCGGCCGGGGCCGCCAAGCGGGCGGCCGCGGAAGCAGGCTCCAGCCGCGCGGTCAGCGAGCGAGAGGCCGACGACCTGGTGCGCGACGCCGACCACTTCCTTGCGCTCGTGGAGCGCTCGCTGGGGTTCGCCCACCAGTCCGTCGTCACCCGGCTGGCCGCCCCGACGGTGACGTCGGCGGTCGAGCGCGCAGGCTGAGGACACGCGTGACGTGCCGGGCTCGAGGAGTGCCCTGGATGGCGCACGGATGAGAAGGTGGGCAGCATGTCCCCCGGTCAGCCCGTGTCCTCCTCGGTCGGCCAGCGCCGCAGCGCCGCTCGGACGGCCGTGGTGTGGGCCGCGCTCGACGCCGCCCTGCGCGGTCGTGACCCGTCCCGGCTGCGGGTCCTCGACGTGGGCGGGGGGACCGGTGGGTTCGCGGTGCGGGTCGCGGAGCTCGGCGCTGATGTCACCGTCATCGATCCCAGTCCCGACGCGCTCGCCGCGCTCGACCGGCGCGCCGACGAGCAGGGCGTCGCCGCACGCGTGCGGGGCCAGCAGGGTGACCTCGCGACGCTCGCCGACCTCGTCGCCCCGGCTTCCGTCGACGTCGTGCTGTGCCACGGCGTCCTCGAGGTGGTCGAGGACCCCGGTGCCGCGCTCGAGGCTCTCGCGGCCGTCCTCCCGCCGAACGGGCTGCTCAGCCTCGTCGTCGCCCAGCAGCACGCCGCCGTGGTCGCGCGGGCGATGGCCGGCCACCTGCAGCAGGCCCGCGAGATCCTCCTCGGCGCCCCGCCGCCGGGACCCCGCCGCTTCACCCACGACGAGGTGGCCGGGCTCGTGGCGGCCGCCGGGTTCGGGATCGACACCGTCCACGCGGTGCGGGTGTTCGCCGACCTCGTCCCCAGCAGCCTCCTGGACCTCGAGCCCGGTGCGGCCGATGCTTTGGTCGCCCTGGAGGAGGCGGTGGCCGACCGCGCGGAGTTCATTCCGCTGGCCCAGCAGCTGCACCTGCTCGCCACCCGCAGCTGACCCGACTGGACCGATCGCCCCGTGCGGCGGCCCCCGGTGACCGGGGAGCCGACCCTCACGGTCGACCGGTCCTGGGCGTGCCCTGTCCTGCACGTCGACATGGACGCGTTCTACGCATCGGTCGCCCTCCGGGAGCACCCCGAGTTGGCGGCCGTGCCGACGATGGTCGGCGGCGGTCCCCGGGGGATCGTCCTCTCGGCCAACTACCCGGCTCGCGCGCTCCCGCGCCCTGGCCGAGCCCACCGACGTCACCCAGGTGGTGGTGGCTACCGCGCACGACCTGCTCGCCGCGCTCGGGCCGCCCCCGATGCGGATCAGGCTCGTGGGGGTGCGCGTCGAGGGGCTCGTGCCCAAGGGCCGCATGCAGCGACAGCTGGCGCTCGGCGAGCGCGAGCACGGCTGGCCCGAGGTCGACGCCGCCGTCGACCGCGCGGCCGGTCGCTTCGGGCGCGCAGCGGTGCGTCCGGCGTCGCTGATGACCGACCGCCCGTGACGGCCTGGGGCTAGCGCCAGGCGCCGTACACGTGCACACGCAGGTGCTTGTCGTGGGTGAGCCGCCAGAGCTGGCGGGCGTCCTCGACCCAGAAGTTCACGCACCCGTGGCTGTGCCCCTCGAGGGGGTTCATCATCGCCCGGGACCCGTGCAGGGCCTGCCCGCCGGAGAAGAACTGGGAGTAGGGCATCGGCGCGTTGTAGAGGTTGGAGACGTGGTGCTCGCTGCGCCGGTAGACGGTGAAGCTCCCCACCCGGGTCTTCTCGTCGGCGGCCCCGCCGCGCACGAGCCAGGAGTTGTGGATCTTGCCGTCGCGGTAGAGGCTCGCCTGGTACCAGGTGCGGTCGTAGCAGACGTGCCAGCCGGGCGAGGTGCAGACCGCGGGCACCTTCTTGCGGCCACGCAGGCTCTTGCGGATCAGCGGCCGCCAGGTGCGATAGTTCACCGTCCCGGTGACGCGCAGTCCGTTGCGCCGCTGGAAGGTGCGCACCGCCCGCTCCGTGCGCGGACCGAAGACCCCGTCCGGCGCGGCACGCAGCAGCCCCAGGCGGCGCAGCCGGATCTGCACCTCGTGGACGTGCTCGATGTTGTAGACGTCGCGGTCGACGGCACCGGGTCGCACGACCTCGCGGGCGAAGGGCGAGGTCATGTCCCAGGCCGCTGCCGGCGTGGCCACGACGACGCCGAGCGGGACGCTGAGCACGGCGGCGAGCAGGGCGAGCGCGGTGGCGAGGAGCCGGCGGCGGCGGGGGCCCATGGAGGCACGGGGTGATGTGGGCACGAGCGGCATCGTAGGGCGCGCAGCCGTGTGGTGGGGCCAGACCGGACAGGCCCGATCACCCAGGGGTGAGATTTCGGCTTGGCCGGGTACCGCCCTCACCATCGCCTGCCTAGACTTGGGGCAGCGCCATCGTGGTCGCGACGACCGTCGCGGCCGGTGGTGGACAGTCGGACACTGGGAGGAAGACGTGCCGCTCTCGGAGGAGGAGCTCCGCCTGCTCGAGCAGATGGAGCGTGCGCTGGTCGAAGAGGACCCCAAGTTCGCCTCGACCCTGCGTGGCACCGCGGTCCGCCGCACGGCACGCCGCCGGACCCTTCTCGCCGCTGCCGGCTTCCTGGTCGGCATCGTGTTGCTCATGACCGGGGCGATCGCGCAGGTCACCGTCCTCGGCATCGTGGGCTTCGTCGTCATGCTGGGTGCCGCGTACGTCGGCATCACCTCCTGGCGCGGCCAGTACTCCGCCGGCGCCGACGTCGCCGAGCCCGTCGATGGGGGCGACCCCACGCGCGGCTTCTCGGTGATCGACGGCGGCCGCTCGGGCAAGAGCCGCGGCAGCCGCCCGCGGCCCACCTCACGCCCCAAGTCGTCGGGTTCCTTCATGCAGCGCATGGAGCAGCGCTGGCAGCGCCGGCGTGACGAGGGCCAGGGCCTCTGACCCTGGCGCCGCCCGCCGAGGCGGCCTGACCGCGCCGCGCGGACCTCGTTCAGACCGGGGTGAGGTCGTCGCTGTCGTGCTCCCGCACCACCGCAGCCGGCCGGCGTGCCAGCGACCGCGGCAGCCACTCGGCCCGCCGCCGGTCCCGAGGACCGACCTCGGCGAGCACGGCGGTCCCAACCATCGAGACGTCGGGATGGAGACTGCTGCTCGCGCCCGCTGTGCCGGCCGAGAACCGCGCCTCCTCGATCGCGCGGACGACGCGGTCCAGCGCTGCGAGGGCGCGCTCGGCGCCCGCCGCTCCCTCGGGGTGGCGCACGTCGCGGGGGTCCCGGTCCGGGGCGAGCAGGAAGGCATGCAGTCGCCGCCCGGTGGCGCGGGGGCTGCGCCCGTCGTCCCAGCCGAGCCCGGCATCGACGACGACGTCGCGCAACTCCGCCCACGCCGCCTCGGCCTCAGCGGCCGGGTCGTCGCTCGCGGTGGCCGTCGCCCAGCGGCGCCGGCTCACGCCGACCCGGAGGGCCCGGGGCGCGACGACCGCGGCAGGAACCAGCAGGGCGAGCAGCAGCCACCAGGACGCACCGCCGCCGTCACCGGCGGCTCCCTCGGTGTCCTGGTCCGGCGCGAGGTCGGGAGTCGTGGTGGGCGCGCTCTCCACGGGCTCACCCCGGTCCTCCTGCTCAGGCTGCGGGGTGGCGGGGTCGGAGCCGGGGCCGCCCGCGTCTCGGGTGTACGCCGGCACCCGCTGCGTGTGGCTGGCCGGTGTCGGTTCGAGCAGCACCCACCCGTGCCCCTCGAAGTACAGCTCGGGCCAGGCGTGCATGTCGTTCGCGCTGTACATGTGCTGGCGCGGGGCGACCTGCTCGGGGCGCAGGAAGCCGACCGCCACCCGTGCCGGGATGCCCAGGCTGCGCGCCATCACCGCCATCGCTGCGGCGAACTGCTCGCAGTAGCCCCGCCGCCCCTCGGGGCCGGGGGAGAGGAAGGTCGCGAGGTCCCCGGCGCCGTTCCCCTCGGGACGGTCGAGGGTGTAGGTGAAGCGGGAGGTGTCCTGGAACCAGTCCTGCAGCCGCACCGCCCGGTCCCAGTCGGTCTCGGCGTCCCCGACCGCCTCACGGGCGTAGCCGGAGACGGCGTCGGGCAGCTCGCCCGGCAGGTCGAGGTACTCGTCAGCCACCGAGCGACGGGGGGCGGGGGCGTCGCGGAGCTCGTCGGCCCTGCGTCGGAGGTCGAGCGTGCGGGTGCGGTAGTCCAGGTTCGCGGTCGGCTGCTCCTCGTCGGCCGACACCACGTCGAGCGTGTCGACGTCGTAGCGCCAGTCGCCCTCGACCTCGACGGCGCTGGCCGGGTACGGCGTCGGGAGCCAGACCGAGCGGAAGTTCGGGGACGTGGAGATCGTCATGAGCCGCTCGACACCCTCGAGCGCCGCGGACATTCCCGGGGGCCGGGGCAGGAGACCACTGGCCTGCTGCTCGGCGGGGATGTCGCGCTCGCCGGGACGCCAGGCCTCGCCGTCGTACTCATCGAGCACCGAGATCCGCAGGTACGCCGGGTCCCTCTGCGTGGTGGTGACCCGCACGAGGTCGATGTCGTCACCGCGGGTGAGGTCGCGGCGCAGGTCGACCATGGGGTTGGAGATCTCGACGGTCTTGCCGGTCCCGCCACGACCGGCGAAGCCCCCGGGCAGCCCGTCCTCGAAGACCGGCACGGCCAGCGGCACGGCGAGCGCGACAGCGGTGGCGAGGAGCCCGACGCGGCGGCTGGTCGCGCCGAGGTGCCCGCCGGTGAGGGTGCCGGCGACCTCTCGTGCGGTGCTCCGTCCGCCCTCGGGGACGACCCGACCCCACAGCCGGATCCGCCGGCTCTCCTGGCGGGCGAGGAGCAGCAGGAAGCCGATCGCCCCGAGGGAGAAGACCCACCACGGGACGGCCGCGCCGATGAGACCAGCCGGGACCGTGTAGGTCAGGAGGAGGGGGAGTCCGGCCAGCGGCGCGAGCCGCCAGGTGCAGGCGAACAGGTCGACGAGCAGGCCGGCGGCGAGCCCGGCGACCACGAGCAGGACGGCGAGCTCGCGGACCTCCGCGGGGACCGGTGCGGCGTACTCCTGGGCCGCGGCGACGCCGAGGCCGACCTTGTCGGCCAGCGCCACCACGGACTCCACGGTGGGCACCCACCCGCCGAGCGCGAGCGTGGGGACCCAAGTCGCGGTCGCCCCGGTGAGGAGTACCAGCACCTGGCCCAGCGGGACGACACCCGCAGGGACCCGGAGCGCGCGCAGGGCGCTCCCGGTGAGGGCCAGGAGCAGGAGGCCGCCAGCGAGCGGCAGCAGGAAGTCGTCCGGGTCGGCCAGGAACGGGCGCCACCCCAGCAGCGCGCACCAGACGGTCGCGGCGCCGACCAGTGCGGTGCCGAGGTCGTCGAGGGGTCCCGGTCGGTCGCGGGTCATCGGCGGCCCCCCGCCGGACGGGCGGTGCCCAGCGGGTCGCCGAGGGCGCGCCAGGTCTCCGGCAGCCGGTCCCGGGGCCCGAGCGTGGTCGCGCGCCAACCCTGGGTGGCGAGCCAGTCGGCCAGGACCTGGCCGCTCTGCGACCCGTCTCCGCGGCCGGTGTGCCACGCCGGGGTGTCGAGCACGACGGCGAGGGCTGCCCCGGCATGGCGGCGCAACCGCGCGAGGAGCCGGCGGTCGTCGTCGGTCACGTGCCCGAGCACCGCGACCAGGACGCCGCCGGCGCCGGTGTCGTCGAGCCAGGACCCCTCCCAGTGCGGTGCCGGCTGGGTGTCCAGGACCGCCAGGGTGTCCAGCAGTGCGTGGGTGTCACCGGCGCGTCCCCGGTCGTGGGCGGCACGGGTCGAGGTGCCGTGCCGCGAGCCGGTGGCGGTGACCAGCCCGACGGCGTACCCGGCGTCGGCGAGGTGGCAGCCCACCGAGGCGGCCACGCGGACGCCGGCCTCGAACGACGATCCGGCGCCGGCGCCGCGGTGTGCCCCCGCCCGGTCGTCGAGCAGGATGGTCGCGCGGGCCTCCCACGGCTGCTCCTCGCGGCGCACCATGAGTTCGCCGAGCCGCGCGCTGCTGCGCCAGTGCACCCGGCGCAGGTCGTCGCCGCGACGGTAGTCGCGCACGGTGAGGTCCTCGGCGCTGCCGGTCGCGAAGGAGCGGGTACGGCGGTCTCCCGTTCCCGAGGAGCCGCCGGGCAGCGAGATCGCGGGCAGCGGGGTCACCGCGGGGGTGACGGTAAGCGGTGAGGTGCTGTGGAAGGTGCGGTTCAGCCGGACCATGCCGAACGGGTCGTCGAGCCGGACCCGCAACGGACCGAGCTCGTAGCGTCCGCGCAGCTCCGGGTGGACGGCGTAGGCCAGCTCGTGGCGCTCGTGCCCGGCCATCCCGTCGAGGAGGAAGCGCGGGCGGAGGCCGAGGGCGAACGGGACCTGGTCCTCCAGCAGCAGCAGGCCCACGCGGCGTCGCGCGGTGTTGGTCACCACGAGCGCCACCGCGGCTTCACCGCCGACAGCGATGCGGTCGGGAAGGAGGTGCCGCTCGAGGGTGATCTGGTGTCGGCGCCGGCCGACGACCAGGGCCGCGATCAGCGGCAGCGCGAGCAGCAGGCCCGCCACGCGCAGCAGGTCCGACTGGCCCACCGCCACTGCGCTCGCCGCGGCGGTCAGCCCAGCGGCCAGGAATGCCCGGCCGCGGGTGGTCAGTGCCCCGAGTGCCTCACGCACGGGCCTCGACCACGGGGACCTTGGTGCGGGCGACGATGTCCTCGAGCACCACGTCGGGGGTGCGCCCCCGCATCGAGGCCTCCACGGTGGGCATCAGCCGGTGGGTCAGCACGTGCCGGGACAGCGACGCCACGTCGTCGGGGAGCACGTAGGAACGGCCCTCGAGGGCTGCGAGCGCCTTCGCGGCGCGCACCAGGTGGAGCGTTGCCCGCGGGGAGGCCCCGAGCACCAGCTCGTCCGCGGCCCGCGTCGCGGTGGTGATCGCGACGGCGTAGCGCTGCACCGCCGGCGACACGTGCACCCGGGACGCGATGGTGATGAGACGACGGACCCCGGCGGCGTCGGTGACCGGACCGATCCGCTCGAGAGGCGGCGTACCGGTGTGGGCGGCGAGCATCGCGAGCTCGGCGGACTGCACGGGGTAGCCCATCGAGACCCGCACCATGAACCGGTCGCGCTGCGCCTCGGGCAGGGCGTAGGTGCCCTCCATCTCGATCGGGTTCTGCGTCGCGACCACGAGGAAGGGCGCCTCCAGCGGGTACGTCGTGCCGTCGACGGTGACCTGCCGCTCCTCCATGCACTCCAGCAGCGCGGACTGGGTCTTGGGGGAGGCCCGGTTGATCTCGTCGCCCACCACGATGTGGGCGAACACCCCGCCGGGGCGGAACTCGAACTCGCAGGTCTGCTGGTTGAACACCGAGACCCCGGTGACGTCGGAGGGCAGCAGGTCGGGCGTGAACTGGATGCGCCGCACGCTCGCGTCGACGGAGCGGGCCAGGGCCTTGCTCAGCATCGTCTTGCCGACGCCCGGGACGTCCTCGAGCAGCAGGTGGCCCTCGGCGAGCACCACCACGAGCGCCAGCCGTACGACGTCGCTCTTGCCCTCGATCACCCGGCCGACGTTCTCGGCGATCCGTCCGCAGGTGCGCCGCAGGTGGTCGAGGTCGGACTCGAGGTCGGGCTGGACGTCGGGGTCCAGGGCAGCCCCGCCGTGCCCCGGCCACTGGTCGGTCGCGGTCACCTGATCTCCCTCGCTGCGCCACGTGCCGCGGTCGCGGCCGTGGCGCCCAGTCAACCGCATCCGACAAGTCGGGGGAGGTGTGCTCCATCGACGCTCCACCGTTCCCCCACTCCGCCCCACCTCGGCGCCCGGGGTGGCTCCGGGCCGCCGGAGCAGGCGGAACGGCGGGACCTGCCGGGAGTCCCGGCGGCGGGCCCGCCAGGGCCGGCGGCGCGGCCGAGCGGGGGAATGGGCGCGAAAATGGTTGACCGTGGGGGAAAGTGGAGTACGGTGGTGCGCAGTGGAGGAGAGGGGACTCTCCGGCGGACCGGGAGGTGCGGATGTTCTTTGGCACCTACACCCCTCGGCTCGACGACAAGGGCCGCCTCTTCCTCCCGGCGAAGTTCCGCGACGAGCTGGCGGAGGGTCTTGTGGTCACACGAGGGCAGGAGCGATGCCTCTACGTGTGGTCGATGGAGGAGTTCGGGAAGCTGACCGAGCGGCTCCGTGAGGCGCCGGTCACCAACCGGGGTGCTCGGGACTACGTCCGGATGTTCTTCGCCGGCGCCTCGGACGAGACGCCGGACAAGCAGGGGCGGATCACGATTCCGCCGATGCTGCGGGACTACGCCTCGCTCGAGAAGGACTGCATCGTCATCGGCGCGATGAACCGGGTGGAGATCTGGGACGCCGCGTCGTGGCAGCGCTACAGCGACGAGCAGGAGCAGGCCTTCGCCGACCTCTCCGAGGAGGTCTTCCCAGGCGTCATCTGACCGTCGACCTCCTCGAGACAGCACCGAGCAGCACCAGCAGCACCGAGCAGAACTGAACACCGGACTCGTAGGACGAGGCTCGCGCCCGCTCCTCCACAGCCCCCTGACGCCCCTTCCCCGGCGCCAGACGGCACGGACGGAGCGAGCGGGCGGGGACCTGGTCACACGATTCCGGATCGTGTCGTGCCCCGGCGCGACACACCCACGCAGCACACACCACGAGGGGTCGGGTCGGATGGACGGGACGTCGAGCACGACGGGCAGCGGGTCCCCGCGCCACGTGCCGGTCCTGCTCGACCGGGTCGTCGCCCTGCTGGCCCCCTCGCTCGAGCGACCCGGCGCGGTCGTCGTCGACGCCACCCTCGGCCTCGGTGGTCACAGCGAGGCACTGCTTACCCGCTTTCCCGAGGTGCGCCTGGTCGGCATCGACCGCGACACCGACGCACTCGACCGCTCCCGGGAGCGGTTGGCCCCCCACGCGGCGCGGACCGACCTCGTGCACGCGGTGTACGACGAGATCCCCGACGTGCTCGAAGACCTCGGCCTCAGCCACGTCGACGGCGTCCTCTTCGACCTGGGGGTCTCCTCGATGCAGCTCGACGTCCGCGAGCGGGGCTTCGCCTACGCCGAGGACGCGCCGCTGGACATGCGGATGGACGGCACCACCGGTCTCACGGCTGCGGAGGTCCTCAACACCTACCCGGGCAAGGAGCTCGCGCGCGTGCTCCGCGTCTACGGCGAGGAGAAGTTCGCCGGCCGCATCGCCGACCGCATCGTGGCCGCGCGGGAGCGCGAGCCCTTCACCCGCTCCGCCCGACTGGTCGAGCTGCTGCGCGAGGCGATCCCGGCGGCGGCCCGGCGTACCGGAGGGCACCCGGCGAAGCGGACCTTCCAGGCCCTGCGCATCGAGGTCAACGACGAGCTGCACGTCCTCGAGCGGGCGATCCCGGCGGCCGTCGAGGCGATCGGGGTCGGCGGTCGCGTGGTCGTCATGTCCTACCACTCGCTCGAGGACCGGATCACCAAGCAGGTCTTCGCCAGGGGGAGCACCAGCACCGCACCACCGGACCTGCCGGTGGTGCCCGAGGAGCACCAACCCGAGCTGCGGCTGGTGACGCGGGGCGCCGAGAAGGCGTCCCCGGCCGAGATCGACGAGAACCCCCGCGCGCAGTCGGTCCGCCTCCGGGCCGTCGAGCGCGTCCGCCCGAGGCGAGGAGCAGCGGCATGAGCACGTTCATGGGCCAGGCACGTGCCCGGATGCCCCGGATCGCCGAGACCGCGCTCGAGCAGGCGCGGCTGACCGTCGTGCCGCGTCGACGTCCGATCACCCGCAGGGTGCCGTTCGTCACGCTGGTGATCACGCTCCTCGTCACCGGAGTGGCGGGTCTGCTGCTGTTCAACACCTCGATGCAGCAGGCGAGCTTCGCGGCCGCGGCGCTCGAGACCCGCGCCGCGGACGCCTCGGCACGGCAGCAGGCGCTGCAGCGTGAGCTGGAGCTGCTCCGCAACCCGCAGCGGGTGGCCGAGCGCGCCCAGACCCTGGGCATGGTCCCCGCGCCGTCCCCGGCCTTCCTGCGTCTCGCCGACGGCGCGGTGCTGGGCAGCCCGGTCGTCGCCTCGGCCGAGGACCGGCTGCGGATCACCGAGCGCGAGGTCGTCAAGCCTCGGGCGCTGAGCCCCGAGCCGGTCGTGGTCCGGGTCCCGGCCCGGGTCCGCCCCGCTGAGCGTGCGGATGCCGCCGCCGGCACGGCGCGGCGCGGCGTCCGTGGCGCCGCTGCTGCCGGGGGTAGGAATGCCGCAGGGAACGACGTGGGCCGGGGCGGCCGGCGTCAGCCCGCAGGAGGGAACCGGTGAGCTCCCGGTGAGCAGGGACCGACGGACGCGCAGCACCCCGCCGGCGCGCAGCGAGCGCATCCGGCGGCGGCGGCGCGTGACCGCGTTCCGGCTGCGGGTCGGGATCATCGTGGTGACGATGGTGCTCTCCGTCTTCGGGGCGCGACTGTTCCAGCTCCAGGGCATCGACCCCGGCTCGTACGCCGTCATGGCCCAGCAGGCCGGGCTCGTCGAGGTGGCCCTGCCGGCCCGCCGGGGAGCGGTCCTCGACCGCACCGGCGCACCGCTGGCGGAGTCGCTCGCCGGGTCGATGGTCGTCGCGGACCCGCTGCTCACCCGGCCGGACGCGAGCGGGATCGCCCGGATCGTGGCCGAGGACCTCGACGTCGACTACTTCGAGACGCTCAACCGGTTGCAGCGCGAGGACACCCGGTTCCAGTACCTCGCCCGGCGGGTGCCCACCGCCGTGGCCGAGAGCGTGCTGCGCACCGTCGAGGAGGCCGGGTACGAGGGCCTGACGGTCCGCCGCGACCCGATGCGGGACTACCCCGCCCGCGACGTCGCCGCCAACCTGCTCGGGTTCATGGGTGCCGAGGGCGAGCCGATGGGCGGCCTCGAGCTGGCCTTCGACCCGCTGCTCGAGGGTCGTGACGGCAAGGCCACCTACGAGGTAGGTGCGGGCGGCGCCCGCATCCCCCTCGGCGACAACAGCGTCGAGGAGCCGCGCGACGGCGAGGATCTCCGGCTCACGATCGACCGCGACGTGCAGTGGTACACCCAGCGGGTCCTGCGCCAGGCCGTCGAGGGCTCGGGCGGCTCCTCCGGTGCAGCCGTCGCGATGGACGTGCGCACCGGGGAGGTCCTGGCGCTCGCCGACCACCCCACGTTCGACGCCAACCAGCCGCTGCTGGTCGACAAGGGCCACCTCGGGTCGCGCGCGCTGAGCGACGTCTACGAGCCGGGGTCGGTGAGCAAGGTGCTGACCGCCGCGGCGTTGCTCGACGCCGGCAAGGTGACGCCGCGCACCCGCATCCTGGTGCCGGGCCAGCTGCCCCGCCAGGACCGCGTGATCAACGACTACTGGGACCACGGCCGCCTCCGTCTCACGCTGACCGGCGTGCTGGCGAAGTCCTCCAACATCGGCACGGTCCTCGCCGCCGACGAGTTCAGCCCCGAGGAGCTGCACGGGTACCTCAGCGACTTCGGACTGGGAGCCCGCACCGGTGTCGGTGTCGGGGGAGAGGCCCGCGGTCTGCTCACCGACTGGAACCGCTGGTCCCAGATCAACCAGGACACCATCGCCTTCGGCCAGGGCCTCTCGGTGACGGTCCTGCAGATGGCGGCTGCGGTGAACACGATTGCGAACGACGGCGTCCACGTCAGCCCGAGCATCGTCAGGGGCTCGGCCACGCACCGCGGCGGCCGCGCCGTCGGCACCCACGACGCGCGCACCACGCGGGTCGTCAGCGAGGAGGCCGCTCGCGCGACCGCGACGATGATGGAGACCGTCACCCGGGCCGGTGAGGGCACCGCTCCGGGGGCGGCGATCGAGGGCTACCGAGTCGCCGGCAAGACGGGCACGGCGCAGCGCGTGGACGAGGAGTGCGGCTGTTACCGGGGCTTCACGGTCTCCTTCGCCGGCTTCGCCCCGGCCGACGACCCGCGCTTCCTGGTCTACGTCGTCGTCCAGGAGCCGCAGAACGGTGGCGGTGGCGGCTCGGTGGGCGGCCCGGCCTTCCGGGACATCATGAGCTACCTGCTCCGCAAGTACGCCGTCCCGCCCACCGGCGTCCCGGCACCCCGGCTTCCCCTCGAGTGGTGAGGGCGGCCCACGCCCTAGGGTGCTGTGCGATGACCGCTCCCCGATCCCCAGTCCCGTCCGGCCGCACCCTGGAGGCGCTGGCCGCGCTCCTCGGGGTCCCCGCCCCCCCGGGCGCCGGTGACGTCCGGGTCACCGGCGTGACGCTGGCCAGCCAGCGCACCACCCCCGGGGACCTGTACGCCGGGCTCCCCGGCGCCCGCGCGCACGGCGCCGACTTCGCCGCGGACGCGATTGGCCGCGGCGCCGTCGCCGTCCTCACCGACGCGGCCGGGCAGGACCGGCTCGGCGGGGTGGACGTGCCGGTGCTGGTGGTCGAGTCGCCCCGGGACGTGCTCGGTGCCCTCGCGGCGGAGGTCCACGACCACCCGGCCCGAGCCCTGCGCCTCGTCGCCGTGACCGGGACCCAGGGCAAGACGACCACCACCCGGCTCCTCGAGGGGGCCCTGGAGGCCGTGGGCACCCGTGCCGGGGTCGTCGGCACCGTCGGGACCAGGATCGCCGGGGCGGACGTGGCCAGCGCCCTCACCACCCCGGAGGCTCCCGACCTGCACGCGCTGTTCGCGCAGATGCGTGACGCCGGGGTGGACACCTGCGCCATGGAGGTCTCCAGCCACGCCCTCGTGATGGGCCGGGTCGACGGCGTCGTGTTCGACGTCGCGGTGTTCACCAACCTCGGCCGCGACCACCTCGACTTCCATGCCGACGTCGAGGAGTACTTCGAGGCGAAGGCGTCCCTGTTCACCCCCGAGCGGAGCCGTCGGGCGCTGGTCAACGTGGACGACGCCCACGGCCGCGTGCTGGCCCAGCGGGCGCTCGTGCCGACGGTCACGTTCTCCGCGACCGCCGAGCCGGACGGCGCGGACTGGACCGCCCGCGACGTCTCGCTCGCCGCGGACGGGTCGACCTTCACCGCGGTGGGTCCCTCGGGCAGTTGGCCCGTGCAGGTCCCGCTCGCCGGTGCGTTCAACGTCGCGAACGCGCTCGCTGCGGTCGCGGCGGCGGCGGAGGCCGGGCTGGACCCGGCCGCCGCCGCTGTGGGGCTCTCCTCCGGTGGCGGGGTGCCCGGACGCCTGGAGCGGGTCGATGCCGGTCAGGACTTCGTCGCGGTCGTCGACTACGCCCACAAGCCGGACGCGGTCGAGGCGGCCCTGGCGGCCCTGCGGCCGGTGACCCCGGGTCGGTTGGTCGTGGTGCTGGGGGCCGGTGGCGACCGCGACACCGGCAAGCGGCCGGTGATGGGCGAGATCGCCGCCCGGCTCGCGGACGTGCTCGTGGTCACCGACGACAACCCCCGCACCGAGGACCCGGCAGCGATCCGGGCAGCCGTGCTCGCCGGTGCCGCCGGGCCCGCGGAGGTCCGCGAGGTCGGTGACCGGCGGGCGGCGATCGCCGAGGCCGTGGCGCTGGCCCGGTCCGGGGACACCGTGGTCGTCGCCGGGAAGGGGCACGAGACCGGCCAGGAGGTCGCCGGGGTGGTCCATCCCTTCGACGACCGTGTGGTGCTGCGCGAGGAGATCGCCCGGGCAGGTGGCGCCGCGTGATCCCGCTGACGCCCGCCGAGATCGCGACGACGGTCGGCGGGACCCTCCACGACGTGCCGGAGCCGGACGCCCCCGTGGTGACCGGTGAGGCGACCCTCGACAGTCGAGCGGTGGAGCGAGGGGGTCTCTTCGTCGCCCTGGAGGGGGAGCGGGCCGACGGGCACGACTTCGCCCGCACCGCCGTGGAGGCCGGCGCCGCGCTCGTGCTCGGGTCGCGTCCCACGGGCGTGCCGACGGTGGTCGTCGACGACGTGGTGGAGGCGCTCGGACGCCTCACCGCGTCCGTGCTCGCGGCCCTGCCCGACGTCCTGGTGCTCGCCATGACCGGCTCGCAGGGCAAGACATCGACCAAGGACCTCCTGGCCCAGGTGCTCGCGGCCCACGGGCCGACCATCGCGACGCGCGGCAACCTCAACAACGAGCTGGGGGTGCCGCTGACCGCGTTGCGCGCGACCCCCGCCACCCGCTTCCTCGTGCTCGAGATGGGCGCACGGGGCGTCGGGCACCTCGCCTACCTCTGCTCCTTCGCCCGCCCCCGCGTCGGGGCCGTGCTGAACGTCGGCACCGCGCACCTCGGTGAGTTCGGCACCCAGGCCGACATCGCCCGCGCCAAGGGCGAGCTCGTCGAGTCGCTCCCGCCCGACGGGGTCGCGGTGCTGAACGCCGACGACCCGCTGGTGGCGGCGATGGCCTCCCGGACCCCCGCACCGGTGCTGCGCTTCGGCACCGGGGACGGCGCAGACCTTCAGGTCCGCGACCTCCGCACAGACGACCTCGGGCGCGCCCGGTTCGACCTCGCCGAGGGCGAGGAGGTCCGGTCGGTCTCCTTGCGCATCGTCGGTGAGCACCAGGCGGCCAACGCCGCCGCGGCCGCCGCGATGGCGCGGGCGGCCGGCTTGCCGCTGGCGTCGGTGGCCGAGGCACTGTGCGCCGCCGGCCCGGGGTCGCCGTGGCGGATGCAGCTCCACGAGGTCGGCGACGTCGTGGTGGTCAACGACGCCTACAACGCCAACCCGGCCTCCATGCGCGCGGCACTGCACACCCTCGCGGGGATCGGCGCGGCCCGCCCGTCCGCGCGCACGGTCGCGGTGCTCGGCGTGATGCGTGAGCTCGGACCGGACTCCGAGGCCGAGCACGAGTCCCTGGGCGAGCACGTGATGGCCCTCGGCATCGACCGGCTCCTGGTCGTCGGCGCCGAGGCAGCCGGTATCACCCGGGGCGCGCTCCGCCACCTCGAGGGTGCTGCCCGGACGGCGCAGGTGGGGGACCGTGACGAGGCGGCGAGGTGGGTGCGGGACAATGTCGCGGCCCACGACGTCGTGCTCGTCAAGGCCTCGCGCGGAGCCGCACTGGAGCGGGTCGCCGACGCGCTGGTCACCCACCTGGAGGAGAACCGATGAGAGCCATCCTGCTCGCAGGCGGACTGTCGCTCGTCTTCACGCTCCTGGGGACCCGGGTCGCGATCGGGATGCTGGTCAAGCGTGGCTACGGCCAGCTGATCCGCGACGACGGTCCGACGACCCACCACGTCAAGCGCGGCACGCCCACCATGGGTGGCCTCGTCATCATCCTGTCCTCGGTGGTGGCGTACTTCGCGGCCAAGCTCCTCACCGGGACGACGCCCTCGGCCTCGGCCCTGCTGCTGATCTTCCTGTTCGTCGGGCTCGGCACCGTCGGGTTCCTCGACGACTACATCAAGGTCGCCAAGCAGCGCAGCCTCGGCCTGCGCAGCAAGGCGAAGATGATCGGTCAGACGATCGTCGGTGTGATCTTCGCCGTCCTGGCGCTGAGTCCGGTGCTGGCCGACGACCGGGGCCGCACCCCCGCCAGCCTGAGCGTGTCCTTCATCCGGGACCTCCCGGGCTGGGAGCTGCCGATGGTGCTCGCGGTGCTGCTGATCCTGGTGATCATCGGCGGCGCCAGCAACGGGGTGAACCTCACCGACGGGCTCGACGGCCTCGCCGCTGGCGCGGCGATGATGGTCTTCGGCGCCTACACCCTGGTGAACATCTGGCAGAACAACCAGTCCTGCCGCATCCAGAGCGGTCCCAGCTGCTACGAGGTCCGCGACCCCCTCGACCTGGCGGTGATCGCCGCGGCGATCACCGGTGCCTGCTTCGGCGTCCTGTGGTGGAACGCCTCGCCGGCCAAGATCTACATGGGCGACACAGGCTCGCTCTCGCTCGGTGGTGCGGTCGCCGGGTTCGCCATCCTGACCCGCACCGAGTTCCTGCTGCTCCTGCTCGGCGGCCTCTTCGTGCTCGAGACCCTGTCGGTGATGCTCCAGGTCGGGTTCTTCAAGGTCAGCAAGGGCAAGCGCATCTTCCGGATGGCGCCGCTGCACCACCACTTCGAGCTCGCGGGGTGGGCCGAGATCACCGTGACCATCCGCTTCTGGATCATCGCGGGCCTCTTCGTCGCCGCCGGCCTGGGCGTGTTCTACGCCGAGTGGGTGGCGGGCGCGTGAGCCGCCCCGACCTCGACGCGCTCGGCCGCGCCGACTCGTGGGCCGGTGTGCGGGCGGTCGTCGCCGGTCTCGGAGTCTCGGGCTTCGCGGCCGCCGACAACCTCACCCACATGGGCGCCCACGTCACGGTCCTCGACGAGTCCGCCGCGGGGGACCGGGGCGAGAAGGCGACCCTGCTGGAGATCCTGGGCGCCGACGTACGTCTCGGGCCGGGGAGCACGGCCACGCTGCCCGACGACGTCGACGTCGTCGTCACCTCCCCGGGGTGGCCGCCGTCCGCCCCGCTGCTCGCGCAGGCGGTCGCCCGCGGCGTCCCGGTCTGGGGCGAGGTGGAGCTGGCCTGGCGGCTGCGCGACCTCGAGCACCCCGCCCCGTGGCTGGCGGTCACCGGCACCAACGGCAAGACCTCGACGGTGCGGATGCTCGAGAGCATCCTGCGCGCGGCCGGCCTGCGCACCGTGGCCTGCGGCAACGTCGGCCTGCCGATCGTCGAGGCGGTGATGGACCCCGAGCCGTACGACGTCCTCGCGGTCGAGCTGTCGTCCTTCCAGCTGCACTACACCTCCTCGATGGCGGTGCAGGCCGGTGCGGTCCTCAACGTCGCCGAGGACCACCTCGACTGGTACCCCTCGCTCGAGGCGTACGCCGCCGACAAGGGACGCGTGTACGCCGGGGCGGAGCGGGCGTGCGTCTACAACGCCGCCGACCCCGTCACCGAGCAGCTGGTGCGGGACGCCGACGTGGTGGAGGGCGCCCGGGCGATCGGCTTCACCCTCGGGACCCCGGGCGTGGGGATGCTCGGCCTCGTCGACGACGTCCTCGCCGACCGCGCCTTCGTCGAGGACCGGCAGACCTCCGCCGCCGAGCTCGGCACCCTCGCCGACCTCGCGGACCCGGTCTCCGGTGCCCCGGCCGCGCCCCACGTCGTGGCCAACGCACTCGCGGCCGCGGCACTGGCCCGCGCCCACGGCGTCGCGCCGGTCGCCGTGCGTGACGGGCTGCGGGCCTGGCGCCCCGACGCCCACCGGATCACCGTCGTCGCGGTCCACGACGGGGTGACCTGGGTCGACGACTCGAAGGCGACCAACCCGCACGCCGCCGCGTCGTCGCTCGAGGCTTACGACCCGGTGGTGTGGGTGGCCGGCGGCCTGGCCAAGGGAGCCTCCTTCGACGACCTGGTCCGCCGTGTCCACGGGCGTCTTCGGGGCGTCGTCCTGCTCGGCCGGGACCGGGCTGTGATCGCGGCCGCGCTGGCGCGACACGCACCCGATGTGCGGGTGATCGAGGTCGCCGACGGCGAGACTGTGCCCATGGACCGCGTGGTCGGTGCCGCAGCGGGGCTCGCCGAGCCTGGTGACACCGTGCTGCTGGCACCCGGGTGCGCATCCATGGACATGTTCGCCGACTACGGCGCGCGCGGCGACGCCTTCGCCGCCGCGGTGCAGCGGCGCACGAGCGGCTGAGCCACCCGGCCCGGTCGCGGACGACCGGCCGGCCGCCGGGCGCCGTACGACGAGGAGGGGCCGTGACCGCGATCCGGGAGTCGGCGCAGCCGTCCCTGGGTGGCTGGTTCGCCAGCACCCGGCGGTCCCTGAACCGCCCGCTGGCGCCGTACTACCTGCTCCTCGGCGCCTCGGCGCTGCTGCTCACCATCGGTCTGATGATGGTGCTGAGCTCCTCCAGCGTGTGGTCCTTCCGCACCACCGGGAGCTCCTACACCGTCTTCCTGCGCCAGCTGACCTGGGTCGGGATCGGCCTGCCCTGCGCGTTCCTGGCCTCTCGGCTCCCGCGCCGCGTCCTGCGCGCCCTGGCGTGGCCCGCGCTGGTGGTGTCCCTCGTCCTCCTCGCGCTGGTGATGACGCCGCTGGGCCACGAGGTCAACGGCAACAAGAACTGGCTCGGTGCCGGTCCGGTGCGCCTGCAGCCCTCGGAGATCACCAAGTTGGCGATGGTCCTGTGGGCCGCGGACCTCTACGCGCGCAAGGAGCACCTGCTCGGGGACTGGCGCCACGCCGTGGTCCCCGTCGTGCCGGTGCTCGCGCTCGCCACGGGGCTCGTCGTGCTGCAAGGGGACCTCGGCACCGCCCTGGTGCTGTGCGCCATCGTCCTCGGGATGCTGTGGGTCGTCGGTGCCCCCGGGCAGTTGTTCGCAGTCACGGTCGGGCTGGCCGGGACGGCCGGGCTCTACCTCGCCGCCACCAACGAGGTGCGCCGCTCGCGGATGCTCAACTTCGCCGATCCCTTCAAGGACTTCGAGGGGACCGGGTGGCAGTCGGCTCACGGGCTGTTCGCGATGTCCTCCGGGGGGATCCTCGGCAAGGGGATCTCGGCCAGCCAGCAGAAGTGGGGATCGTTGCCCGAGGCCCACACGGACTTCATCTTCGCCGTGCTCGGTGAGGAGCTCGGCCTCGTCGGCACCCTGCTCGTGCTCTCCCTCTTCGGCGTGATCGCCTACGCGGGCGTACGGTTGGCGCTGCAGACCGAGGACCCGTTCGTGCGGTTCATGACCGCCGGGGTCGTCGTCTGGCTGATGTCGCAGATGATGATCAACATCGGGATGGTGCTCGCCCTGCTCCCCGTCATCGGGATCCCCCTGCCGCTGGTGTCCTACGGCGGGTCGTCCCTCCTGCCCACCCTGGTCGCGCTCGGCGTCCTGATCGGCTTCGCCCGCTCGGAGCCCGGTGCGGCGGCCGCGCTGCGGAGCCGCCGGGGTCGCCGCGGACGCACGGCACGAGGCGTCACCGCCGTGGCGCGGAGGGGGTCGTGATGCGCGTCCTGCTTGCCGGTGGCGGCACCGCCGGCCACACCTCGCCCCTGCTCGCGACCGCCGACGCGCTCGTGCGACGCGACCCGACCACCGAGGTCACCTGCCTCGGGACCCCGAAGGGCCTGGAGACCCGCGTCGTGCCCGCCGCCGGCTACCCGCTCGAGCTCATCGCCCCCGTGCCGCTGCCGCGGCGCCCGGGACTCGACCTGCTGCGCACGCCCGGACGCCTCCGCGGGGCCGTGAAGGAGGCGCGAGCGGTGCTCGACCGGGTCCGCCCCGACGTCGTCGTGGGCTACGGCGGGTACGTCTCGCTGCCCGCCTACCTCGCGGCCCGCCGCCGCAAGGTCCCGATCGTGCTGCACGAGCAGAACGCTCTGCCCGGGCTGGCCAACCGTGTCGGGGCCCGGTTCGCCGACGTCGTCGCGGTCAGCTTCCCCGACACCCCCCTGCGGGGCGCGGTGTACGTCGGGCTCCCCATCCGGCGGATGATCTCGACGCTCGACCGGCCCGCGCTGCGGGCCGAGGCCCGGGCCCACTTCGGGCTGCGCGCCGACCTGCCGACGCTGCTGGTGACCGGCGGGTCCCAGGGTGCCCGGCGCCTCAACCAGTCCGTCGCGGGCGCCGCCGACGTCCTCCGGGACGCCGGTATCCAGGTACTGCACGTCTCCGGCCCCCAGGGTGGCGTCGAGGTGAGCGCCGACGCGGAGCGTCCGCCGTACGTCGTGGAGGCGTTCGTCGACCGGATGGACCTCGCGTACGCGGCGGCCGACCTGGTGGTCTGCCGCGCGGGGGCGAGCAGCGTCACGGAGGCCGCAGCGGTGGGCCTGCCGGCGGTCTTCGTCCCGCTCCCGATCGGGAACGGCGAGCAGGAGCAGAACGCCCGCCCGGTCGTGGCGGCCGGGGGAGGCCTGCTCGTCCAGGACGACGCGCTCACCGCGGCGTGGGTCGGCCGGGAGGTACCGGCACTGCTCCACGACGCGCCCCGCCTGCGCGAGATGAGCGAGGCCGCGTCGTCGTTGATCCGGCGCGACGCCGACGACCGGCTGGCCGCACTCGTGGAGGGGGCGGTCCGGCGATGAACATCCCCGTCCCCGAGGAGCTGCTCCCCGCCGACCAGCTCGGCCGGGTGCACTTCGTCGGCATCGGCGGCGCCGGGCTGTCGGGCATCGCCCGCATCATGCTGGCCCGCGGCATCGAGGTCTCCGGCAGCGACGCCAAGGCGTCGCGCGCGGTCGAGTCGCTGCGTGCGCTGGGCGCCACCTGCCACGTCGGCCACGCGGCCGAGCAGGTCGCCGGGGCCGACACGCTGGTCGTCTCCACCGCGGTGCGCGAGGACAACCCCGAGGTGGTCGAGGCGCGCACCCGGGGGCTGAGGATGCTGCCGCGCTCCGCGGCGCTGGAGTCGGTGATGCAGGACCGCCGGGTGCTGGCGGTCGCGGGCACCCACGGCAAGACCACCACGACCTCCCTGCTCACGGTCGCGCTGCAGCACTGCGGCGCGGACCCCTCCTTCGCGATCGGCGGCGAGCTGAACGAGTCGGGGTCGAACGCCCACGACGGTTCGGGTGACCTCTTCGTGGCCGAGGCGGACGAGAGCGACGGCGCCTTCCTCGTCTACGCGCCGTACGCCGCGGTGGTGACCAACGTGGAGGCCGACCACCTCGACAACTACGGCACCCCCGAGGCCTACCACGCCGCGTTCAGCCAGTTCCTCGACCGGATCGATCCCGCCGGCTTCGTGGTCTGCGTCGTCGACGACGAGGGTGCGCGCGACCTCGCGGAGCAGGCGCGGGCGCAGGGACTGCGCACCGTGGCCGTCGGGGAGTCCGCCGACGCCGACGTCCGTGCCGAGGACGTCGCGTTCGAGGGCACCCGCTCGGTCTTCACTGTGGTGGACCGGGGGCGGCGGCTCGGGCGGGTCGAACTCCGGATCCCCGGGCGTCACTACGTCCTCGACGCCCTGGCCGCGTTGGCTGCCGGCCTGCGCCTGGGGTTCCCCTTCGAGGACCTCCGGCGCGGCCTGGAGGCGTTCTCCGGGACCCGCCGGCGCATGGAGCTCAAGGGCGAGGCGGCAGGGATCCGCGTCTACGACAGCTACGCCCACCACCCCAACGAGATCGCCGGCGACCTCCAGGCCGCCCGGTCGATTGTCGGCTCCGGCAGGTTGGTGGTGGCCTTCCAGCCCCACATGGTCTCCCGCACCCGCATCTTCGGCGTCGAGATGGGCCGTGCGCTCGGTGCCGCCGACGAGGTGGTCGTGATGGACGTCTACGTCGCGCGGGAGGACCCCGACCCGGGCGTCACCGGCGCGCTGGTCGCCGACGCCGTCCCGCTGCCGTCGGGGAGCGTGCTCTTCGAGCCGTCGTGGGAGGCCACGCCCGGCCACCTGGTCGACCGGGCCCGCGCGGGTGACGTGGTGCTCACGCTCGGCGCGGGTGACGTCACCCTGCTCGGCCCGGAGGTGCTCACGCTGCTCCGGGAGCATGAGGCGTGATCGGCTCCCGTCCTCGCCGCGCCGACCGTCCCGACGTCGCCTTCGCACGACGCCAGCGCGCCCGGCGCTGGAGCAGGCTGCGCCCGGTGGCGGCCGTGCTGGCCGTCGCGGCGCTCCTCGGCGGGGGAGCGTGGCTGCTCCTGGAGTCACCGGTCCTCGGTGTGGAGCAGGTGGAGGTCACCGGCACGGACCTGCTCTCCGGTGCCACGATCCGCGCCGTGGCCGACGTGGTGCCCGGCGAACCACTGGCCCGCGTCGACGTGGACGGCATCCGCGCACGCGTCCAGGACCTGGTGGAGGTCGCCGACGTCGAGGTGCGCCGGTCCTGGCCCGACACCGTCGTGGTGGCGGTCACGGAGCGGAGCAGCGTGGCCGTCGTGGAACGCGAGGGCCGGATCCGCGGGATGGACGAGGAGGGCGTGCTGTTCCGCTCCTACGCGCGCCGGCCTCCGGGTCTGCCGCTGGTGCGGATCTCGGCCGCCACCCGCTCCGAGGCGCTCGCGGAGGCTGCCGCGGTGTTGCGGGCGCTGCCGTCGGTGCTCGACGGCCGGGTCGCCTTCGTGGTCGTGCGTACCGTCGACGACATCGCGGTGCGGCTGCGCGACGGCAGCACGGTCGTGTGGGGAAGCGCGGAGGACTCGGGCAACAAGGGTGACGTCCTGGCGATCCTGCTCGAGCAGGAACCCGGCGGTGCCGCAGTCCGCGAGTACGACGTGAGCGTCCCCGGGCAGCCCACGACCCGCTCCTGAGCGGACTGTCGCGCGATCTTTCGCCACCACGCGGCGTGTTGCCGCGCGTGTCGGGTCGGGCCCGCCTACCGTCGTGGCCAACGCGAGGTTGACATAACTATAACCCTCTACTTGAGGGTGAGAGTTGGACCCGGCCCCGTGGACTTCCCCACCGAGACACCCCCGACCGCCCTGCACCCGGCAGGACGGCCCGATCGACGAGAGGCAACCCGCCGTGGCAGCACCACAGAACTACCTGGCCGTAATCAAGGTCGTAGGTATCGGTGGAGGTGGAGTCAACGCCGTCAACCGGATGATCGAAGTCGGTCTCAAGGGCGTTGAGTTCATCGCGATCAACACCGACGCACAGGCACTCCTGATGAGTGACGCCGACGTCAAGCTCGACATCGGCCGCGAACTGACCCGCGGGCTCGGCGCCGGCGCCGACCCCGACGTCGGGGGACAGGCCGCCGAGGACCACGCCGACGAGATCGAGGAGGTCATCAAGGGCGCCGACATGGTGTTCGTGACCGCCGGCGAGGGTGGCGGCACCGGCACCGGTGGTGCACCCGTGGTCGCCCGCATCGCTCGTTCCCTCGGAGCCCTGACGATCGGCGTCGTGACGCGCCCCTTCGCCTTCGAGGGCCGGCGTCGCGCGAACTCCGCCGAGGAGGGCATCGCCGCGCTGCGCGACGAGGTCGACACCCTCATCGTGATCCCCAACGACCGCCTGCTCTCCATCAGCGACCGCAACGTGAGCGTGCTGGACGCCTTCAAGCAGGCCGACCAGGTGCTCCTGCAGGGCGTCTCCGGCATCACCGACCTGATCACCACCCCCGGCCTGATCAACCTGGACTTCGCCGACGTGAAGTCGGTGATGTCCAACGCCGGGTCGGCGCTGATGGGCATCGGGTCGGCCCGCGGTGAGGACCGCTCGGTCGCCGCCGCGGAGATGGCCGTCTCCAGCCCCCTGCTCGAGGCATCGATCGACGGCGCGTACGGCGTGCTGCTCTCGATCGCGGGCGGCTCGGACCTCGGCCTGTTCGAGATCAACGAGGCGGCTGCGCTGGTGGCACAGTCCGCGCACGCCGACGCCAACATCATCTTCGGCGCGACCATCGACGACGCGCTCGGCGACGAGGTGCGGGTGACCGTCATCGCTGCCGGCTTCGACGGCGGGCAGCCGAAGAAGCGCGACGAGGGCACCGTGCTGCGGCGCCGCACCGAGGAGCCGCCCGCGGCGGCCGCCGGTGGTGGCGCCGCTCCGCAGGCTCCCCAGGGCAGTC
>JAUYLL010000063.1 GCA_030698375.1 Nocardioides sp. | reverse complement strand
GCGAGCCCGACCTGCCACCACCCGCCACCGAGGTCGAGCAGCGTGGCCAGTAACGGTGCAGCGCCGAGGACCGCGACGAGCCACCACTGCACCCGCCGGCGCCGCACGGCGGCCAGGGCGACCCCCGTCGCCAGGGCGGCGACGGGGCCGGCCACGACCCCCCACACGACCAGCAGCGCCACCAGGGACAGCCGGCGGGCACGCACCCGCCGGCCGCGTGCCGTCGGCCGGGCGGCGGGCCACGGACGAGTCGGCCGCTCCCGCGAGCGGCGTACGGCACCCGGGAGGGTGAGCAGACCTGCGAGGAGCACGGCGCTGCTGACGGCGAGACCGCCGGGGAGCACCACGTCGTACGTGCCCTGCGGCGCGAACCGGATCTCCACGGCCCCTCCCGCCCCGGCGGGCAGCCACCAGCCCTGCTGCCACCCGTCGACCCGCTGCGCCTCGAGACGTTCGCCGTCCAGCTCTGCGACCCACCCGTCGCTCAGCGAGTGCGGCAGCCACAGCAGGGCGCGGGGACCCGCGGCGATCTGCAGGGTCCGGCGGTCGTCCTCCCAGCCCCGGACGGTGACGTCGCGGGCGGCACCCTCCCCCGCGTCCGGGGGGTCGGCCCCGGACGGCCGGGCCCCGAGGGTGAGCGCCGCGAACTCCGCGCTCGGGGCGGCGCGCACGTCGTGTGTGCCTGCCGGGATCTCGACCGCCGTGCCCCGGTCCACGGGGGCGACCTCCGCCTCCCCCGCTGCCTCGTCCTCAGCACCTTCGTCACCGGGCGCACCCGGGTCGCAGGTCGACCAGGTCAGCGGGGTGCCGTCGACGACGTCACCCATCGTCCCGGCCACCCGCGTGGGCAGGCTTCGCCCGGCCACCTGCACCGGCGGACCGAGCCCGCACACCGCGCCGGTCGGGGTGGCGGGGTCGAAGGGCACGGTCACGTCCGGGCCGAGCAGCTGGAGCTCACCGACCGCGACCCGGTCCCGGCCCTCCCGCGGCACGAAGGCGATCTCCAGCCGACGGGTGCGGACCGGGTCCAGCGGCACCGCGACCTCGCCGCCGAGGGCGACCCGCTGCACGCCCGCGCCGCTGCGCACCAGGGCAGCGACGGGAGCGAGGTCCGCGGCCGGGCCGGTGGCGGCGACCACCCGCAGGCCCCGCACCCGACGGGGCCGGTCCCACTGGAGGACCAGAGCCGGCACCCGGTCCTGACCCGCCGAGAGCCACGCCGTGCGCGGGTCACCGTCGTGGGCGAACCGCGCCGACACCTGCGGGTCGTCGCCGAACACCGAGGTCGCGATCACGGTCTGCTGCCGGTCGAGCGGTTCCAGGAGGCGACTGGCCGCCAACCCGGCGCGTGCCAGCGCACGACCGCCCAGCTGCCAGCGGCCCCCCTCGGTGAAAGTCCAGCGCCGCACCATCCCGTCCGCTTCCTCCGCGCTGCGGATCCGGTCGGTCGAGCAGTCCGGGAGACGCCCACGAGGCAGACAGGCCCGGCGCGCCGGCACGGTGCGAGCGGCCCAGGCCGTCCGCGCGTCGACCTCCGCCGGGGCCACCAGGTGGCGCTCCGCGCCTGTGCCGTTGATCCAGATCTCCCGCAGCCCGACCCGCCCTCGGGTGTCCCGGTTGCGGACGCCGGTGATCCGCACCTCCACGGACGGCACACGGCTGCCGTCGAGAGCGACCCGCACCGGCGCTCCTCCGGCCGGGACCTGCACCTCACGCCGCTGGTCTCCGGCGACGACCTCGATGCTGCGGATCGTGAGCAGCGCGCCGTCCTGCACGGCCGGCAGCACCTCGACCTCGCGGACGACGCGTGGCGAGGAGAACCGGGCCCGCCACCACTGCCGGTCCCCGCGGGTGACGACCGAGCTGACCCACCGGGTGTCGAGCAGGCCGTCGATCGCGGCGTGCGGTCCGTCCTGCGGGGTGACCGGTCCGAACGTGTCGGCGTACCCCTGGGACGAGGAGGCGGTGACCGAGGCGAGCCCCCGGTACCCGGCCACCACGGGCTGCTCGTCGTCCGCGCCGGGGTAGTCATGCGCGGCACGACGCACCCGCCACGGGTCGTCAGGCCCGAGGACCACCGACGTGGACTCGTCGACGCGACCGAACGCCCGCTCGCGGCGCTGGGCCCCATCGGTCGACACGTCCAGGCCTGCGTCGGACGCACCGCCGTCGGGCGTCGCGTCCCCGGCGAGGACGGTCGCCTGTCCCGGCTGGAGGAGACCGAGGTCCTGCAGGCCCAGCGCGGTCTCCGGGGCGCCGGCCACCTGCAGGACGTCCTTCGCCTCCGTGGTCCGCACGACGGGGAGGGAGGCCGCGGCCCGTACGGCGAAGACCTGCACGGCCGGCTGCTCCTCGCTCCCCCCGAAAGCAGCCTCGGGCTCCAGGCCCGCACGCTCCAGCGCGGCCAGGGTCGCCGCGGGATCGGGCGAGCCGGTGGCGGCGCGGTCGAGGTCGTGCCGCACGACCACGTGACCGATGCCTGCCCGGGTGAGCTGGTCGACGAGTGCGCCGCCCGCCGACCCACGGGTCAGGTCCCGGTCGAGCGCGTCGAGGAACCTGATCGTCTGGCCGGGCACCAGGGGTACCTGGCTCCGAGCGACGACCCGGACACCGCCGAGCACCACGAGCGGCTCGTCGAGGGTCCATCCCCAGTCGTGGTGTGCGAACCCGCTCCCGGGGAGCACGAGTGCCGCCCCGCGGGCCGGGTCCTCCGCCTGCGCCTC
>JAUYLL010000053.1 GCA_030698375.1 Nocardioides sp. | reverse complement strand
GAGCGTGACACGCTGGCCTGTCGCGCGCACGCCCGGTGTGGGGCGCTGGGAGACGACGAAACCGGGAAGTTGCCCAGGAGGGTCTGCTGCACGAACGGCATGACCGGCAGGCTCTTGTACAGCATCGGCAGCAGCCACAGTCTCGGCGTCGGCACTGCATACAACGAAGCAGGCGCCCAGGCGAAGTCCAGCAGCGAATCGGTTTCCCCGGTATTCACTGACGTCAACCACACGGCCCGGACCACCTGGCGCTACCGCGAGTACTACGGGACGTGCTCGCGGGTCACCACGGCGCGTCGTGTATCGCACCAGGGTGGTTATTTCCAACCCACCCGAAGTCGGCCGAGTTACTCCACTGCAAGTCCTATGCACCGATGACATGGCAGAGCGAGTCGGCGACCGCGTAGACCTACCAGACGGGAGTGTCGCTGTGGGGTTCCTCCTCCACCCTCCAGAAACCCTGGCAGCGCTACACCGTCGGCGACCGGGAGTACTCCACGACCGTGAGAGTGACGCTAGCGCTGTGTGCCTCCGCGCCCCAAGACCCCGCGAGCGAACCTGAACCGTGCCAAGAGCCTTCCTGATGCTCAGGAGTGGGGCCGGCGGGTGGTGCCGACTGCCTTGCCGTCGAGATCGGAGCACCGGACGTTCGCAACACCTGCCGAGATGTGCTTAGGAGGATCCGAGAGCCTCGACATCGACGGCACGTTCCGCGAGCGAGGGGTGGCATTCCGGGTCAGGGGGTGGTCGTGCCGACTAGAAGTTTCGGAACCGCAGGTCAGAACTAATGTCCTGAACTCCAGAGGCCCGGGACGTGCGGAATTGATTGTGGAAGACCACATGCACGCGCCCGTTGCCAGCGTTGTAGTGCTCGCTGGGCGGCTGCGAGTTTAGGGGGTCATGGCTGCGCGGCCTGAAATCACGCGCGTGAGCTGTTCATTCGGTCGCGATGGGTGCCGGCGGCTGCCCACAACTGATGGCTACCGCAGTCGGCTTCGCGGGCGACGAGTCTCGGTCCAGGTGCCCGGACTTGTCGCTCTCTCATCGGCTGCCCACCGGCTGGTGTGCACCCTGCCGGCGTGGGTCTGATGCTTCAGAATGCGTGACCTCGGACCATCCGAGCGAGCGTTTCGACGAATCGCTCTCGGTCCGCGCCGATCGGTGCTCCGAAGAAGTTCTCGGCCAGGTGGTGGCCGACAAGGGCGAGCATGGCGATCGCAGCCAGGGCCTCGGCGTCCTCCTCCGCGACCTCCCCCCGCTCCATCCGCTCTGCGAGCAGCGTGCTCTCGGCGCGCGCCCCGCCCTCGGCGAGGATGCGCTGCAGCGGCTCGAGCAGACCCGGCCGTTGCCGCCCCTCCCGGGCGACGATCTCGATCAGCGGCTGCAGGCGCACGAGCTCGTCGAAGGTCCGGCGATAGGTGACCTCGAGCCGTTCGGGCGTACCGATCCGGGTCTCGCGCTCGGCTGCGGCCCGAGCTACCTCGCGCTCGACGACGGCGGCGAGGACCGCCTCCTTGTTCGTGAAGTGCCGGTAGAAGCTGCCGCTGCCCGGTGACAGGCCCGCAGCCTCTTCGATCTCGACGACGGTCGTGCCGGCCACACCCTGGCGGGCGAACAACTCCAGCGACCGGTCCATGATCCGTGCACGCGTGTCGGTCGCCATAGACGCAAGATACCTCTTGCGCCGCGCAAGAGATGTCTTGCACACTGGTGGGTATGTCGATAGTCACCTCTACCCTCCACTTCGCTCGCCCGGAACGCGTCGGCTCCGATCACGAGCGGCCTGGCGTTCGTCGGTCCACCACCATCGAGCCCGCGCCGCTTGACCACACGACCCTCGCCGCGCACCCCTGCGAGCTCCGTGACCTCGCCGCGCCCAACGCTCAGCAGCCGAGCCTCGACGAGGCAGGTTTCGCGATCGGCGACCTGCCCGACCGCCGAGGCCTGCACGACACGCTCGGGGGCGTGCTCCACGACCAACGGATGACGCCCGATGACGAGGCAGCCATCCGTCACGCGCTCAGCCGAGCCCGGCTTCGCCTCCGCGACGGCACCCAGTTGCTGATCCTCCACGTCGCCCCCGAGGGGCTGCTGTTTCGCAGTGAGGGGCCAGCTGGCCTCGACGTGCACAAGGGCGCCGACGACGAGATCCGCCACGGCGGCGCGGTCAATGTCCATGCCGACCAGGACGTCCTCGGCACACCGATCCGCCAACTGATGCGGGGCCACGCGCCGAGGCTTCTGCGCCACGATGCGCCCGACAGCTTCAACCGGCGCTCGCCGTTGATGCTGGTGAACCTCTGGCTCCCGCTCCAGCAGCTCACCCGGCCGCTCACGCTCATGGACAGCGCGTCCCTCGACCGTCGCCGCCACCAGTGCCGGTACCGGCTGCCGACAGAGGGCATCCTGAACCGTTCCGGGCAGCGCGCTGTCAACGACATCTGGGCGTTCCTCCACGACGAGGCGCAGGAGTGGTACTTCCACTCCGAGCTCGGTCTCGGCCACGCCTACGTGTTCGACACGCTCAGCACGGCGCACGGCAGCTGCGCCCTGCCTGGTGAAGAGGTCGCGGCCGATCGCTACCGGCGCCTGGCTGCGGCCGAGGCGGCCATCGGAAATCGGGACACCCCAGCACTGTGCGCCGCGGCCGCAGCTCCCAGCACGAGTGACGTCCCCACGGCCTCGTTGCAGCGGGCCATCGCGACGATGGACTCGCTGCTCGGCGAGGCCGTCTCACAGGCCGAGCGGCTCACCACCGGCAACGCAGACGACTGGCTTCGCCGCTCCCACGTGGCCAGGGCAGCCGTCGTGCGCAGCTCGATCGAGCTCCGAGCCCTCGCCATCCGGTTGCCCCGCAAGACCTGAGCCGGACCCGGCCAGCGAGAGGCGATGCAGCGCTGGTGCCGACCGCCATCCCATCCGCTCGCGTCACGTCGTCACTGGCGGGATGCCGGGTGCAGCCCGACCTGCTGCCGCAGCCGATCGATCAGGGCATAGCTCGGGTACTGGTCCTGCGTGACCTTCTCCATGAGCACGTCGACGTACTGCTCCACGTCCTCAGGCCCCATCGACTGCTCGATGAGGTCGAGCATCGTGGTGGAGGGGTAGGTGTCCTTGGCCACGCGCTCAAGGAGGTGTGCCACGACCTCGCGACGCATCTCTTCCTGCTTCTCCTGCCATTCCTGAGCCTTCATCTGTCCTCCTCTTGGTGGGGCCGTCAGGGGGTTCCTGGGCCAGTCAGTCGTCGTCCGCTGCGTCCTCGAGTCGTCGCCGCACCTCTTCCTCGAGAAGGGTGACCGCCTCCCAGAACTCTCTCGTCGTGCAGGGGAATCGCACCTCCACTCCCCGGTCTCGGACCGTCACCACGACATGACCCGGTCCACCTTCGAGGACCCAGGGCTCGAGGTCGAAGGAGGAGTAGAGCAACAGGTCCAGCTCTGCGGTGCTCTTGCACTCCGTGGCCGCCAGGAGGTCGAGGAAGCTGGTCAGCGGCGGCTCAGCAGGTGACGGGTCGTGTGCCTCGCTGTCTTGCACGCGAGAAGCGCCGGCGCGCGGGGGAGTGGGCATGCTCGCTCACCTCGACCGGACCGTCGACTCGCACAGCGCGCCGGCCGCCAGAGCGCGGAGTCTCCTCATGCCGCCACCTCCTTCATGAGGTTCATGTGTCGAGCAACCGCCCCAGAGGGCCGAGATCGAGGTTGAGGTCTTCGGTGGTCAGGTCATAGCGCGCCTTCAGCTCGTTCATCGCCTCCTCGAGGTGCATCAGGCCGGTGCCGAGCCCCTCGACCTGCTCATCGGTGAGGTCGCCCTCGTCCACGCGGCGGAGCGCCTGCTTCTCCATCAGCTGCCGCACGAGCTCGATGATGGTGAGCACCAGCTTGAACAGGTCGCGCTCGACCGACTCGGAGTCGGTCTCCAGGCGCTGGGGCAGCAGGCCACGTCGGTCGGTCATCGCTGCCTCGCCATCTCGGAGCGGACGGTGCTGATCAGGGCGTGCAGCCGCACCTCGACGAGGTCTACGCCGGCGAGCGAGATGGTGATGTCACCGGCGAGCACCACGCCCGTCCCGAGCAGCCGGTCCAACAGGTCGACGAGCGCGACCTCTCCCAGGGCCCGGGACTCGGTCTCGGTGACGGCGGCGGTGGTCATCCCTGCTCCAGCATCGCGAAGGAGTACGGCGGCCAGGGGCCGCGGTGATCAAGGACCAGACCGGGGTGGGCAGCCTGGAGCGCCTGCACCTCGGAGAGGAACGCCTGCTCGTCCAGGGCGTCGACGAGGTAGGCGGCGTTGAGCACCATGGTTCCCTCGTGGCCGGTGAGTCGCGGGTCCTGTGGCGGCAGACGTCGGGACGCGACGGTGCGGGACGCCAGCGTCTGGTGGATCTGCTCCACGGTGTGCAGGGCGACCTCGTCGTCGGCCAGGCGCGCCTCGGCCTGGGCCTTCTTGCGGCGCAGGTACTCCGCTCCGCGGGGCTTCTCACCTCCGGCGGGAACCGCTGCGGCCGGCTCGGGCTTGCGGGCGGGGGTGAGCACCTTGATGCTCCACTCCATCCGTCCGTCGACTCGGTCGAGGACCTGCTGGAGGGCCGTGTGCCACTCGTCGACGCGGCGGCGGACGCCGGCATCGTCGTGACAGATGGTCGCCAGACGCAGGGGCGCGGTGGGGCCCTTGACGGCGAGCGCCTGGACAACGGCGTCGTGACGCCGGGCGACCTCCTCGAGCCACTCGAGGCGCTCTAGGTTGCGGGTGAGGCCCTCTTCGCCGTACTCGTCGAGATCGACGCTGCTCACCACGACCGCGAGGCCGCGGTGCTCGACCACGTCGAGGTGGCCCCCGTCGAGTCCGGGGATGTCGACCAGCACCTCGGGGTCGAGGTGCCGGGTGATGGCGTAGAGATAGCGACCGGTCTCAGGCACGCGAACCCTCCTTGCGACCCGACGAGGCGCCCTGCCCGGAGCCGTTCGAGCTGCTGCCGGACTCGAGCTCATCGAGCCGCTGGCGCAGCTCCTCGTTCTCGGCCTGCAACTCGCGCGCGCTCGAGCTGAACATCGGATCGTTGCGCCACCAGTCGATGCCCATCTCCTGGGCCTTGTCGACCGACACGATGAGCAGACGGATCTTGATCGTCAGCAGCTCGATGTCGAGCAGGTTCACCTGGATGTCGCCAGCGATGATGATGCCCTTGTCGAGGACCCGTTCGAGGATGTCGGCCAAGTTGGCCGGCTGTGGCCGGCCGGCCTGGCCCACGGGCGTGGAGTAGGGGCGCGGGCCGGGGACGGGGGCCTGGTTCTCACTCATCGTCCGTCCTCCCCTGGCACGCCGCGGACGTATCGGTGCACCCGGCGGTACTCCAGCAGCTCGCCGTCGGAGTCGACCTCGACCTCGTAGGTGGCGAGCACGTCGGTGGTGTTGGGAATCCGGGCCAGCTCCAGCACCTCGACCTGGACGATCCAACCGTCGTCGGAGCGGCGCAGGCCGCTGATCCCCTCCGGGTCCTTGCCCGTCATCTCGAGCAGCTGACGGGTCGCCTCGGCGGCGAGCTGCTGCGCACCCTTCCGCTTCGGCGCCTCGGCCCGCGGGGCACTGCTGCGCTTGCGGGGGGTGCTGCTCGCGATCTTCTTGCTCGCGGACTTGTCGGCAGAGTCACTGCTGCTTCCCGACGACTTCTTCGCCGTGCCGTCACTGCTGCTGGTCTTCTTGGCCGTGGCCATGTCACTCCTTCCGTGGTCGGTTCTGGCCGACCATCAGGCGTTCGACGAGCTCGTCTTCCCAGGCGATGGCCTCGTCGTCGCTCAGCTCGCCCGCCTCCCGCTGCCGGTCCACCTCGGCGAGCTGGGCGCGGATCGTCGCGGGGTCGTAGAACTCGTCCTCCGCGTGCTGAAGGATCTGCTCGGCCGCCGCGATCGTGCCCCGGAGGGGCGCGAGCGGCAGACCGAGCAGGCCCGTGATCAGTCCCATCAGGCCTCTCCCACGAAGTCGTACGGCGCGCTCGGTCCGATCAGCTGCAGCCGGATCCGCTCGTGCACCGCCTCGGCGAGGCCCTCGAGCTGTTCCTCGAACTCCTCGCGTCGGTCGTCGTCGACGAGCACGGCGACCGTGACGAGGTTGTCCGCACCCGAGCCGAGGGTGACCCGGTGCGCCGCGGTGAACGGCACGATCGCGTCAGCCAGGATCTCGGCGTCGACCTCGACCTTGGCCTCCATGGCCCGGGCCACCAGCTCGCCCAGCCGGACCCGGTCGGCGTACGCCGCGTCTTCGGGCAAGTCACGCGTGTGCGCGCGCAGTGCGGCCACCCCGGGGTCGGAGCGGACGATCTCGGTGAGCGCCACCTCGTCGTGGTACGCCGCCCTGACGATGAACTGACGGCGCCCGACCAGCTGGTCGAGCAGGTCGACGAACAGAGGCTCGTCGGGGGCCAGCACGGCCTCCACGATGCTGTCCGCGTCAGGGAGCACCGATCCGAACCGCACCGGCACGACAGGGCCGGCGTCGGCGAGCGCGTCGACCACCTTGCTGTAGGCCATCAGGTCAGCGCGTCGGCCCGGGGGCCGTTCGAGCTGCATCTCCCCGACCACCGCTGCGATGTCGCCGTGGACGACCAGGTCCAGAGGGGCGTCGTCGATGCCGGTGAGGTCGTTCGGCACCCGGCCGGTGTGTGCGGGCACGACGCCGTACACACACCAGCCGGTGGTCAGCTCCTCCCCGGCTTCCACCTCCATGACAGATCCGGTGCTCACGCCTCAGACCTGCGTCGCGACGAGGACTTCTTGGCGGGACGGCGACGGGAGCTGTCGTCATCGTCCTCGTCGTCGTCACTGCCACCGCCTGTGATGGCCTTCTTGGCGCCGCTAACCGCGCCCTTGACCTTGCGGCCGGCACCGCTCTCCTGCATGTTGCCGATGAACTCGTCGAGCGGCTTGCCGCCACCCTGTTCGAGCAGGTCGAGGCGGTTGGTCGCCTCCGCGAATCGGAGGTAGGTGTCGACGCTGGCGATCACGATCCGGGCGTCGATGGTGAGGAGCTCGATTCCAACGAGGGACACGCGGACGTAGGCGTCGATGACGATGCCCTTGTCGAGGATGATCTCGATGACGTCGGCCAGGCCGCTGGGGGCCGGACGCTCAAGGTAGCCGCCGCCTGCGCGACGCTGGGTGGGCTGAATGCTCATGCCAGTATCTCCTTCTCGGGAATGTCGGGCGGGTCAGCCGGCACGACGCCGACGGCGGGGCTTCTCGGGCTCTTCGTCCTCGTCCTCGACCTCTTCGTCGTCTTCGGGCTCGTCCTCGACCTCTTCCTCGTCTTCGGGCTCCTCCTCCTCCTCGGGCTCCTCTTCGGGCTCCTCCTCGTCCTCGTCCTCGGCGTCGTCCTCGGGCTCCTCCTCGTCCTCGTCCTCGGCGTCGTCCTCGGGCTCCTCCTCGTCCTCGTCCTCGGCGTCGTCCTCGGGCTCCTCCTCGCCTTCGGGCTCT
>JAUYLL010000050.1 GCA_030698375.1 Nocardioides sp. | reverse complement strand
ACGCCGCCAGCCGGACGACGAGCTCCTTGGCCGGGACGGGCACGGCACCGGCCCCGACCAGCGCGTCGTACCGGTCGGCGGGGATGTCGTAGTGGTCGCGGTCGAAGGCCAGCCGCGGGATGCCGACCCGATCGGCGAAGGCGTGCAGCTCGGCCAGGGAGGTGTCGCTGACGAGGTGGGACCACAGCCGGCCGCGGGCCGGCACCGACGGCGGGTCGACCAGGATCACGCGGTCGTGCGCCCTGTGCCGCTCGTGCCGCCGGGGCGGGCCTCGGCCGCCGCGACGGCGTCGTCGAGCAGCAGTCGCCACGAGCGCACCAGCGCGACGTCGACATAGGCCTTCTCGCTGCCCCCGGGTCGCGCCTGGACGTCCAGGTGGAACTGACGCACGCCCGCGCGCACGAACCACGGCACCTGCTCGGCGGCGAGACCACCGCCGGGCATCAGCAGCGCGGCCACACCCGGCTCCCCGGCCAGGGCGAGCAGGTCGTCGTACCCGACACCGAGCCCCTGGGGCGAGCCCGCCGAGTGCACGGCGGTGAGGCCGGGCAGGGCAGGCAGGCGGCGCCAGGCCCGGTGCGGCTCGAGCACCGAGTCGACGGCACGGGAGAAGGTCCACGGCACCCCGTGCAGCCGCTCGGCCAGCGCGGCACAGGTCTCGACGTCGACCTCGAGGTCACGGTCGAGGAAGCCGAAGGCGACCCCCTCGGCGCCTGCGGAGACGTAGCTCTCCCCCAGCCCGGCCAGCCGCTGGAACCCGCCGCCGGTGGTGGTCAGGGAGTCGTCGAGCCGGAGCACGACCCGTACCGGCACCGCGCTCTCGCGGCACACGGCCGAGACGAGGGCAGGCTCGGGCGAGAGGTCGTCGGGGCCACCGGCCGAGAGCCGAAGCCGGTCCGCGCCACCCTCCTGGGCGCCGGGCACGTCACGGGGTCCGACGACGGCCACCTCGAGCAGCGCCGGTCCGGGGGCGGCGCCGGACGGGAGGGACATGCCCCCATGCTCGCACCCACGACGCACAATGGGCGGCAATGGACATCCCCGACACCGACCCCGTCCTCGCCGCCGCCCGCGCGCAGGTGCTCCACGACCTCGAGAGCACCGGTGCCGCCGACCCCGGCTCGGTCTCCGCCCTGGAGGACGCCGTCGCCACCCGCCGCTGGTGGACCGACCAGTGGCCGGAGGGTGCGGCGTACGTCGCGGGGCTGGTCGCCCAGGACGTGCAGGACGCCCTGCTCGAGACCCGAGGGCGCTGGCCGCTGTGCTCGGCGTGCGACGCGCTGGACCCGCACTCCCTCTACGTGCACCCCGACCTCGGCGGACCCGATCCAACCTGGGTCTGCGAGGTCAGCGGCATCGCCGTTGCCCCGCTGGGTGAGCTCGTGGCGCCCCGGGGGCCCGAAGTCAAGGGGTGAGGTTTCAGGGCCGGCGAGGTCTACTGGTGACATGGACCACATCGGGGGCCCGGGGATCCGCACCGTCGTGCTCGACTCCTGGCACCGTTCCGCGGCCGCGGGCGTCGGTGTCGACGTCACCGAGGCCCCGGTCACGCTGCCGCTCGACGAGCTCCAGGAGCGCCGCTCGGCGCACCGGCTCGCCTCCGTCTTCCCGCTCCTCGACGAGGTGCTCGGCCAAGCCGCCGTCGATTGCGACGCGGTGATGGCGGTGACCGACGAGGTCGGTCAGCTGCTGTGGGTCTGCGGCAACCGCGAGGCGCTGACCCGCGCGGAGTCCATCGGGTTCGTCGAGGGCAGCAACTGGGACGAACGGCTCGCCGGCACCAACGCACCCGGCCTCGCCCTCGCCCTCGACCAGCCCGCCGTGGTCACCGGCGGGGAGCACTTCCGCCACTCGGTGCAGCGCTGGAACTGCGTGGCCAGCCCCATCCACGACCCCGTCGGCGGCACGATCCTCGGTGTCCTCGACATCACCGGCGGTGCCCAGATCGACTCCCCGCAGACCGTCGCCATGGTCCGCGCGGCGGCACGGATGGCCGAGGCTGAGCTGGCCCGCCAGGCCGCCCGCGCCGCCGCCGACGCCCGGTTCCCGGACGGGCGCGGCGACCCCCCGGTCCGGGCGCTCGTCACTCCGTCGCTGCACCTGGAGACCCTCGGCCGGCACACCACCGCGCTCACGTTCCTCCGCCCGGGACGCCCCGCCCGCAGCATCTCCCTGAGCCCCCGCCACAGCGAGATCCTGCTGCTCCTCGCCGCGCACCCCGCCGGCCTCAGCGGTGAGGAGCTCGCCACGCTGCTCTACGACGGCGACCCGCCCGTCGGCACGCTGCGCGCCGAGCTCAACCGGCTGCGCCACCTCCTGGGCGAGGAGCTCGTGCTCTCCCGCCCCTACCGGCTGGCCTCCGAGGCCAGCGGCGACTGGCGCACCGTCGAGGCGCTGCTCGTCGCCGGCGACGTCGCGGCCGCCGTACGTCGGTACCGCAGCCCGGTCCTGCCCCACTCCCACGCACCCGGCGTCACCGCCGTGCGCGACACCCTCGAGGCCGAGCTGCGCCACGCCGTGCTCGCCAGCGGTGATCCGCTGCTGATGGCCACCTGGACCCGGTCTCCGTGGGGCGTCGACGACCGCGAGATGTGGATCGCCCAGGAGCGGGTGCTGCGCTCCGGTTCGCCGCTCGTCGCCCTCGCCCGCGGCCAGATCCGACGCCTGGACCGCGAGCTCGGCCTCTGACCGAACGATCGGGGAATCCACCAGCCACCTGGTGACTGCGAGACTCCCCGATCACGGGCAGCGCGGGCACCGACGGGGCTGACCCGCCCAGCCGGCCCGCCTCAGCAGCAGCGCCACCTTCATCGCCGTCTCGCACGGTCGGTCGCACACCTGCCCGTAGGACAGCCTCGTCGTGCGGTCACCCAGGAGCGCTGCGTCCAGGTCGCGCTCACGGTCGGCATCCCAGGCCGCTGCCGTGCTGTGCACGATCCTGCCGTCGAGTTCGACCACGAAGCCGTTCCCGTGCTCGACGTCGCGATAGAGCACTCCGGACGCCGCCACGACCCGGCGCTGCCGCTCCCCACGAGGAAGTCCGTGGGGTCGCTCGACCCTGGTCAGGTAGGCGTGCTCGAGCACCGAGCACGTGCCCTCGGCGAGGTCGTTCAGAAGCTGCTGCCACCACAGGCGCTCCGGCACCCGTGAGCGACGGCCGAGCGCCGCGTGGAGACGGCCGGCAGTGGTACACCGGGCGTTGACCGCGTCGGTGAGCACCGCGACGGCGTCGAGCACCGACGCGCTCCGGGCACGGATGGCCAGGTCAAGGACGGCGTCTTCGTGGCGCTGACGCGGCGGCCCGAGGTTCCACCGAACCTGCGTGGCGAGGTCGACGACCCGGTGCACCCGTACCAGCGGCACCGACCGCACCCGCCGACTGTGGTCGATTGCGACATGGACCGGGCCCCGGCTCTCCTCTGCCCGGTACCCGGGTCCCCGGTCGGCGCGGATCGCCGAGGCGCCGTGGAGCGCGGCGGGCCACGCGAAGAGCACCGCCGACCACGCCCGCTGCTGCCACGTCAACGGTCCGGTGTGGTCGACGTACACGCCAGGATGCAGGGCCACCAACTCACGGCGGCGGACCAGGCGTCGGACGTCGTGATCGACGAGGCCCGCCGCGCGCAACTGTCGACGGGACACGACGCCAGCCTGGTCGGCGAGGAGATCGGGCAGCACCCCAGGACCCTGCACCGTCGGCGGTCCCGGCGCACCGGACAAGGCGCCGCCTGTGGAGGACGGTCCGCACACCGTCGGGGAGTCCCGCAGTCACCAGGTGACTGCGACCTTCCCCGATCAGCCCTTCGTACGCCGGCCCAACAGCCGCTTCAGCAGGTACAGCACCACGAGTCCCACCAGCAGCTTCGGGCCGTAGGTGCGCGCGAGCACCGGCAGCACCGCCGCCCCGAGGTCGACAGCGTCGTCGGTCGGTGACGCCGGCCGGGGTGGCGGAGGTGGGGGCGGGGTGACAGCCGGCGCGGCGGCCGCCGCCGCCTCGTCGATCCGGTCGCCGACCTTCTCCTGCAGGCAGGCGACGAACTGGTTGAGCAGCTTGTCGGAGACGTCCTGCATGACCCCGCGCCCGAACTGCGCGGGCTTGCCGGTGATGGCCAGGTCGGTGCGCACCTCGACCTCCGTGCTCTCCCCCTGGTCGGAGAAGGAGGCCAGGACCGTCGCGCCGGCCGTGCCGTTGCCGCGCTTGTCCTTGCCCTTCGCCTCGACGCGGAAGGTCCCAGCGTCCCGGTCACGGGAGACGAACGTCCCCGACCCGCCGTACACGAGCGCGATGGGGCCGAGCTTGACCTTGCAGGTGCCGGTGAAGGTCTCGCCCTCGACCCCGGTGATGGTGGCCCCAGGGAAGCAGGCGGCCAGCTGCTCGACGTCCTCGAACGCCGCCCAGGTCGCGTCGATGCCGGCCGGGACGGTGAACCGGTGGGTCAGCTCCATCCGCTCACGCTCCCGCCGCGGCGAGCACGGCCCGGCGGGTGAGCACCGTGGCGAGGTGGCGCCGGTAGTCGGCGTCGCCGTTGAGGTCGCTGGGCGGCTGGGTGCCGTCGGCAGCGAGCGCCGCGGCCTCGGCCACCGCCTCCGCCGTCGCAGGCTTGCCGACGAGCGCGTCCTCGACCGCGCGGGCACGCAGCGGCACCGACCCCATGTTGGTCAGCCCGACCCGCGCCTCGGCGATGGTCCCGCCCTCGGCACGCACGGCCGCGGCCACGGCCACGATCGGCCACTGGTGGGCGACCCGGACGAACTTCTCGTAGTGGGCGCCCCAGCCGGTGTGCTTGGGGATCCGGATCTCGGTGAGGATCTCGTCCTCGGCCAGCGCGGTGGTGAAGAGGTCCTCGAAGAAGTCCTCACCCTCCACCGTGCGCGACCCGTGCGGACCGACCATGGTGAAGGTCGCCCCGAGCGCGAGGGCCGGCGCCCCGAGGTCACCGGCCGGGTCGGCGTGGGCGAGCGCGCCGCCGAAGGTGCCGCGGTGGCGGACCTGCGGGTCGGCGAGGTGGCTGACCGCCTCGGTGACGAGCGCCGCGTGCTCGCGCACGAGCGGGTCTGCGTGCACGTCGGCGTGGGTGGTCATCGCGCCGACGACGATGGCGTCACCGTCGTCGCGCACCCCCCGCAGCGCCTCGATCCGCCCGAGGTCGATCACCATCTCCGGCGCGTTGAGGCGCATCCGGAGCACCGGGAGCAGGCTCTGGCCACCGGCCAGGATCTTGGCCTCGTCACCGGCCTCGGCGAGCAGGCGAACGGCCTCCTCCACCGTGGTCGGGGCGGCGTACTCGAACTGCGCGGGGATCATCGGCCTGCTCCTTCGTCGTTCGCGCCCGCTTGGTCCTCGTCGAAGTGGGGCATCGCCGCCTCCGCGGTCGCACCCCCTCCGTCGTCGGCGCCGTCCCGGGCATGGATGGCCTTCCAGATCCGCTCCGGCGTGCACGGCATCCGTACGTCGGAGACCCCGAACGGCCGCAGCGCGTCGACCACCGCGTTCACCACGGCCGGGGTCGAGGCGATGGTGCCCGCCTCACCGACTCCCTTGGTGCCCAGCGAGTTGGTGAGCGCCGGGGTGGTGGTGTGCTCGATGTCGAAGCTGATCGTGTCGGCCGCGGTCGGCACGAGGTAGTCGACGAACGAGGCCGAGACCAGCGTGCCGGCGTCGTCGTGGACCGCCTCCTCCCACAGCGCCTGCGCGATCCCCTGCACGAGCCCGCCGTGCACCTGCCCGGCGACGATGAGCGGGTTGATGACGTTGCCGATGTCGTCCACGCAGGCGTACTTGCGCATCCGCACCCCGCCGGTCTCGGTGTCGATCTCCAGCGCGCACAGGTGCGTGCCGTGCGGGTAGTTGAAGTTCACCGGGTCGTACGTCGCCTCCGCGTCCAGCGAGGGCTCGACCCCGTCGGGCAGGTCGTGGGCGGCGAAGACCGCGAGCGCGATCTCGGCCATCGCGACGCCCTGGTCGGTGCCACGCACCGAGAACCGGCCGGCCTCGAAGTCCAGGTCATCGGCGGACGCCTCGAGCATGTGGGCCGCGATCGGCCTGGCCCGCTCGATGACCTTGTCGGCCGCGCGCACCAGCGCCTCGCCCCCGACCACCAGGCTGCGGGAGCCGTAGGTGTCCAGGCCCTTGTGGGAGACCTGGGTGTCGCCGTGCAGCACCTCGATGTCGTCGAAGGCGACGCCGAGCCGGTCGGCGATGATCTGCGAGAACGCGGTCGCGTGGCCCTGGCCGTGCGCGGAGGTCCCCGTGATCACCTCGACCTTGCCGGTGGGGAGCATCCGCACGCTCGCGTGCTCCCAGCCGCCCGCGCCGTAGTTGAGCGAGCCGAGCACCCGCGAGGGCGCCAGGCCGCACATCTCGGTGAAGGTCGAGACGCCGATGCCCAGCTGGACGGGGTCACCGGACTCGCGCCGCCGCTTCTGCTCGGCGCGCAGTTCGTCGTACCCGAAGAGCTCACGTGCCTTCGCGGTGGCCGCCTCGTAGTTGCCGGAGTCGTACTCCAGCCCGGCGACCGTGGCGAAGGGGAACTCCTCGTGCTTGATCCAGTTCTTCTCCCGGATCGCCAGCGGGTCGACCCCGACCTCGTGCGCCAGCTCGTCCATCAGCCGCTCGATGGCGAAGGTCGCCTCGGGCCGGCCGGCGCCGCGGTAGGCGTCGGTCCAGGTCTTGTTGGTGAAGATGTTGGTGCAGGAGAAGTGGTACGCCGGGAACTTGTAGATCGCGTTGAACATGAACGCACCGAGGATCGGGATACCCGGCGTCACCAGCCCGAGGTAGGCGCCCATGTCGGCGAGCAGCTCGACCTTCAGCCCGGTGACGGTGCCGTCGGCCGTGGCCGCGAGGGTGAGCTTCTGCCACTGGTCGCGGCCGTGGTGGCCGGCCATCAGCGACTCCGAGCGGGTCTCGGTGTACTTGCACGGCTTGCCGGTACGGCGGGCCGCCATCAGCGTGATGACCTCCTCCGGCGTCACCTGGAGCTTGCCCCCGAACCCGCCGCCCACGTCGGGCGCGATCACCCGGAGCTTCGACTCCGGGATGCCCTGGGTCATCGCCAGCATGATCTTGAGGATGTGCGGCACCTGGGTCGCCGACCACATGGTGATCTGCTCGCCGGTGGGGTCCACGACGGTCGAGCGGGGCTCCATGAACGCGGGGATCAGGCGCTGCTGGCGGTACTCCCGCTCGAGCAGGATGCCGCCGTCGCGGGCCGTGGAGATGGCGTCCTCCACCGGGCTGCCAGTGCCTGCCTCGGCGGAGTCGAAGATCCAGGTCGCCGACGTGTTGGTGCCGAGGTCGGGGTGCGCGAGCGTGGTGTCGGCGGCCGCGTCCTTGAGGTCGAGCGCAGCAGGCAGGTCCTCGTAGTCGACGTCGACGAGCTCGGCGGCGTCCCGCGCGGCGACGGCGGAGCGGGCGATGACGACCGCCACGACCTCGCCGGCGAAGGCCACCCGGTCGACCGCGATCGCCGGGTGCACGGGGGCCTTCTGGTCCTCGGTGATCGGCCACGCGCACGGCAGCGGGCCCTGCACCTCGGCGACGTCGGCGCCGGTGAGCACGGCAACGACGTTGGGGGCGTTGCGGGCCTCGCTCGCGTCGATCGCAGTGATCGTGGCGTGCGCGAAGGGGCTGCGGACCATGGCCAGGTGCAGCATCCCCGGCAGGACGATGTTGTCGGTCCAGCGGGTGCGGCCGGTGATCAGCCGATAGTCCTCCTTGCGCTTGCGCGCCTGGCCGATCTCGGGCTCGACGGAGGGGCGGTCCTCGGTGACGGTCATCGCGCACCCCCCGCGGCCTGCTGCACGGCCTTCACGATGTTGTGGTAGCCGGTGCACCGGCACAGGTTGCCCTCGAGGCCGGAGCGGATCTCCTCCTCGGAGGGGTCCGGGTTCTCGTTGAGCAGGTCGATGCTCTGCATGATCATCCCGGGGGTGCAGTACCCGCACTGGAGGCCGTGACAGTCGTGGAAGGCCTGCTGGACGGGGTGCAGCACACCGTCCTTCTCCAGGCCCTCGACCGTGGTGATCTCGGACCCGTCGGCCTGCACGGCGAGGACATTGCAGGACTTCACGCTGCGGCCGTCGAGGTGGACGGTGCAGGCGCCGCAGTTGCTGGTGTCGCACCCGACGACGGTCCCGACCTTCCCGACCTGCTCGCGCAGGTAGTGCACCAGCAGGGTGCGTGGCTCGACCTCGTCGGTGTAGCGGGTCCCGTCGACGGTGATCGTCACGGGAACGGTGGTCCGGCTCATCGCGGGCTCCGTCTCGGGTCGGCTCCACCGCACGGGTGGCGTGTGACCAGGGTCACACGCGGGGGGTTGCATCCACGTAGCACCCGTCAGCGGGGCACCAGGACCGGCCGCCTCACCCCGGGGGCGGCTCCGCCGGTGCGCCGTCGCGCAGCTCCGCGGGCAGCTCGCGGTGGATCCGTCCGTCCGTCCCGCGCAGACGCTCCCCCGAGCCACCCCAGCGGGCGGCGATGATCTCCGCGGCGATGCTCACCGCGGTCTCCTCCGGCGTGCGGGCACCGAGGTCGAGCCCGATCGGCGAGGAGAGCCGGGCGATCTGGTCCTCGGTCAGACCGACCTCGCGCAACCGGGCCTCACGGTCCTCGTGGGTACGCCGGCTGCCCATCGCGCCGACGTACGCCAGGTCGGCCTCGCCGAGCGCCACCTCGAGCAGCGGGACGTCGAACTTCGGGTCGTGGGTCAGCACGCAGGCGACGGTGCGCTCGTCGACGCGGCCGGCCTCGATCTCGGCACGCAGGTACTTGTGGGGCCAGGAGACGACCACCTCGTCGGCGGCCGGGAAGCGGGAGGCGGTGGCGAAGACGGGACGGGCGTCGCAGACGGTCACGTGGTAGCCGAGGAACGCCCCGACCCGGGCGACGGCCGCGGCGAAGTCGATCGCGCCGAAGACCAGCATCCGCGGGGCGGGCGCGAAGGCCCAGACGAAGACGCGCATCCCCTCGCCGCGGCGTTCGCCGTCGGGCCCGTAGCCCAGGGTCGCGTTCCGCCCCTGCGCGAGCAGGCCGCGGGCGTCGTCGGCGACCGCGGCGTCTGCACGCGCCGAGCCGACGGAGCCCCTGGTGTCATCGGGACGGACGAACATCCGCCGCCCCACCCAGGACGGGTCGGGGTGGTCCACCACCGTCGCGACCGCGATCGGCCGCCCCGCCTCGACGTCGTCGGCGACGTCCCCGAGCTCGGGGAAGGTCTGGCGGTCGACCTTCTCGACGTAGACGTCGAGGATGCCGCCGCAGGTCAGTCCCACCGCGAAGGCGTCGTCGTCGGAGATGCCGTAGCGCTCCAGCCGCGGCGTGCCGTCGGCGACGACCTCCTCGGCGAGCTCGTAGACCGCCCCCTCGACACAGCCGCCCGAGACCGAGCCCACGGCCTCGCCGTCCGGCCCGACGAGCATCGAGGCGCCCGGCGGCCGGGGGGCGGAGCGGAAGGTCGCCACGACCGTGCCCATCCCGATCGGACGGTCCTGCTCCCACCACGTCCGCAGCTCCGCGAGCACCTCACGCATCGTCGTCTCCTCGGCCTCGTCGGGTCCGGCGGGTCCGCGGCCGGGCCCCTCCGGTCAGGTTCTCACGCAGCCGCAACCCGGTCGACGAGCTCCTCGAACGTCGCCATCGAGTGACCGGCGAGGAGGCCGTCGACGTGCGGCAGCGCGGCGACGATGCCCTGCTGCACGGGGGCGTAGCCGTCCTTGCCGCGGTGCGGGTTGACCCACAGCACCCGGTGGGCCAGGAGCCGCAGCCGGCGCATCTGCTCCCCGAGGTAGGCGGCGTCGCCGCGCTCCCAGCCGTCGCTGAAGACGACCACGACCGCCCCGCGGGCCAGCCCGCGCCGACCCCACCGCTCGAGGAAGGCGGCGAGCATGTCGCCGAGCCGGGTGCCTCCCGACCAGTCCGGAACGCTGCGCCCGGCGGCCACCAGCGCCCGCTCGGCGTCGGGGTCCGAGAGCGCCCGGGTCAGCCGCGTCAGACGGGTGCCGACGGTGAAGACCTCGACCGCGCCGCGGTCGCCGCTGGTGACGAAGCGGTGCGCCAGCCGGAGCAGGGCGTCGGCGTACGCGCTCATCGAGCCCGAGACGTCGACGAGCAGGACCACCCGGCGCGGCCGGGTCGTCCGGCGGCGGTGCGCCAGCCGGGCCG
>JAUYLL010000039.1 GCA_030698375.1 Nocardioides sp. | reverse complement strand
GGAGACGACCGCGGAGCCGAGGACGTCGGCGACCGAGACCTCCTTGCGATAGCGCGCGTTCGGGTTCGCCAGGCCGTGCTTGGCGTTCTTCACCTTGACCTGGGCGAAGTCCTCCGGCGTCGCACCGAAGAGGTCGATGCGCCGGCGCGCGTAGAGCGCGAAGTAGGCGGGGTTCGTCATCCCCATCAGGCGGAAGCGCAGCCAGTCCGGGTCGTCCCAGCGCTCGCCGGCATTGGGTGCCAGAAAGCCCTTGGGGGTGGTGTCGGCGCCGACGACCAGCGCGACCTCGCACATCCCCGCGAGGATCCGCGCCCGAGCGGTGTCGATCGCCTGGGCGCCGGTCGCGCAGGCGGCGTAGGAGGTGGCCACCGAGGCGCCGTTCCACCCCAGCGCCTGGGCGAAGGTCGACCCCGCGACGTACCCGGCGTAACCGTTGCGGACGGTCTCGCCGCCCACGACAAGGTCCACGTCGGACCAGTCGACGCCGGCATCGGCCAGCGCGTCGCGCGCCGCGGCGACGCCGTACTTCACGAAGGAGTGGCCCCACTTGCCCCAGGGGTGCATGCCGACCCCCAGGACGGCGACGTCGTTGCTCATCGGGTCTCCTCCGTGACGGGCTTCCAGCGCCACACCGTGCGGGTGCCGGTCTCGTCGGTGTACAGCGGCTCGACCACGACCTCGACCGTCGCGCCCACGCGCAGGTCGGCCACCCCGAAGCCCTCGGCGACCTGACCCAGGACGACCAGGCCCTCGGGCAGCTCGACGGCCGCGAGCGCGAACGGCTCGTAGGGGTCGCTGCGCGGCACGTAGGGCGGCGGCGGCTGGTACTGGGCATCGGTGTAGGACCACACCGTCCCGCGCCGGGAGAGCTCCACGTCCGCGAACTCCTCGCCGCTGCAGGCGGGGTTCTTGCAGAAGCTCGTCTCCCGCGGGAAGGCGATGGTGCCGCACTCCGCGCACCGGCTCCCGATCAGCGCCGGTTCCGCGCCGGTCGTGAACCAGTCAACCGCCGGGGTCTCCACCGGGCTCTCCGTCATGCCGCCTCCAAGAACTAGAACAGGTTCTCAACACTAGCGGCAGAACTGCTGAGCGAACGACCCCGTCCCACCCAGCGCTCCCGCTCACGACCGACGGCCGGACTCGCGTTCGTTCAGCGCTCCGGACGCCTGTGGACGACTCCGCCCGCGGTCTCTCTGTCCTGCCCGGCCTCGAGGACGACATCCGTGCGGCGGCCGCTGCCTGAGGCTGAGCGGGAGGGTCGCGTTCAGTCAGCAGTCCCGTCGGGCTCGGCGGGCGGTGCTGCCCCGGCAGCGTGGTCGCGGTCGGCCCATTCCAGCAGCGGAGCGGGGTCGAAGACCGCGTCGTCGATGCCGGCGTGCAGGTCGCCGAGGTCGGCGTAGCGGGCCGGGACGGTGGCGATGGTGAAGTCGCCGGGCTCGCAGTCGTCGACCTCCGCCCAGTGCACCGGGGTGGAGACGGTCGCCTCGGCGTTCCCCCGGACGGAGTACGCCGCCGCGACGGTGTGGTCGCGCGCGTTCTGGTTGTAGTCGACGAACAGCGCGGCGGGATCGCGGTCCTTGCGCCACCAGGCGGTGGTGACGTCCGGCGAGCGGCGCTCGACCTCGCGGGCGAACGCCAGTGCGGCGCGCCGCACGTCGGCGAACGGGTGGGGCGGGATGCGCACGTAGACGTGCAGGCCCTTGCCGCCGGAGGTCTTCGGGAAGCCGGTCGCCCCCAGCTCGTCGAGCACCTCGTGCACGACACGGGTCACCCGGCGCACGGTGGCCCAGTCACTGGTCGGCCCGGGGTCGAGGTCGATACGCCACTCGTCGGGCATCTCGACGTGGGCGCGGCGGCTGTTCCACGGGTGGAACTCGACGGTGCTCATCTGGACCGCCCACACCACCTGGGCGAGCTCGGTCACGCACAGCTCGTCGGCGGTCCGGTCCCACCGCGGGAAGTGGACGCGGACGGTCTCCATCCACGGGGGCGCGCCCCTCGGTAGCCGCTTCTGGTGGATCTTCGCGCCGGTCACCCCGGTCGGGAAGCGGTGGAGCATGCACGGCCGCTCACGCAGCGCGTTGACGATGCCGTCCCCGACGGACAGGTAGTACTCGACGAGGTCGAGCTTGGTCTCACCCCGGGCCGGGAAGTACACGCGGTCGGGGTTGGAGATGCGCACGACCTTGTCGTCGACCTCCACCTCAACCGCACCCATGGCTCAGCCCTCGGAGCTCTCGGCCCAGTAGCGCTGGACGAACTCTGCGATCCGGTCCGCCAGCTCAGGGCGGCAGACCAGCAGGTCCGGGAGCAGCACGTCGTCCTGGTTGTAGGCCAGCACCGCGCCGTCCGCGCGAGAGGTGTGCAGGCCAGCGGCACGCGCGACCGCGACGGGGGCCGCGGAGTCCCACTCATACTGGCCCCCCGCATGGACGTAGGCATCGGTGACGTCCCGCACGACCGAGATCACCTTCGCGCCGGCGGAGCCCATCGGCACCAGGTCGGCGCCGATCTCGGCAGCCAGCGCCTCGACGAACGCCGGCGGCCGGGTCCGGCTGACCGCGATGCGCCAGCGGGGCGCGGTGGGGTCGGGGACCGTGGCGGGCTCGGCGGTGCTGAAGGTCGTGTCCAGCCCCGGCTGGGCGACCGCCCCGGCGACGAGGTCGCCGGTCTCCCGGGACCACAACGCCACGTGGACGGCCCAGTCGTCGCGGGGCGGCTCGGAGAACTCCCGCGTCCCGTCGAGCGGGTCGACGATCCAGACGCGGTCGGCACCGAGGCGCACCTTGTCGTCCTTGCCCTCCTCGGAGAGCACGGCGTCGTCGGGCCGGTGCTGCGCGAGCAGGTCCATGAGCAGTTCGTGGGCGGCACGGTCGCCGGCGTCCTTGAGCTCCTTGCCCTCCAGGCCGCGGCCGCGGACGTCGACGAGCAGGGCGCCTGCGGTCTCGGCCGCCCAGGCGGCGAGGAGGTGGTCGTCGTGGTCGATGCCGGGGGGCGGGGTACCAGGAGTGAAGTCGTTCACGCCGACACCCTCTCAGGTCCGGTTGAGAGCGACCACCAGCCCCCGCCGGGGCCGGGTCAGGAGTTGAAGCGGCTCTGCGTGCGCTCGAGGCCCTCGGCGACCAGTGACTCGACGGCGTCGGCGGCCAGGACGACCTGGAGCGGCAGCTCCTTGCGCTCGGTCGAGGAGTAGCCGCTGAGCACGAAGTCGGCGGGCGCCTGCCGACCCGGCGGGCGCCCGACACCGGCGCGCACCCGGAAGAACTCCCCCGAGCCGAGCGAGGAACGCATCGACTTCAGGCCGTTGTGGCCGTTGTCGCCGCCGCCCTGCTTGACCCGCAGGGTGCCGAAGTCGATGTCGAGCTCGTCGTGGATCGCCACGACCTGCTCGGTCGGCACCTTGTAGAACTTCGCCAGGGTGGAGACGGGGCCACCGGACTCGTTCATGAAGCTGCGGGCCTTCATGAGCACCACCCGGACGTCGCCCAGCGGCGTGCCCGGCGCGCACAGGCGCCCCTCGACGACGTCCGCGCGGCCAGACTTGTGGGCGCGGAAGCCCGACCCCATCCGGGAGGCGAGCTCCTCGACGACGAGGTAGCCCACGTTGTGGCGGGTCTGGGCGTACGACGGGCCGGGGTTGCCGAGCCCGACGACCAACCAGACGGTGTCGGACACAGCAGCTCCCCGGCCCCTCGTGAAGAAGCGGTGCAGCAGACTCACTCGGAGTCGCTGGACTCCTCGTCGCCGTCGGCGGACGCGTCGCCCGCCTCAGCGGCCTCGGCCTCGGCCTCGTCGGTCTCGTCGCGCTCGATGCCGGCCTCGGCCT
>JAUYLL010000037.1 GCA_030698375.1 Nocardioides sp. | reverse complement strand
CGCTCGCGGCCAGGACGGCGTCGGCCCCGGCGTCGACGGCGGGGGCGAAGTGGTCGAGGGCCCCGGCACCGCCGGAGGCGATCACCGGCACGTCCACCTCGGCGCGGACCAGGCGCAGCAGCTCGAGGTCGAACCCGTCGCGGGTCCCGTCGGCGTCCATCGAGTTCAGCAGAATCTCCCCGGCACCGAGCCGGGCGGCCTCCACGGCCCACTCCACGGCGTCGCGTCCGGCGCTACGGCGACCGCCGTGCGTGGTCACCTCGAAGCCGGAGTCGGGGCGGAACCCCTCGGGAGTCCTCCCGTCCGTCCCGGGGGTCACCCGGCGGGCGTCGACGGAGAGCACGAGCACCTGGTTGCCGAACCGGTCGGCGATCTCGGCCACCAGTTCGGGGCGCCGGATCGCCGCCGTGTTGACAGCGATCTTGTCGGCCCCGGCGCGCAGCATCCGGTCGACGTCCGCAGGACTGCCGATGCCCCCGCCGACCGTGAGCGGGATGAAGACCTGCTCGGCGGTGCGGGAGACGATCTCGAGCGTGGTCGCCCGCCCCTCGTGGGAGGCGGAGATGTCGAGGAAGGTGAGCTCGTCGGCGCCCTCGGAGTCGTAGAAGCGCGCCAGCTCGACCGGGTCGCCCGCGTCGCGGAGCTCGGTGAAGTTGACGCCCTTGACGACGCGGCCGGCGTCGACGTCGAGGCAGGGGATCACGCGGACGGCGAGGGACACCGGCGTCAGTCCCGCGGCGGCAGGGTCAGGGCGAGCGCGTCCTCGAGGGTGAACCGGCTCTCGTAGAGGGCGGTGCCGATGATCGCGCCCTCGACCCCCTCGTGGACCAGCCCGGCGAGCGCCTCGAGGTCGGCCAGCTCGGTGATGCCGCCCGACGCCACGACCGGTGCCGGCGTCGCCCGGCAGACGTCCCGGAGCAGGTCGAGGTTGGGGCCCTGCAGCATGCCGTCCTTGTTCACGTCGGTGACGACGTACCGAGCGCAGCCCTCGGAGTCCAGGCGGGCCAGCACCTCGTAGAGGTCGCCTCCCTCCCGGGTCCAGCCGCGTGCGGCCAGTGTGCGCCCACGCACGTCCAGGCCCACTGCGATCCGGTCACCGTGGCCGGCGATCGCGGCGGCGCACCACTCCGGCTGCTCGAGGGCCGCCGTACCGATGTTGACGCGGCGGCAGCCCGTGGCCAGCGCGGCGGCGAGCGACTCGTCGTCGCGGATGCCGCCGCTCATCTCGACGTCGATGTCGAGCGCGCCGACGATCCGGGCCAGCAGGTCACGGTTGTGCCCCCGACCGAAGGCGGCGTCCAGGTCCACCAGGTGCAGCCACTCCGCGCCGGCCTCCTGCCAGCGCAGCGCGGCCTCGACCGGGTCGCCGAAACGCTTCTCGGAACCGGCCACGCCCTGCACCAGCTGCACCGCCTGACCGCCGGCGACGTCCACGGCGGGCAGCAGCTCAAGGTAGGCGGGTCGATCGGTCATGGCTGGCTCCTGGCTGCGGACGGGTCTGGGACGGAGGACGGGCTGGGTCGGGCTGAGGTCGGGCAGGGCCGTCAGCGACGGCGGCGCAGCAGGCCGAGCACCACGGTGGCCAGCAGCACGGTCAGGATGAACACCGCGAGGTTGGCCGCCCAGTTCTGCCAGAGGAACCAGGCGGCGACCTGCGCCAGGAGGGCGAGCACGACGGCCGCCGACGTACGACGGCGGCTGCGCCGGGCGAGCGTCCCGGTCGGCTGCCCGGGACGACCCCGGGGTGGCCGGGTCCGGGCGCGGGGCTGCTGAGGGCCGCCGCCGTTCGCGGCACGCTCGCGCTTGGCGCGCTGGCGCTTGGCCTCCTGCTGCGCGCGCAGGGCCGCTCGCTGCTTGCTCATGCTCGCCTCCCCTGGGGACTCGGTGCGGTCCGGGCGTCGAGCGTGCTGACCCAGTTGGCCAGCAGGCGTGCCCCGGCGTCGCCGGACTTCTCCGGGTGGAACTGGGTCGCGGTGAGCGGACCGTTCTCGACCGCGGCGACGAACCGGTCACCGCCGTGCTCGGCCCAGGTGACCAGGGGCGCCCGGGTGTGGCCGGTGGTCTCCAGCTCCCAGCGCCGCACACCGTAGGAGTGCACGAAGTAGAAGCGCTCCTCCTCGATGCCGGCGAAGAGCGTGCTGCCCTCGGGCACCTCGACGGTATTCCACCCCATGTGGGGCACGACGGGGGCCTGGAGACGCTCGACCACCCCGGGCCACTCGCCGCAGCCGGGGGTGTCGACGCCGTGCTCGACCCCGTGCTCGAAGAGGACCTGCATGCCCACGCAGATGCCGAGGACCGGGCGGCCGCCCGCCAGCCGTCGCCCGATGATCTCGTGGCCGCGGACGCCACGCAGGCCACTCATGCACGCGGCGAAGGCGCCCACGCCCGGCACGAGCAGCCCGTCGGCGGCCATCGCGGCATCGCGGTCGGCGGTCAGTGTCACCGACGCGCCGGCGCGCTCCAGGGCGCGCACGGCAGAGCGGGTGTTGCCCGACCCGTAGTCGAGCACCACCACCTCGGGTGGGGTCACAGGGTGCCCTTGGTGCTCGGCACCCCGGTCTCGCGCGGGTCGAGGGCCACCGCGTCGCGCAGTGCGCGCGCGACGGCCTTGAACTGCGTCTCCACGATGTGGTGGGGGTCGCGCCCCGCGAGCACGCGCACGTGGAGCGCCAGGTGCGCGTGGAAGGCGAGGGTCTCGAAGACGTGCCGGGTCAGCGACCCGAGGTAGGAGTGGCCGATCGTGACGAACTGCTGGCCCTCCGGCTCACCGGTGTGCACGCAGTACGGGCGTCCGGACACGTCGACGACCGCCTGCACGAGCGCCTCGTCGAGCGGCACGGTGGCGTCGCCGAAGCGCCGGATGCCGCGCTTCTCGCCGAGCGCGGTGCGCAACGCGTCACCGAGCGCGATCGCGGTGTCCTCGACGGTGTGGTGGGCGTCGATGTGGGTGTCGCCCTCGGTCTGCACCCGCAGGTCGATCAGCGAGTGCCGGGAGAAGGCGTCGAGCATGTGGTCGTAGAACCCGACCCCGGTCGAGACGTCGCTGCGTCCGGTCCCGTCGAGGTCGAGCTCGACGAGGACCTTCGACTCCTTGGTCTGCCGGTCGACGCGTGCCGTGCGTGCCGGCGTACCGCTGCCTGTCATGTCGTCCTCTGCATCTCGTGCGGGTGGTCCTGCGTGCGCGGGTGCGCCGGGCCCGGGAGCCCGAGCACCTCGGCGAGCGCCGTGCGGAAGGCCGCCATCTCCTCCGGGGTGCCGATCGAGACCCGGAGCCATCCGTCGGGGCCGGTCTCGCGGATCAGCACACCGCGCTCCAACAGACCCTGCCAGACGGCGTGCCGGGCGTCGAACCTGCCGAAGAGCACGAAGTTCGCGTCGGAGTCGGCGACCTCGAGTGCTTGCTCGCGCAGCCAGGTCACGCACGCGTCCCGCTCGGCACGCAGGTCGTCGACCCGGCCGAGCAGCTCCGCCGCGTGCCGCAGGGCGGTGAGAGCCACGGCCTGGGTGACCGCGGAGAGGTGGTAGGGCAGCCGGACGACCCGGAGGGCGTCGCAGATCTCCGGGGCCGCGGCGAGGTAGCCCAGCCGGGCCCCGGCCAGGGCGAAGGCCTTGCTCATCGTCCGGGAGACGACGAGGTTGCGGTGCGCCGGCAGCAGCTCGAGGGCGCTCGGGGTACCGGCCCGCCGAAACTCGCCGTAGGCCTCATCGACCACGACCACGCCGGGCGCGGCCGCGCACAGCGTCTCCACCGCCTCGGGCGGCAGCGCGGTCCCGGTCGGGTTGTTCGGCGAGGGCAGCAGCACCACCGAGGGCTGGTGCTCCTCGATCACCGCGCGGGCGTGACCCAGGTCCAGGGTGAAGTCCTCCTCGCGGTGCCCCACGACCCAGCCGGTCATCGCGTCACGGGCGTACTCGGGGTACATCGAGTACGTCGGCGCGAACGACACCGCCGTGCGGCCCGGGCCGCCGAAAGCCTGCAGGATCTGCAGCATCACCTCGTTGGATCCGTTCGCCGCCCACACCTGGTCGGGCGTCACGCCATGGCCCAGGTAGTCCGCGAGGGCCGCGCGCAGCGCCACCAGCTCCCGGTCCGGGTAGCGGTTCAGCGTGCGGGTGACCTCGGCGACGGCAGTCGCCACGTCGGCCACGACCGCCTCGCTCGGCGGATAGGGGTTCTCGTTGACGTTGAGCTGCACGGGGACGTCGAGCTGGGGGGCGCCGTAGGGCTCGACGCCACGCAGCTCCGCCCGCAGCGGAGGCCAGTCCACGACGTCAGCGCCCCTCGAAGCGGACCCGGACCGCCGTGCCGTGGCTGGGGAGGTCCTCGGCCTCGGCGAGGTGGACGACGTCGTCGGCGACGTCGGCCAGCGCCTCGCGGGTGTAGTCGATGACGTGCACGGCCTTGAGGAACGCGCGCACCGACAGCCCCGAGGAGTGGCAGGCACTCCCTCCGGTGGGCAGCACGTGGTTGGAGCCCGCGCAGTAGTCCCCCAGCGACACCGGCGCGTACGGGCCGACGAAGATCGCGCCCGCGTTGCTCACCCGTGCGGCCACCGTCGCGGCATCGGCAGTCTGGATCGCCAGGTGCTCCGCGGCGTAGGCGTCGACGACCGCGACACCGTCGTCGAGGTCGTCCACCAGCACGATCGCCGACTGCCGTGCGGTCAAGGCGGTCCGGATCCGCTCCTCGTGCTTCGCGGCCGGCACCTGACGGGCGAGCTCCTCGTCGACCGCGTCGGCCAGCGTGATCGACGCGGTGACCAGCACCGCGCCCGCGAGGACGTCGTGCTCGGCCTGGCTGACCAGGTCGGCGGCGACGTGGGCCGGGTCGGCGGTGTCGTCGGCAAGGACGGCGATCTCCGTCGGTCCGGCCTCGGAGTCGATGCCGATGACGCCCTTGAGGAGGCGCTTCGCCGAGACCGTGTAGATGTTCCCGGGCCCGGTGACGAGGTCGACCGGGCGGCACTCCCCCGCCCCGTAGGCGAACATGGCGATGGCCTGGGCCCCGCCGACGGCATAGACCTCCTCGACGCCCAGCAGCGCGCAGGCGGCCAGGATCGTGGGGTGCGGGAGCCCGCCGTACGCGGCCTGGGGGGAGCTGGCCAGCGCCAGCGAGGGGACGCCGGCGACCTGGGCGGGCACGACGTTCATGACGACGCTGGAGACCAGCGGCGCCACACCTCCGGGCACGTAGAGCCCGACGCGCTGGATCGGGACCATCCGCTGGGTGACGCGACCACCCGGGGCAACCTCGGTGGTGACGTCGGCCTCGATCTCCGCGGCACAGGTCTGGCGCAGACGGCGCACCGACTCCTCGAGCGCGGCGCGGACGTCGGGGTCCAGCTCGGCGAGGGCGCGCTGCAGCGCCTCGGCCGGCACCCGGAGGTCGGGCGGGGTCACCCCGTCGAACTTCTGGGAGAACTCCTGGATGGCGTCGACCCCCCGGTCGCGCACGGCGTCGCAGATGGGACGGACCACGTCGAGCGCGGCATCCACGTCGAAGTCGGCGCGGGGCACCGCACTCCTGAGCTCGTGGTCCGCGCCGGGTCCGTCAAGTCGTCCCCGCAGGTCGATCCGGCGCAACATGGCTCCAGTGTAGGCGCGCCGTGCGCACTCCCCGACCTGCTGTCCGCCCGGGTGGTCCGCAGTAGGTTGGCGAGGTGAACCCCGTTCCCCCCGAGCGCGACCCCGACGACGGCGAGGCGCGGCTGCAGGTGCCGATGTTCCCGCTCGGGTCGGTGCTCTTCCCCGGCGTGACGGTGCCGCTGCACGTCTTCGAGGACCGCTACCGGGCCCTGGTCCACCACCTGCTCACCAAGCCGCCCGCCGAGCGCGTGCTCGGCACGGTGGCGATCCGGGAGGGCTACGAGGTCGGGGACCACGGTGCGCAGTCGGTCCACCGTGTGGGGTGCCTGCTCCAGCTGACCGAGGTCGAGGACGCTGGCGAGGGCCGCTTCGACATCGAGGTGGTCGGCCGCCAGCGTCTCCACCTGCACTCGATGGACGTCACCTCCGAGCCCTACCTCGTCGGCACGGTGACCCTGCTCGAGGACGAGGCCCCCGCGCCCGGCACCCCGCTGGCCGACGCCGAGGACGAGGCGACGGCGCGGGCGACCATCGTCTTCGACGCCTACCGGGCCGCGCTCAGCGAGCTGCGCGGCACCACCGTGCTGGACGGCACCATCCCGACCGACCCCCTGTGGTCCTCCTACGCGCTCGCGGCCACCTGCCTGCTCACCCTGCGCGAGCGGCAGGCCCTGCTGGAGGCCGACGACACCCTCAGCCGGCTCGGCATGCTGCAGCTGGCCATGCGGGAGGAGATGCGCGCCATCCGCGCGGTCCCGTCGCTGCCGGCCACGGAGGTCGCCCGCACCCGCTGGTCCCCGAACTAGGAGCCAGCGGGTGGCGAAGAAGGACCGGTCCCCCGGCACCCCGGCGATGGCGGCCCTCGAGCGCGCCGGGGTGAGCTACGCCGTGCACACCTACGAGCACGACCCGGGGCCCGCGAGCGAGCGCCGCGCGCCGGCGTACGGCGAGGAGGCCGCGCGCCTGCTGGGGGTGGACCCCGCACGGGTCCACAAGACCCTCTGCGCCGACGTCGACGGCCGACTGGTGGTCGCTGTGGTCCCGGTGGTGGCCTCGCTGGACCTCAAGGCGCTCGCCGCCGCAGCCGGGGGAAAGCGGGCGCGGCTCGCGGACCCGGCCGACGCCGAGCGCGCGACCGGCTACGTGCGCGGGGGGATCGCCCCGGTCGGTCAGCGGCGCGCGCACCCCACCGTGCTCGACGACGGCGCGTGGGAGTGGCCCACCATCTTCGTCTCGGGCGGGCGCCGCGGCCTCGAGGTCGAGCTCGCCCCGGACGACCTCCAGCGGCTGACCGGGGCCACCCGTGCCCGCGTCGCGCGGCTCTAGTCGGTGCTGAGCTCAACCCGCGCGCGGAGGACGCCGTCCGGGTCGGTCCAGCTGCTCGCGCCGAGGGCCTCCAGCGGCTCCAGGTTGGCCGCCACCTCCGGGTCGTCGGCCAGCGAGTCGATCCAGTCCGCGTCGAGATCCACGAAGAGCACGCCGTCGGCCCGCCCCACCTCGGGTACGACGGCCCGAAAGCGCTCCTGCTCCCCCAGGTCGCCGGCGACGACCAGCCTCGCCAGGTAGTCGCGGCTCGGTCCCAGCGCGACGACCCCGTCGCCCCGTTCGGTGCCGAGCAGCAGGGCCCCGACGCCGAGGTTCCGCAGGAGCCGGTCGGCGGCCGCGCCGATCTCGGCCTCGTCACCGACGATCTTCACGCCGACCGGCAGCGCACGCAGGTCGAAGGAGTCGGTGAACGCCTCGAGGTCCAGGCTGCCGTCCGCCACCAGGGCGAGACCGTCGCCCATCAGCGCCTCGACGTCAGCGGGATCAAGACCTGCTCCGCCCCCTCCGAGCGGGCCGAGCGGTCCTTCGACTCCGGTCGCGCCGAGCCCGTCGAGGACCCGCTCGGCCCAGCCGTCCGCCGCAGCGAACGCGAGGGCCAGACCGGTCGTGCCCGGGAGCCCGGCCACAAGGGGCCCGACAGAGGCTCCCTGGTCAGCCCCGGACCCGATCCCCCCGGCGGCCACCGAGACCGCGAGGGTGCCGTCCTCGAACCGGGCACCGAGACCCGCGCCGGTGAAGTCGGCGAGCGCGTCCTCAAGGTCCACCAGAGCCTGCGGGAGGTGCTCACCGACGCCCGGGGCGACGTAGCCGGTCATGATCCCGCCCGATCCTGCCTCGTCGGTCCAGGTCTGGAAGTCGGGGTCGTCGGCGAGCGCGGTGTCGTCCGCGGCGGCCGCGACGGAGCGGGCCTGCTCGCGGGTTGGGCCGAGCAGCACGAAGTCGTCCAGGAAGGCCCACCCGAGCTCGTCGACGCAGCCCCGCAGCGCGCCGAGGCCGTTCTCGGCGGCACCGGTGTCGGTGACCTCGACGGCCACCACGGGGACGAGATCGTCCCCGTCGGGCACGGCAGCCACCGCGAGCCGGTCCCCCATCCAGCCCGCCACGTCGTCGCCGTAGGTCAGGTCGCAGGCGGAGCCGGCGAGCAGCGCGTCCACCACGACCTCGCGGAGGTCGTCACCTGCATCGTCGAGCTCGGCGGCGAGTGCCGGGAACTTGCGCAGGGTGCGGAACGCCTCGATCTTCTGGCCTCCCCCGGGATCGAGGTCGAAGGCCAGGTAGCCGACCGTGTCGGCCGGCAGCGCCGCAGCGGGCTGGGTCCCCGTGGCCAGGAAGCTCCAGGCCGCATAGGCCCCACCGCCGACGAGGGCGACCCCGACGGCGGTCGCCACCACCGTTGCCACACTCCGCCTGCCGCGGTTGTTCGAGGAGCCGGTCTCGTGCCCGAGGGTCTCGGGTGACGGGTCAGGTGCGGGCGCGGACATCGTCGTGGCCTCCTCGCCCGACGTGGCGGGCGCCGGGCACCCAGGCGTCCAGAGCAAGGTCCCCGGGCGGGCGGTGCCGCCGGGGTGGCTGCGCGTCCGTCCCGCCCCAGAGGACGAGACAGGCGCCGAAGAGCGCGAACACCGGCCAGGCCAGGTAGAAGGCCGGGACCCCGACCTCCAGCTCCATCGCGACGCGACTGCCCTCCTTGGCTGCGGCGAGTGCGGCATCGGTGTCGGTGGGCCCCAGCAACGTGCCGGTGGCCGTCATGAGCACCACGGCGAGCACCGAGCCGACGAGCAGCGCCGCGAGGGTCACCAGGCGGTGGGCACGCAGGCGCCAGGTCAGCACCAGGCCGGAGACGAGCCCCAGCGTCCCGCCGATCACGGCGTACCACCCGTCGGCGGCGAACCGGCGCGACAGGTCGGGTTCCAGCATCGCGCCCTGGCCCTGGGTGACGGTGTAGAACGACGGCTCCCAGACCCACCACCACGCGATCCCGCCGAGCAGGCCCAGCACCGCGAGGACGGCCACCGCGAGCGCGGCCTCGACGACCGGACGGCGCGTGCTGCGCGTCCGGTCGGCACCGGGCTGATCGGCGACGTCCACGTCACCGACCCTACCCACCCGCCCTGGAGGTGGCGGGTCCACGAGCGAGGTCACTGACCGGCCAGGCAGCCCGGGCCGAGCAGCTGCTTGAGGTCGGCGAAGAGCGCCTGCGTCGGGGTGACCCGGAGCCGGTCGTCGAGCTTCATCACGGTGGTGGCCGTCTTCGACAGCAGCCGCAGGCGCACCTCGGTGACCCCCGGGTGCGTGCCGAGCACGTCACGGAGCTGGTCGACCACCGGTGCGGTGCAACGGGTCGAGGGGAGGCTGATCACGACCGGGCCGGCCGGGCCCTCGTTCAGGTCGGGGAGCGAGACCTCCTGCCCATGCAGCTCCGGCTGGTCCTTGCTGCGGGAGAGCCGTCCCTTCACCGTGACGATCGCGTCCTCCACCAGGAGGGTGCTCGCCAGCTGGTAGGCACTCGGGAAGAGCAGTACGTCGATCGCGCCCTCGAGGTCCTCCAGCGACAGCATCGCCCAGGCGTCGCCGCGCTTGGTGATCTTGCGCTGCACGGCGGTGACCAGCCCCGAGACGGTGACCGTGCTGCCGTCGGAGCGCTCCTCGTCGAGGAGGAGCTGGCCGATGGTGCAGTCGGTCCCGTTGGCCAGGATGTGCTCGAGCCCCACGAGCGGGTGGTCGGAGACGTAGAGGCCGAGCATGTCGCGCTCGTGCCCCAGCAGGGTCTGCTTGTCCCAGTCGTCGATGTCGGGCACCACGATGCTCACGCCGAACCCGCCGGCATCGTCGTCCAGCCCGGCGAAGAGCGAGTCCTGGCCCTGCTCCTCGTTGCGTTTGATGTCGACGTACTGGTCGACGGCCTGCTCGTGCACGGCCACGAGCGCACGGCGCCGGTGGCCGAGCGAGTCATAGGCCCCCGCCTTGGCCAGGGACTCGATGACCCGCTTGTTGCAGACCTCCTTCGGCACCTTGCCCATGAAGTCGCCGAAGTCGGTGAACCGCCCCTGCTCGCGCCGCGACGAGATGACCCGCTCCACCACGTTGGCACCGACGTTGCGGATTGCCGTCAGCCCGAAGCGGATGTCCTCCCCCACCGGGGTGAAGTTGGCGTCGGACTCGTTGACGTCGGGCGGCAGCACCTGGATGCCCATCCGCCGGCACTCGTTGAGGTAGATGGCCATCTTGTCCTTGTCGTCCTTGACCGAGGTCAGGAGCGCGGCCATGTACTCGGCCGGGTAGTTGGCCTTGAGGTAGGCGGTCCAGTAGGAGATGAGCCCGTACGCCGCCGAGTGCGCCTTGTTGAACGCGTAGTCCGAGAACGGCAGGAGGATCTCCCAGAGGGTGGTGACCGCGACCATGGAGAAGCCGCGCTCGCGCATCCCGGCGGAGAACATCTCGAACTGCTTGTCGAGCTCCTCCTTCTTCTTCTTGCCCATCGCACGGCGCAGCAGGTCGGCCTGGCCCAGGGTGTAGCCCGCCAGCTGCTGGGCGATCGCCATCACCTGCTCCTGGTAGACGATCAGGCCGTAGGTCTCTCCCAGGACTTCCTCGAGCGCGTCGGCGAGCTCGGGGTGGATGGGCTCGACGGGCTCCCGGCCGGTCTTGCGACGGGCGTACTTGTTGTGGGAGTCCGCACCCATCGGCCCGGGCCGGTAGAGCGCACCGACGGCGGAGATGTCGGCGAAGCAGTCGGGCCGCATACTGCGCAGCAGCGCCCGCATCGGGCCACCGTCGAGCTGGAACACCCCGAGGGTGTCCCCCCGCGAGAGCAGCTCGTAGGTGCGGGGGTCGTCGGTCGTGAGCTCCTCCAGCACCACCTTGTGACCCCGGTTGGTGACGATGTTGGCGAGCGCGTCGTCGAGGATCGTCAGGTTGCGCAGACCCAGGAAGTCCATCTTGATCAGGCCGAGGCGCTCGCAGGTCGGGTAGTCGAACTGCGTGATCACCGCGCCGTCCTGCGGCCGGGTCATCAACGGGATCACGTCGATGAGCGGCTCGCTCGACATGATGACGCCGGCGGCGTGGACGCCCCACTGGCGCTTGAGACCCTCGAGACCCATCGCGGTGTCGACGACGGTGCGCACGTCCTGGTCGTTCTCGTAGATCCCACGGAACTCCCCACCCTCGCCGTACCGGGGGTGCTGGGGGTCGAAGACCAGCTTGAGCGGGACGTCCTTGCCCATCACCGCGGCCGGCATGGCCTTGGTGATCTTGTCGCCCATCGCGAACGGGTAGCCGAGGATCCGGGAGGCGTCCTTGACCGCCTGCTTGGCTTTGATGGTGCCGTAGGTCACGATCATCGAGACCCGGTCGTCGCCGTACTTGTCGCTGACGTAGCGGATCACCTCACCACGGCGGCGCTCGTCGAAGTCGATGTCGAAGTCCGGCATGGAGACGCGGTCCGGGTTGAGGAACCGCTCGAAGAGCAGACCGTGCTCGATCGGGTCGAGGTCGGTGATCCGCATGGCGTAGGCCGCCATCGAGCCTGCTCCCGACCCGCGGCCGGGACCGACCCGGATGCCGTTGTCCTTGGCCCAGTTGATGAAGTCGGCGACGACGAGGAAGTACCCGCAGAATCCCATCTGGGTGATCACGCCGACCTCGAAGTCGGCCCGGCGCCGCACCTCGTCGGGGATGCCGGAGGGGTAGCGGTAGCGCAGTCCCTTGTCGACCTCCTTCACGAACCAGGAGGTCTCGTCCTCCCCCCCGGGCACCGGGAACCGGGGCATGTAGGTGCCGTTGCCCTCGGTGAACTCCACCTCGCACCGCTCGGCGATCAGCAGCGTGTTGTCGCAGGCCTCCCGCAGCTGGTAGCGGTCCTGCCACAGCGCACGCATCTCGGCGGGGGACTTGATGTAGTAGCCGTCGCCGCTGAACGCGAAGCGCTTCCCCGGGCCGTCGCCGGCAGGGATCGTCATGGTCGAGCCCGACGAGACGCAGAGCAGGTGCTCGTGCGCCCCGGCGTCCTCCTTGCGGACGTAGTGAGAGTCGTTGGTGGCGATGGGCGGGATGCTGAGGTCCTGGGAGAGCCGCAGCAGGCCGTCGCGGACACGCTTCTCGATGTCGAGGCCGTGGTCCATCAGCTCGAGGAAGAAGTTCTCGGCCCCGAAGATGTCTTGGAAGTCACCCGCCGACTGCCGGGCCTTCTCGTAGTCACCGATGCGCAGCCAGGTCTGGATCTCCCCCGAGGGGCAGCCTGTGGTCGCGATCAGGCCCGGGGCGTACTCGGCGAGCAGCTCGCGGTCCGCGCGCGGCTTGTAGAAGTAGCCCTCCTTGGACGAGCGCGTGGAGAGGCGGAAGAGGTTGTGCATGCCGGCCGTGGACTCGGCCAGCAGCGTCATGTGGGTGTAGGCGCCGCTGCCGGAGACGTCGTCCTGACCGCCGTTCCCCCACCGCACCCGCTTGCGGTCGAACCGGCTCGTGGCCGGGGTGCAGTACGCCTCCATGCCGATGATCGGCTTGACCCCGGCTGCCTTCGCCTTCGCGTAGAAGTCGTAGGCCCCGAACACGTTGCCGTGGTCGGTCATGGCGATGGCGTCCATGCCCAACTCGCGGGTCCGCTCGAACATGTCGGGCAGCCGGGCCGCCCCATCGAGCATGGAGTACTCGGTGTGGTTGTGCAGGTGCACGAAGGAGTCGTGGGACCCAGCGGCCATGCGTGCCAGCCACCCTCTCGCGGTCGTCTCGTCGGTCGTGCAGGGCGATGCGAACCAGACCTGCGTGAGCGCAGGAAGGCCGATCGGGGAAGAGGGTCAGCCTACGACACGGGGCCCCCTCGTTCCCCGTCAGGAGCCCGTGGGAGCGACCGTGTCACCGAGGTCCGACATCGCCCTCCCAGGTGAGCTCCACGTCGGGGTGCCCACCCTCCTCGCGGGCATCCGCGCCACCGCCGTCAGGGTGGTGGGCGACCACCACGAGGCCCCGCCCGAGGTAGAAGCCGAGCGCCCGGTCGTTGCCCTCCAGGACGTAGAGGCCGAAGCCCCGGGGGCGCAGCGACTTCGCCAGGTCGAGCAGGGCCGATCCGACCCCGCGACCGGACGTCGACGGCAGGACGTAGAGATCGTCCAGCCAGGTCTCCGTCAGCAGCAGGCATCCCACGACCTCCCCCTGCAGCTCTGCGACCCAGACCTCGTCGGAGGAGCTGAGCCGCTCCTTCCACCGGTCCCGCAGCGCGCCGGGACCGCGCAGCGGCGCGGGCATCGCCGCTGCCCGCCGGGCCAGCAGCTGCACCTCGACGAGCGCAGCGACCTCCTCGGGCACGGCCGGCCTCAGGACGAGGTCGGCGTCTCCGGGCTCCGTCCCGTCGGACACGCGCTCGCTCAGGAACGGATGACGTCGAGGGCGTGCTGCAGGTCGGCCGGGTACTCCGACGAGAACTCGACGTACTCCCCGCTCGCAGGGTGCTCGAAGCCCAGGCGCACCGCGTGCAGCCACTGCCGCTCGAGGCCCAGGCGGGTCGTGAGCACCGGGTCGGCGCCGTACTGCAGGTCCCCCACGCAGGGGTGCTTGAGCGCGGCCATGTGCACCCGGATCTGGTGGGTGCGTCCGGTCTCCAGACGCACCTCGAGCAGGCTCGCGAACCGGTGGGCCTCGAGGGTCTCGTAGTGGGTCACGCTGTGCTTGCCGTCGGCACGGACGGTGAACTTCCAGTCCGACTTGGGGTGCCGCGCGATGGGGGCCTCGACGGTGCCGCGCAATGGGTCCGGGTGGCCCTGGACGAGCGCGTGGTAGGTCTTGTCGACGGTGCGGCGTCGGAACGCGTTCTTGAGCACCGAGTAGCCCTGCTCGGACTTGGCGATCACCATGACACCCGAGGTCCCCACGTCGAGCCGCTGGACGATGCCCTGTCGCTCGGAGGCCCCGCTCGTGGAGATCCGGAAGCCGGCGCCGGCGAGGTGACCGACGACGGTCGGCCCGGTCCACCCGGGGCTGGGGTGCACGGCCACGCCGACCGGCTTCTCCACGACCACGATCGCCTCGTCGTCGTGCAGGATCGTGATGCCCTCGACGATCTCGGGCACCACCTCGACCGGGTCGACGGCCGCGGGGATCGTGACCTCCAACATCTCCCCGGTGTGCACCCGGTCGGACTTCACCACAGGCTTGCCCTCGACCTGGACGAGGCCCGCCGCGACGAGGTCGGCAGCGCGGGTGCGACTGAGGCCGAACATGCGCGCCAGGGCCGCGTCGACGCGCTCGCCCGCCAGGCCCTCGGGTACCAGCACGGTCCGCTGGTCCCCGCCGGCCGGCAGCGTGCTCATGCGAGGTCCCCGTCCGAGGGAGCCGCCGCGCCGGGGCGGGTCCCGTCGACCGACACCCCACGGAACGCCTGGAGGATGATCACGCCCGCGGCGACGTTGATGCAGATGTCGGCGACGTTGAAGATCGGGAAGCTGGGGAAGGCCAGGAAGTCGATCACGTGGCCACGGAAGGGCCCGGGCTCACGGAACAGCCGGTCGGTGAGGTTGCCGAGGACCCCGGCCAGCAGGAAGCCGAAGGCCACTGCCCACCCCGGGCTGGCCAGCCGGCGCAGAAGCCAGAGCACGACGAGCACCGCCCCGATCGAGATCCAGGTGAGGGCCACGGTGAACTCGGTGCCGGTGCTGAACGCCGCCCCGGGGTTGCGGGCCAGCTGGAGCGTGAAGATCGTGCCAACGACCTCGACCGGCGGCTCGCCGCTCAGCCGGGCGACCGCGAGCACCTTGGTGACGAGGTCGAGGACGTAGAGCGGCACCACGAGAAGGGCGACCAGCAGCAGGCTGCGGGTACGGCGGGTGCGCAGGTCTCCGTGGGTGGGGCCGCTGGGACTCAGCGACGCTCCTCGCGCTGCTTGCATGACAGGCACAGTGTGGCACGCGGGAATGCCATCAGCCGCATCTTGCCGATGGGCTCCTCACAGCGCTCGCAGACTCCGTAGGTCCCGTCCGCGATCCGCGCGAGGGCCCTCTCGGTCTGCATCAGCATGTCGCGCGCGTTGTTGGCGATCGTGATCTCGTGGTCGCGCTCGAAGGTCGAGGAACCAACGTCGGCCTGGTCGTGCCCAGCCCCGTCGCCGGCGTCCCGCATGAGGACCGACAGCTCCTCCTCGGCCAAGTTGAGCTCGTTGCGCAGGCGCTCGCGGTCGGCGGTGAGGTCCTCCCTCACCTCGGAGAGCTCGGACTTCGACCAGGGCTTCTCGTCAGCCTTGACCTTCAGGGTCTTGGCCTGGGCAGAGGCGGGCTTCCGGGGCGCAGGCTTGGTCTTTGCGGGCGCAGCCTTCTTGGTCTTGGCCGGCGCGGCCTTCTTCGCGGGCGCGGCCTTCTTCGCGGGCGCGGCCTTCTTCGCGGGCGCGGCCTTCTTCGCGGGCGCGGCCTTCTTCGCGGGCGCGGCCTTCTTCGCGGGCGCGGCCT
>JAUYLL010000102.1 GCA_030698375.1 Nocardioides sp. | reverse complement strand
GGCGGCGTCGCGCTCGGCGGCCTGATGGTCGGCCGCCTCCTGTTCCGCGGCGGCGCGTGCTGCCGCGTCGTCGGCCGCGCGGTGGGTCGCAGCCCGCTCGGCACTGGCCACATGGGCGGCCTGCTCGGCCGCGGCACGCTCGGCGACGAGCAGGTCGGTGTCCTCGAGCGACTCCAGCTCGTAGGAGTCCTCGGCCTCGGCGAGCTCCCGGAGCTGGCGTGCGGCTCGCTCGACCTCGGCCTGCTCGGCAGCGCGGCGCTCGGCGGCGAGCTGCTCGTCGACCGGATCGTCTCCGGGGGGCGCGGGAGCCGGCGTGGACGTCTCCTCACTCCCGGTGACGGGAACGTCGTCAGCCGCACGGTCGGACCGGCGGCCACGACGGCGACGTCGACGCGAGCCCTCCGCCGCAGCGGCCCGCTCGTCGGACTCGCCCCAGATCCGGCGCAGCGCCTCCACCGGATCGGCCGGGGGCTGCGGGGGAGACACGGCAACCCAGGAGCTGATCGGCAGGTCGTCACTCGAGGGGACGGGATCCGGTGGAGAGGGGAGGTCGGGCCGGATCGGTGCCTCGGCGGAGGCAGCGCGTGGGGTCGGATCCCCGGTCGGCGTCCCCGGGGACGCAGCGTCCTGGTCGGCCGGGTCCTGGTCGGCCGGGTCCTGGTCGGCCGGATCACCGGGCCGGCCAGACCCTGGCCGTCCGGCGGTCGGTGGACCACCACCCGAGGGGCCCCCACCGGACGGCGCAGCGCGCTGCGCTCCCTCGGAGCCACTCGTCGACACCTGCTCCCGGGGAGAGACCGACGGCGCGGGCTCGGTCGCGAGGAAGCGGCTCCACCGCGAGCGACCCCTCGAACCTTCCGCGGCAGCGGACGCGGCGTACTCGACGGCGGCCCCCGGGATCGCCCCGGCCGCCTCCCCTGCCGTGTCCGCCTGTTCCGCCTCGTCCGCCTCGTCCGCCTCGTCCGCCCCGGTCGTCCCGTGCTCCTCCGTCCCGTGCTCCTCGAGCGGGTCCGTGTCGGTGATGATCTCGTGCTCCCCGTGGGGTTGTCCGGGCACGCGGGGCAGTGCCTCGGGCGCCGGGACGGGTGGCTCGGCGTCCGCCGGCTCGGGGTGATGCAGCTGGGCGATCGGGGCAGTCTCGGGGGAGACCTGCCGCAGCAGGTCGGCCATCAGGGCCGGGCCGTCGATGCCGAGCCGGGAGGCCGTGACGGCAGGGTCCTGCTGTCGCTGCGGCGGCTCCTGCGCGGAGGAGGCAGGGGGTGCCGGATGCATCTCGAACAGGGCACCACCCGTGGGTGCCGCCTCGTCGACGTGGGCGCGCGCGGCGCGCAGCCGCTGCGCCATGCTGAGTGCCCCGTCGGGTGAGGGCGGCTCGGCCCCGGACGGCTGGCCGTGCGCGGCTGCCTCGTCCTCGAGGTGCGCGAGCCAACGGCCGAGCAGGTCAGCCGGGTCGGCGGGGGCGGTGTCCGGGGGGTCGGACGCTGAGTCGTCACTCATGGTCTGGACAACTATCGCACCCGGGGCGCGTTATGGGACCGGTTGCGAAGTGGCCGGTCGCCAGGGGCAGCCGATCGGGTCACTTCAACCAAGTTCGCATCAACTTTTGATTGACGTGCAGACAAAAGTCCCCTAGTTTGCGATAGCCGGGTGACCGAAGTCACAGGCGTCGTCGATGAGAGGTGTGGGCATGTCGAAGGTGAGCAGGTTGCTCCGTCAGGCGGTCACCGCCGTGGTGGCGGTGGTCGTGGTGATGGTCGCGAGTCCCCCCATGGCGGCGCAGGCACATCCGGGCCACGGTCACGTGCTGATCTTCACCGCGACCACCCAGTTCCGGCACACCGATGCGATCAACCAGGGCACCCCGGTCCTCACAGCCGCGTTGGAGGCCGAGGGGGTGGCGGTGACCCACACCGAGGACCCAGCGGTCTTCACCGACGAGGGTCTGGCCGAGTTCGACGCGATCATGATGTTCCAGACCTCCGGGGACCCGTGGAACGCCGACCAGAAGGCCGCGCTGCAGCGGTTCGTCCAGGCGGGCGGCGGCATCTCCGCGGTCCACAACGCCACCGACATGCGCGGCAACTGGAACTGGTGGGACGACCTGGTCGGCACCACCATGCCCGGCCACGCCCCGACCGGCACCGACCCCGGCCTTCAGGGCACCGTGCGCGTCGAGGACCGCCACCACCCCTCCACCGAGCACCTCGACCAGCGCTGGACCCGCTCCGACGAGTGGTACAACTACGCCGTCAACGTCCGCGGCGACGCCCACGTCCTCGCGACGATGGACGAGTCGACCTACACCCCCGGCTCCAACGCGATGGGCTACGACCACCCCATCTCCTGGTGCCGCACCTACGACGGTGCCCGCACCTGGGTCACCGGCATGGGCCACTTCGGCTCGCACTACACCAACGAGCCCGACTTCGTGCAGCACATCGTCAAGGGCACGATGTACGCCGCGGGGCTGCTCGACGGCGACTGCGGCGGCACCGTCTGGGACAGCTACGAGAAGATCGCGCTCGACGAGAACACCTCGGCGCCGTTCGCGATGGACGTCGCCCCCGACGGCAAGGTCTTCTACACCGAGCTGGTCCGCGGCCAGATCCGCGTCTACGACCCCGCCACTCAGGCGACCACGACCGCGATCACCATCCCGGTCTACTCCGGCGGTGAGGACGGCCTGCTCGGCATCACCCTCGCCAACGACTTCGCCGACACCGGGCACCTCTACGTCTACTACGCCCCGGCGAGCGACAACGACAACGACCCGGCGAACTTCTTCAACCAGCTCTCCCGCTTCACCTACGAGAACGGCAGCATCGACCCCGCCTCCGAGCAGGTGCTGCTCGAGGTGCCCGCCCGGCGGCTGCCCGACGAGCCGGGTCACACCGGTGGCGGACTCGGCATGGACGCCGAGGGCAACCTCTACCTCGGTGTCGGCGACGACGTGAACCCCCACTCCGAGCCGTCCGGTGGCTATGCACCGCTGTCGACTCGCAACGGCACCTTCCACGACGCCCGCGAGACCTCGTCCAACACCAACGACCTGCGCGGCAAGCTGCTGCGGATCCACCCCGAGCCGGACGGCACGTACACCATCCCCGAGGGCAACCTGTTCGACGAGGCGGAGGACACCGACGACAAGACGCTGCCCGAGATCTACGCCATGGGCTTTCGCAACCCCTTCCGGTTCTCCATCGATCCTCACACCGGCTGGATCGGCCTGGCTGACTACTCGCCCGACAACAACAGCGACAACCTCGCCAACCGGGGTCCCGCAGGGATCTCGGAGTACAACGTGATCAAGTCCCCGGGCAACTACGGCTGGCCGCTGTGCATGGGCGACAACGAGCCGTTCCGCGACGTCGACTACGGCACCACCTCGGCCGGACCGGTGGTCGTGGGCGACTTCTTCGACTGCGACAACCCGGTCAACAACTCCCCTCGCAACACGGGGCTGACCGACCTGCCGCCCGCCCGCGGCGCCGACATGTACTACGGCTACCAGCGCACCTCGGCGCCCGGAGTGATCAACGCCGGCGGCGGACTCGCCCCGATGGGCGGGCCGTTCTACGACTACGACGCCGACCTCGACTCCG
>JAUYLL010000028.1 GCA_030698375.1 Nocardioides sp. | reverse complement strand
TGGCCGGGTCCGCGGGGGTGCCCTCGGCGCGCGGGTCGGCGGTGGCCGGGGCTGGCGGACCGACGTCCACGCGGGCCGCCCTGCCGAGTACCTTCTCGGCCAGGCTGAGCGCCGGCAGCGTCGGCGGGATGCCCTCGAGCACCGAGCTGCGCTGCTTCTCGGCCGCCTTGAGCTGCTCCCAGCTCGCCTCGACGGCGGCGGCGTCGGTCGCCGCCTCGTCGGGACCCCGGGCGAAGACGTGCGGGTGCCGGCGCACGAGCTTCTCCACGATGCCGGCGGCGACGTCCTCGATGCCGAAGGCGTCCGCCTCGCGCTCCTCGGCCAGCCGGGCGTGGAAGTACACCTGGAGCAGGAGGTCGCCGAGCTCCTCGCGCAGGTGCGCGGCGTCACCGGTGGTCTCGAGGGTCTCGACCGCCTCGATGGTCTCGTGAGTCTCCTCGAGCAGGTACCGCACCAGCGACCGGTGGGTCTGCTGGCGATCCCACGGGCACTCCCGCCGGAGCCGGTCCATCACCGCGACCAGCTCGAGCAGGCGGGAGCCGCTCACCGCAGGACCCGTCCCGTCAGGAGCAGAGCTGGGTGGCGGGCAGCCCGGCGATGTACTCCGGCGAGGCGTTGCCGCGCGCGGCGTCCGTGGCGGTCTGGCTCACCGCGACCGAGAGCGACGGGCTCCCAGGGACGATGATGCCCTCGGAGAGGTCGCCGTAGCGAGGGTCGATCTCGACGTCGAGCCCCGCGACGAACTCGGCCTGGAGACGACGCCCCTCGGCGAGCGCCTGGTCATCGGTGGCACCGCCCTGGCCGGCGCTGGCCAGGGAACCCCGTCCGACGTCGATCACGAGGAGCTGACCGCGGGTGAACTCGCGCAGCGCCTCGCGGAAGGCGTCCTGGCGGTCGGCGGGCAGCGCGGCGATGCCGGGCTCGTTCTGCGTCAGCGTCGCCGACAGTTCGCCCGGGTCGGCCTCGGCGCCCTCGGACTCACCGAACTGACGGGCCAGCGAGGAGTCCACGAGCACCTGCAGCGCACCCACCCGCGCCCCGACGGACGGCAGCTCGGGGGGCGGAGCACCCTGGGCAGCAGCCGAGGACAGGTTGGCCGCGCACAGTGCCGAGGCCACCTCGTTGACCTCGTCGTGGCTGATCCGGTCCGCACCGATCTCGGCGGCGGTCCCGGGTCGGAGCCCGCACGCGCTCAGTGCCAGCAGGCCGACGACGGCCAGCGCGCCCAGCGTGGTGCGGCGGGCCCGGGTGCGACGGGACGGCGTGCGAGAGCTCACGCGGGAACTCCTCCAGTCGAGGTGGCCTCCGGCGCGTTCGCCGGGTCGACCACGGTGTCGATCACGGTGTGCGCCCAGGCCAGCAGCTCCTCGTCGCGCAGCGGCGTGCCGGCGACCGGGGCCGTGGAGGGCCGGGGCACCAGCATCGTACGCACGCCGGGCTTGAGCAGGCTCTTCGGGTAGACGCGGTTCAGGCGGACCTGGCGCGAGTCGGGCAGCTCCACCGGGGCGAAGCGCACGTGCTTGCCCTGGAGCGTGACCTCGGTGAGGCCCGCCCGGCGCGCGCGGCCACGGAACCGCGCCACCTGCAGCAGGCTCTGCACCGGCGCCGGCGGCTCGCCGTACCGGTCGACGAGCTCCGCCAGGAGCAGGACGACGTCGTCCTCGCTGCGGACCTCAGCGAGCCGCTTGTACATCTCCAGCCGCAGCCGCTCGCTCGGCACGTAGTCGTGCGGCAGGTGGGCGTCGATCGGGAGGTCGATGCGCACCTCGGCAGGCTCGTCGTCGGTCTGGCCCCGGAACTCCGCCACCGCCTCCCCGACCAGGCGCACGTAGAGGTCGAAGCCGACGTCGGCGATGTGGCCGGACTGCTCCCCCCCGAGCAGGTTGCCGGCGCCACGGATCTCCAGGTCCTTCATGGCGATGGCCATGCCGCCGCCGAGGTCGGAGTGCTGGGCGAGGGTGGCGAGCCGCTCGTGCGCGGTCTCGGTGAGCGGCTTGTCGGCCGGGTAGAGGAAGTAGGCGTAGGCCCGCTCCCGGCCACGGCCGACGCGCCCGCGCAGCTGGTGCAGCTGGGAGAGACCGAGGGTGTCGGCCCGCTCGATGATCATCGTGTTGGCGTTGGAGACGTCGAGGCCGGACTCCACGATCGTGGTGCAGACCAGCACGTCGAACTGCTTCTCCCAGAAGTCGACCATCACCTGCTCGAGCCGGTGCTCACCCATCTGGCCGTGCGCCGTCGCCACCCGCGCCTCCGGCACGAGCTCCTTGATCCGCGCGGCGGCACGCTCGATCGAGTTGACCCGGTTGTGGATGAAGAAGACCTGACCGTCCCGCAGCAGCTCCCGGCGCACCGCCGCCACGATCTGGCGGTCCTCGTACGCGCCGACGTAGGTCAGCACCGGGTGCCGCTCCTCCGGCGGGGTGGTGATCGTGGACATCTCGCGGATCCCGGTGATCGCCATCTCCAGCGTGCGCGGGATCGGGGTCGCCGACATCGCCAGCACGTCGACGCTGGTGCGCAGCCGCTTCATCTGCTCCTTGTGCTCGACGCCGAAGCGCTGCTCCTCGTCGACGATGATCAGCCCGAGGTCCTTGACCTTGATGTCGGGGTTGAGCAGGCGGTGGGTGCCGATGACGATGTCGACGTCGCCGCTGGCCAACCCCGCGATGACCTCCTGCGACTCCTTGTCGGTCTGGAAGCGCGAGAGGCCCCGGAGCGTGACCGGGAAGGCCGACATCCGCTCGGCGAAGGTCGAGTAGTGCTGCTGCACCAGCAGCGTCGTCGGCACCAGCACCACGACCTGCTTGCCGTCCTGGACCGCCTTGAACGCCGCGCGCACGGCGATCTCGGTCTTGCCGTAGCCGACGTCGCCACAGACCAGCCGATCCATCGGGACCTGCTTCTCCATGTCGCGCTTGACCTCGTCGACGGTGCTCAGCTGGTCGACGGTCTCGATGAACGGGAAGGCGTCCTCGAGCTCGCTCTGCCAGGGGCTGTCCGGCCCGAACGCGTGGCCCTGCGTGGCCTGCCGGGCGGCGTACAGCTTGATCAGCTCGGCAGCGATCTGGCGCACGGCCTTGCGGGCCCGCCCCTTGCGCTTGGCCCAGTCCGCACCACCGAGCCGGTCCAGGCTGGGCTGCTCCCCGCCGACGTACCGGCTGATCTGGTCCAGCTGGTCGGCCGGGACGTAGAGCCGGTCGGCCGGCTGGCCCTTCTTGGACGCGCCGTACTCCAGGACGAGGTACTCGCGGGTGGCGCCGGCGACCTCGCGCTGCTTCATCTCGACGTAGCGGCCCACGCCGTGCTGCTCGTGGACGACGTAGTCGCCGGGCTTGAGCTCGAGCGGGTCGATCTGCTTCTTGCGCCGCGTGGGCATCCGGCGCATGTCCTTGGTGGAGCTCTTCTGCCCCAGGACGTCCTCGCCGGTGAGCACCGCGAGGCACTGGGCCTCGTCGACGAAGCCGTGGTCGAGGGTGCCCGTCGTGGCGATGACCACTCCCAACGGGGCGTCGTCGGCGCTGTCGACCGACTCCACGATCCGCACCGGGACGTCGGCGTCGCGCAGCAGCTCGGCCATCCGCTCGGTGGTGCCGTGACCCTCGCTGACCAGGACCACCCGGGAGCCGGCGCGAAGCCAGGTCCGGACGTCCTCGATCGCCCGCGGCACCTCGCCGCGGTAGGAGTCGACGGGGTCGACCTGCACGGTGCGGGTTCCGCCGTCGTCCTCGACGTCGTCGAGGCCGAACGGGCTGAAGGTCCACCAGGCCAGGTCCAGCCCGAGCGTGTGCTCGCGGACGTCACCCAGGCTCCGGTACGACGCCGCGCCGAGGTCGATGGGCGCGCTCCCACCGCCGGCGGCCGCCGCCCAGGAGGCGTCGAGGAACTCCTCGCTCGTGGCCACCAGGTCGTGGGCGCGGGTGCGCGCCCGCGCGGGGTCGAGCACGAGCACGTGGGTGCCCTCGGGCATGAGGTCGACGAGCATCTCCATCTCGTCGACGAGCGCCGGCGTCAACGACTCCATGCCCTCGACGGCCTGCCCCTGGGCGATCCGCTCGCAGATCTCGGTCAGCTGGGGGTGCTGCGTGGCCAGCGCCGCGGCACGCTCCCGCACCTCGTCGGTGAGCAGCAGCTCGCGGCAGGGCGGGGCCCACAGCCGAGGGACACTCTCGAGGGTCCGCTGGTCGGCGACCGCGAACGCGCGGATCTCCTCGATCTCGTCGCCCCAGAACTCGACGCGCAGCGGGTGCTCCTCGGTGGGCGGGAAGACGTCGACGATGCCGCCGCGCACCGCGAACTCGCCGCGCTTCTCCACCAGGTCGACCCGGGAGTACGCCGCCGCGGCCAGGCGCTCGACGACGTCGTCGAGCCCGGCCTCCTCCCCCTGCGCCAGCTCGACCGGACGCAGGTCGGCCAACCCCTTCACCTGCGGCTGGAGCACCGACCGGACCGGCGCGACGACGACCTTGAGCGGACCGTTGCTGGCGTCGGTGCCCGGGTGTGCCAGACGACGCAGCACCGCCAGCCGGCGGCCGACGGTGTCGCTGCGCGGTGAGAGCCGCTCGTGCGGCAGGGTCTCCCAGGACGGGTAGTAGGCGACCTCGGCGGGGTCCATCAGGTCACCGAGCATCGCGACCAGGTCCTCGGCCTCGCGTGCCGTCGCCGGCACCGCGAGCACGGTGCGCCCCGCCTGCACCAGCCCGTGCACGAGGAACGGACGCAGCGCGGGCGGCGCGGTCACGTCGAGGGTCGGCGTACCCCCCTCACGGGCGGCGGCCACCGCCCCGGCGAGCGCCGGCTCGCGCAGGACGATCTCGGACAGGCCACGCAGGCTCACGCTCGACTCCTCGGCACGACGACAGACCCCTGTCGAGGTCGAGCAGGGGTGGGCCGTCAGTCTACGGGCGGCTCACCGCGCGACGATCACCGAGGAACCGTGGCCGAAGAGGCCCTGGTTGGCGGTGATGCCGACGCGGGCACCCTCGACCTGACGACCCTCGGCCTGGCCCCGCAGCTGCCAGGTGAGCTCACACACCTGCGCCAGCGCCTGGGCCGGCACGGCCTCGCCGAAGCAGGCCAGGCCACCCGAGGGGTTGACCGGGATCCGGCCGCCGATCGTCGTGTCGCCCGCGCGGAGCAGCTTCTCGGCCTCGCCGCGTCCGCAGAGCGCCAGGTCCTCGATCCAGTCGAGCTCCAGCGCCGTGGAGAGGTCGTAGACCTCGGCCACGTCGACGTCCTCGGGGCCGATGCCCGCCTCCTCGTACGCCGCGCGCCCGATCGACTCCTTGAACGTCAGGTCGGGCGCCGGGACCACGGCGGTGGACTCGGTCGAGAACAGCGGCATGTCGATCACCGTCTGCGGGAAGGTCGGCGTCACCGTCGAGACCGCGGCCACCCGGACCGGGTCGACGAGCCCCTTGCGGCGCGCGTAGTCCATCGAGGTCAGCACGACCGCCGCACCACCGTCGGAGGTGGCGCAGATGTCGAGCAGGTGCAGCGGGTCGGAGACGACCGCGGAGCCGAGGACGTCGTCGACGGAGACCTCCTTGCGGTAGCGGGCGTTGGGGTTGTGCAGCCCGTGCTTGGCGTTCTTGACCTTCACCTGCGCGAAGTCGGCCTGCGTGGCGCCGTAGAGGTCCATCCGGCGGCGCGCGTAGAGCGCGAAGTAGGCCGGGTTGGTCATCCCGAGCAGCCGGAACCGCAGCCAG
>JAUYLL010000026.1 GCA_030698375.1 Nocardioides sp. | reverse complement strand
GAGGTCACCGCGGAGCGCGTCGCCTGGCCCAGTCCGCTGCGGCCGGCGGTGAAGCCGCTCGTCGAGAGGTACGCCGCTCGCGGCCTGGTCGTGCTCGCCTCCGGCGACCCGATGTGGCACGGCGTCGGCCGAACCCTGGTCGAGGAGCTCGGTGAGGACCGAGTCGACGTGCTCCCGCACTCCTCCTCGATCAGCCTGGCCTGCGCCCGGATGGGCTGGCCGGTCGAGCACACCGCGGTCGCCAGCCTGCTCACCCGGCGGGTCGAGACCGTGCTGCGGCACTGCCACGACGGCGCGCGGGTCCTGGTGCTCAGCCGCGACGAGCACACCCCGGCCCGCGTCGCGGCGACCCTGGAGGCCCACGGGTTCGGGGCGTCGAGGCTCACCGTGCTCGCCGACCTCGGGGGAGCCGAGCAGCGGGTCGACGGGACGGCGCACGGCTGGGAAGCCGCGGTGCCACGGCTCAACGTGCTCGCCATCGAGGTGAGCGGCCCCGGGCTCCCGGAGACGCCCGGGCTGCCCGACGACACCTTCGACCATGACGGCCAGCTCACCAAGCGCGAGATCCGGGCGGTCACCCTCAGCGCACTCGCGCCGCGGCCCGGCCAGCTGCTGTGGGACGTCGGCGGGGGTGCCGGCAGCATCGCGATCGAGTGGCTGCGCGCCCACCCGACGACCCGGGCCGTGGCGGTCGAGCAGCACGAGGAGCGGGCCGCGCGGATCGCCGCCAACGCCGCGCGCTGCGGCGTACCGGAGCTCGAGGTGGCCCACGGCCGCGCACCCGACGCCCTTGCCGAGCTCCACCCACCGGATGCCGTGTTCATCGGTGGCGGACTGACCGTCCCCGGCGTCGTCGAGGCCTGTTGGGCGGCGCTGCGGCCGGGCGGCCGGCTGGTCGCCAACGCGGTGACCCTGGAGTCGCAGGCCGACCTGGTGCGCTGGCGCGATCGCTTCGGTGGCACCCTGACCCGCATCGACGTCGCCCGCTCCACCGACGTCGGCCGGTTCACCGGCTGGCGGCCGGCGATGCCGGTGATGCAGTGGACCGCGCAACAGCTCGAGCAAGGGAGCTCTCAGTGACCGTCCACTTCGTAGGCGCCGGCCCGGGTGCGGTCGACCTGATCACCGTGCGAGGTCAGCAGTTGCTGCGCGAGGCGCGTGTGGTGCTGTACGCCGGGAGCCTGGTGCCGCGCGAGCTGCTCGACGAGTGCCCACCCGAGGCCCGGCTGGTCGACACCGCCGACCTCGACCTCGACACGATCACGGCCGAGTTCGCGGCCGCCGACGCCGCCGGCCTCGACGTCGTACGCCTCCACTCGGGGGACCTGTCGGTCTGGTCGGCCGTCGCCGAGCAGGTGCGCCGCCTCGACCAGCTCGGCATCGACTACGACATGGTGCCGGGGGTGCCCGCCTTCGCCGCGGCGGCGGCGGCGCTCAAGCGAGAGCTGACCGTCCCGACGGTGAACCAGACCGTGATCCTGACCCGGCTGGCCCGCGAGGCCAGCGCGATGCCCGAGCACGAGACGCTCGCCAACCTCGGTCGCTCCCGGGGGCTGATCGTGCTGCACCTGGCCACCCATCTGGTGACCGAGGCGGTCGCCGAGCTGCTGCCCAACTACGGCGCGGACTGTCCCGCAGCGGTGGTGGCCTTCGCCAGCCAGCCCGGCGAGCTGATCCTGCGCGGCACCCTCGCCACGATCGCCGACCAGGTGCGAGGGGCCGGCCTGAAGCGGACGGCGGTGATCATCGTCGGGGCCTCCCTGGCGGCCGAGGGGTTCCGCGACTCGCACCTCTACTCCTGCGACCGGCCCCGCTCCTAGGTCCGCCCGGACCGGCCCACGATCTCGCCGGAGCGGTCGATGCAGAGCACGTCGACCTCGACCGGCGCCTCCCGCAGCACCTCCCGGGCGGTGCCCGCGGCGCGCTCAGCGACCAGGTCGCCGAGGGGTACGCCGGCTGCCTGCGCGAGGCGCAGCGCCCCGAGCCCGGTGTTGGCGTCCTCGATCCCGAGTCCGGGGGCGAGCGAGGCGAGGAAGGCGAGGTCGACCTGGGAGCGCCCGGAGTGCAGGTCGAGATGGCCGACCGCGAGCTTGGACAGCTTGGCGAAGCCCCCCACGATGCTCAGCCGGGGGACGGGATGGCGACGGAGGTACTTCAGCACCGCGCCGGCGAAGTCCCCCATGTCGAGCAGCGCGTCGTCGGGCAGCCCGTAGGTCTCGGTGGCCACCCGCTCCGAGGTCGAGCCTGTGCACCCGGCGACGTGTTGGTGTCCGGCGGCCCGGGCGACGTCGATCCCGCGGCGGATGGAGTCGATCCACGCCGAGCAGGAGTACGGCACCACCACCCCCGTGGTGCCGAGGATCGACAGCCCACCGAGGATGCCGAGCCGCGGGTTCCACGTGGAGCGCGCGATCTCCTCGCCGTGGTCGACCGAGACCTCCACGACGACGTCGCCGGTGCCGCCGCAGCGGGCGGCCACCTCGGCGACGTGCTCGGTGATGAACCTGCGCGGCACCGGGTTGATCGCGGGCTCGCCGACGTCGACGGGGAGACCCGGCTTGGTGACGGTGCCGACGCCCGGTCCGGCGACGAAGGTGACGCCTGCGCCCGGTGAGCCGTGCCGAACCGTCGCCCGCACCAGCGCGCCGTGGGTGACGTCGGGGTCGTCGCCGGCGTCCTTGACCACCCCGGCCATCGCCACCCCCTCGCCCAGGGACTCGGCGGCGAGCGCGAACGCCGGCCGGTGTTTGGGCAGCGTGACCGTCACCGGGTCGGGGAACTCACCGGTCAGCAGTGCCTCGTACGCCGCCGCGGTCGCCGCGGTCGCGCACGCCCCGGTCGTCCAGCCGCTGCGCAGCCCGGTGCGCTCGAGCTGGGCGTCCCGGCCG
>JAUYLL010000025.1 GCA_030698375.1 Nocardioides sp. | reverse complement strand
CCGCCGGGGCGGGTCCGCACCCCCTCGGGGTCCATCTCCCAGGTCGTGGCGCGGGTGACGCCGTCCAGGTGGGAGTACGCCGTGAGCGCGACGCCGGCGCCTGGCGCGGGCAGGGCGAGTCCCCGCCGTACGCCGAGGTCGACGACGTGCTGGCCGTCCAGCTCCAGGGAGACCGAGGAGCGGTCCGGGCCGAGCTGGGTGTCGAAGCGTCCGACGACCTTGGGGAAGCCCCAGATCTGCCGACCGGCCGCGCAGGTGAACTCGCCGTCGACCGGCAGCTGGTGGATGAGCACCCCGGCGCCGCCCGAGCCGAGCTCGCGCAGCGCGCCCCGGACGCCCGGTGGTCGGGGATTGGCCGCTACCCGGCGGTGGTCGCGGACGAGGACCGCGACGCCGAGCTCGTCGTAGGGGCCGAGGTCGTTGTCGATGTACCGGACGAGGACCAGGCCCACGATCGTCCGGCGCGGGAGGACGGACAACACCTGGAGGCCGGAGGCGTCGATCATCCGCTGGGCGCGGGGGGCGTCGACCAGGAACATCGCCGTCGCGGCGCGGGCCTGACGCACGCGGACCGGCATCGACACCGGGGTGCCGAGGACGTCGACGGTGGGCGAGGGACCCGGGGAGGGCGGGGGCGGGGCAGTCGTCACCCGGCCGAGTCTGGCAGCGCGACGTGGCCCACGCCACACCTGCACGACACGGGCTCGTCCGGGCCCAGGCGTCCGAACCCGGTCGTTCGGCTCCGGTCGACGGGTCCGATGGCCGACCATGGGGGGGTGCACGCCCCTCCCTCCACCGTCGATCCGCGGCTGGTCGTCCCCGCCGCGGTGCTGGCGGTCCTCGTGCTGGGCACGTCCTCGGTACTGCTCGCCCCCCCGGGCGGGCTCGCTGCGTGGTGGCCCGCGATGGGCGTCACCGTGCTCGCCCTGGTCCTGCTCGGACGCGGTCGGGCCTGGGGGACGTGGTGGGCGACCCTTCTGCTGACCACCCTCGCTGCGGTGGCCGCGAACTACCTCGGCGGCCGCAGCCTCGCGACGGCGTCCTTCTTCGGCCTCAACCACCTCGTCGAGGCCGCGCTCGTCGCCTGGATCGCGTGCCGGGGACTACGCGAGGCCCCGACCCTCACCCGGCCCTCGCACTTGCTCCGCCTGGGGGTGGGGACGGCCGTCGGCGTCACGGCCGGCGCGACCATCGCCGCGGTCGGCCTCGCGCTGACCACCGACGACCCGCCCACCCAGGCCGCCGTCATGCTGCTCTCGCACCCGGCGGCGATCCTGATCGCCGTACCCCTGGCCTACCTGCGCGGGCTGGAGCCGATCGACTGGCGCAGCCGGGAGACCGCCCTGCAGTGGGCCGCGATGCTCGGCGCGAGCGCCGCGGTCTTCTCCCCCGGCCAGGCCTCCCCCTTCGCCTTCGTGCTCTTCCCCCTGCTGCTGTGGGGGGCGCTGCGGATCGGGGTGCGCAGCGTTGCCTGGCAGCTGCTCGCGATCGCGGTGCTGACCACCACCCTGGTCGCGCTGCACCCCGTGCTCGTGGACGAGCCGGATGTCCGGGCGCTGGTCACCCTCCTGCAGGCATTCCTCGTCTCGGCCGCGCTCATCACGCTGCCGCTCGCCGTGGTCGTCGACCAGCGCCGGGTGCTCGGCCAGCGGATGGCCGAGAGCGAGGAACTGTTCCGCCGGTCCTTCTCCGAGTCCCTGACCGGCATGCTGCTGCTGCGCCGCACCGACACCCGCCGGGGGCAGCCGCGGCTGGTGATCTCCGAGCTCAACGAGACCGCGGCCGAGATCCTGGGCGACACCGCCGACGAGCTCCTCGGCCGGGACTTCGCCGAGATGCTGGACGGGGACGTCTCCGTCCCCCAGGTCGTCACCGAGATGGAGCTGGGCCTGCGCCCGGGGTGGACCCACGAGTCCGCCCTGCTCGTCGGGGAGCGCCGACGGGTGCGGGTGATGGTCTCGCTGCTCTCCGGCGGCGCCTCCGACGGCGTCTTCGTCGCCCAGATGATCGACGTCACCGCCGCCCACCTGGCCGCGCAGGACCTCCGCACCGAGCGCGACTTCACCACCGCGATCCTGGGCACCACCGCCAGCCTGATCCTCGTGGTCGCCGTCGACGGGCTCGTGGTCGGGATGAACGAGGCCGCCCAGGCCGCCACCGGCCTGCGGGAGACGGAGGTCGTCGGCCAGCCGGTGTGGAACAACGTGGTCGCGCCCGAGCAGCGCGAGGAGGTGCGCTCGTGGTTCACGGCCGAGCGCGGGGTCCCGACCGAGCACGAGGTGCCGTTGCTGACCCGGACCGGCGCGCGGCGGCAGGTCGCCTGGACCTGCTCCTACCTCCGCGACGAGCACGGCTTGACGACCCACGCCGTCATGACCGGCATCGACGTCACCGGCGAGCGCACCACCCGCCGACTCGTCTCCCACCTGCTCGAGGCGGCGTCGGCCACGAGCATCATCGGCACCGACCTCAGCGGCCGGATCACGGTGTTCAACCGGGGCGCGGAGGAGCTGGTCGGGTACGCCGCCGAGGAGGTGCTCACCGTTGCCACGCCGGCGCTCTTCCTCGACCCCGAGGAGATCGCCCGGGTCGGCCCCTTCGAGCTGCCCGAGGTCCTTCGCCGGCTCTCCGAGCACACCGACGGCGACTTCAGCGACTGGACGCTGGTCACCAAGGGCGGCGACCGGCTCACCGTGTCGCTGACCGTGAGCCTCGTCAACGACAGCTTCGGCGACCACATCGGATTCCTCATCGTGGGCCGTGACGTCACCGAGCAGCGCCGGCAGAGCGAGTCGCTGGAGCGCTCGCTGGCCAAGGAGCGCGAGATCGTCGAGGACATGCGCCGCCTCGACCGCGCGAAGGACGACTTCATCTCCACCGTCAGCCACGAGCTGCGCACACCGCTGACCTCGATCGTCGGCTACACCGAGATGATGCAGGACGGCGTCGGCGGCGAGGTGGACCCCGAGCAGGACCGGCTGCTGGAGATCGTGCGTCGCAACGCCGAGCGCCTCACCACCCTGGTGGAGGACCTGCTCACCCTGTCGCGGATGGAGTCGGGGTCCTTCGCCCTCGAGCGCACCACCCTCGACCTCCGCGAGGTCCTCGCCTCCGCGCACGACAGCCTCCGGCCGCTGGTGGACAGCCGCGGGGTCCGGGTGGAGTTCGCGCTCCCCGAGCAGACCGTGCCGGTGACCGGTGACCGGCTGCAGCTGGAGCGAGTGGCGCTCAACCTCGTCGGCAACGCGGTCAAGTTCACCGAGGACGGCGGTGCGGTGGTCTGCCGGCTCGCCGTCGACGACCCCACCCGAGCGGTCGTCGAGGTCAGCGACACCGGCATCGGCGTCCCCGCCGACGAGATCGACAAGCTCTTCACCCGCTTCTTCCGCAGCTCCAACGCCCAGGAGCGGGCCATCCAGGGCACCGGGCTGGGCCTCTCGATCGTGCGCCGGATCATCGAGGCGCACGACGGGTCCATCACCGTGGAGTCCGAGGAGGGCGTCGGCACCACCTTCACCGTCGAGCTGCCGGTGACCATGGGGGCCTGGCAGGGCGCGTCGGTGGGCGGGGACCTCCGCGACTGAGACCCGGAGGCGTCAGAGGACGCTGTGCCGGGAGGCCGCCGGGCGGCGCTCGGCTCGCCGTACGGCTCCGAGGAGGTTTAGCAGGTCGTGCACGTCGACCTGCTCCTCGCTGAAGAGCGCCTCGTGGCCGGTGACCTCGCCGAGGCGGGCCAGGGCGTGCTCCTCGGGCAGGCGTGCGCCGAGCTCCACCCGGTAGTCGGGTTGGTCGGGCTCCTCGCGCACGAGGTGGACGTCGACCACGGTGCCGGTCCAGTGGTCCCCGGTGGCGGGGTCGCGGAGGACCACCTCCTCACCGGCCTCGAGGCGGCGCGGGAGGCCCGTCGCGCGGTGGCGCACGAGCATCGAGCGGCTGCGGCGCGACAGCTCCGGCACCGCGGTCTCGACGAGCTCCATGGGGTTCCTCCTGGGTCGACCTCCGACCGGGTCGACCCGGTCGGCGTGTGCCCGGATCAACGAGGACGGCGGAACCAGGTCACGGCCCCGGCTTCGGGAGGAAGAGCCCTGCCGACCGGCTGGAGACGTGAAGCGGTCCGCGCCGACGGGGGAGGCGACGCGGACCGCGGGTGCCGACGGGGTCTCGGGTCCCCTCGGCAACTCCAAGCATGCCACGCTCGCGCAGCGCGCACCAGAATCCAGACCGAACCCAGAGGTACGCGACCCGGCGCACCCGGCTGCACCTCGGGCGGCGTCAGGCGCAGAGGCCGTCGGCGGTGGCCTCGAGCTCGGGCGTGGGCTCCTCCGTGGCGCCCGGCGCCGAGGGGCTCTCGGACGGCTGCACCGGGCCCACTGAGGGCCCCGGGTCGCGGTCCGGGCGTCCCGGCCGGTCCGCCGCGGTGATCTGGTCGTCGCCGCCGAAGTCACCCAGGGGGCGGTCGCGGCGCATCAGCGCCCACAGCTCCTCGGCCTCCTCGGTCAGCTCCAGGCGCCCGTACTCAGGCGCCTCGACGAAGGGCACGGTCACGAAGGTGATGTTCTCCAGCCCGATGCCGGAGAACTGCCTGCCCAGTGCCGCGAGGTCCAGGACACCGCCGAGGCCCTCGTCGATGGTCAGCGAGCTCGTCGCGGCATCGAGGAAGCGCACCAGCCGGTCGGGACGCACGAGCATGTCGGCGGAGACGATCTTGTTGGCCATCGAGGCGATGAACGCCTGCTGGCGCCGCATCCGGCCGATGTCGGCGTTGACCGAGAGCTTGCTGCGCTCGCGCACGTAGTCGAGCGCCGCGTCCCCGTCGAGCTCCTGCACCCCTGCCTTGAGGAAGATGCCCTTGTCGGGGTCGTCGACCTCGCGCGGGATGCAGACCTCCACGCCGCCGAGGGCATCGACCATCGTCCGGAAGCCGGCGAAGTCGAGCTCGACGTGGTGCTCGATCCGCACTCCGGTGAGCTGCTCCACGGTCTGGATGGTGCAGGCCGCCCCGCCGACGGCGAACGCGGTGTTGAACATCACCCGCTCGGCGCCGGGGATGGTCGAACCGTCCTCGGCGATGCAGTCGGGACGGGTGACCAGCGCGTCGCGCGGCAGGGACACCCCGTACGCGCGCGAGCGGTCGGCGGAGAGGTGGAGCAGGATCGTGGTGTCGGAGCGCTTGCTGCCGTCGTCCTCGCGGTCGATCGCGTTGCCGGGGCCCTCGCGGCTGTCGGAACCCATGATGAGCACGTCGAGCGGCTCGCGAGGTCCCTCGATGGCCTCGTTGGTCGGCCGGTCGCGCAACCGCTCCTCGTAGTCACGGACGGTGAGGTTGCGATCGAGGTGCTGCAGGAAGAGGAAACCGGAGATGCTGGCGACGAGGGCCAGCACCACGACAGTGCCGAGCGCGACCTGCCAGCGCCGACGGCGCCACCACCGGGAGCTGGTCGACGCGTCCCCCCGGGGTCCGACCGGCTCGTCCGGCACGTTGTCCTTCACCACCCCACTCTAGTGAGTGGGCGGTCGTGCGGGGGCACGCCAGCCCGCGGCAGGGCCTCAGGCCTGCGGGAGCCCGAGCGCGGTCGGGGTCTTCCGCCCGCGCAGGGTCACCTCGTCGTACGGCGCCCAACGCTCGCGCTCGGCCCCGGAGGCAGCCTCGACGGTGTCCCAGGCGACGAGCAGCCCGCCGTCGACGTCCTTGGCGAGCTCGGTGATGCGGGCGGCGGCGTTCACGGCGTTGCCGATGACGGTGTACTCGAAGCGTCGGCGGTGGCCGACGTTGCCGGCCACGACCTCACCGGTGGCGACGCCGATGCCGGCGGACACGTCGGGCACCTCCTCGGCGAGGCGGACGGCCATGGCGCGGGCGGCGGCGAGGGCCGCGGCGGCGTGGTCGGGCAGCTCGACCGGCACACCGAAGATCGCCAGCACGGCGTCACCGATGAACTTGTTGACGAAGCCGCCGCGGGCGTCGACCTCGTCGACGACGACGCCGAAGAACCGGTTGAGCACCTCGACGACCTCCGCCGGCGAACGCTCGGCGGCGAAGCTCGTCGAGCCGATCAGGTCGACGAAGAGGACGGTCGCGACGCGCGTCTCGCCGCCCAGCTCCACCTCGCCCCGCGCCGCGGCCGCCGCGACCTCCTGGCCGACGTGCCGACCGAACATGTCGCGGATGTGCTCGCGCTCCTCGAGCCCGTCGACCATCCGGTTGAACCCGGCCTGCAGCAGCCCGAGCTCGGTGCCGTCGTACACCGGGACGCGAGTGTCGAACCGGCCGCGCTGGACCTCCTGGAGCGCGTCGCTCACCGACACCAGGGGCGCGACGACCGAGCGCGCGTTGAGGACGGTGACCAGGAAGCCGAAGCAGAGCACGACGGCGCCCACCACCAGCACCACCACCGACAGGCGGGTGATCGTGTAGTCGTCACCGATGAGCGCCACCAGGGCGACCGCCACCAAGCCGAGGACCGGGACCCCGGTCCCGAGGTACCAGAAGAGCACCATCCGGTCGCCGACCCCGGCGCCGCGAGGGCGGGGAGGCTCGTCGCCGGCCAGGGCCCGGGCAGCGATCGGGCGCAGCGCGAACTCGGCGAGCAGGAAGGCGATGGCGCTGACCACGACGCCGGAGATGACCAGGGTGAGGCCGGTGGTGAGGGCCCGCTCGACCTGCAGAAGCACCGTGAGGCCGGTGAAGAGGAGGGTGGCGATCGCCCACAGGGTGGTCTGCGCCAGCGTGAGGCGCCACGGGACCCGCAACGTGCGGAGGCGGTCCTCGTCGGTCGGCTCCCTGCCCTCGATGATCCAGCGCATGGCGCGCAGCGACGTCCCCGTGAGGAAGGCGACCCCGACGAGCACCGCCACCCCGACGTAGACGGGTACGCCGATCGCGAGGGCCAACATCATCCCGCGGTTGGGCGCGGGCGTCGGCACCACGAAGTTCGAGATCACGAGCACCAGCACGGCCCCGACGACGTTGGTGGTCACCAGCATCACCGTGAGCAGGATCTGCACCCGCATCCGCAGTCGCCGCGGCGACTGGTCGACCCCACCGAGCACGCGGGCGCCGAAGGCACTGCTGCGCGTGCGCCGCTCGCGGCGGGACAGGCGCGTCCGGCCGGAGGCGTTCGGAGGACCGGTCACCCTCCGGACGGTAGTGCACGCGCCTCCCCAGGGCCGGGCAGGCGCCGTGGTGACCTGCCTACGCTGACAACGTGCCCCCGTCGCCCGGCCGCCGCCGTCATCCCTCCCACCCCGAGCCTGACCCGCCAGGGCCCGGCCAGGAGTCGGTCTGGGACTACCCCCGGCCTCCGCGACTGGAGGTCACCGGCTCGCTGCTCGAGGTGGAGCTCGGCGGCGTGGTGGTCGCGCGCAGCACGGGGGGCTGGCGGGTGCTCGAGACCAGCCACCCCCCGACCTACTACCTGCCGGCCGAGTCGTTCCTGCCCGGGGTCCTGCAGCCCGTGCCGGGCTCCACGACCTGCGAGTGGAAGGGCCGGGCCGCCTACTTCGACCTCGTCGCACCCGACGGCACGGTCGCGTCGCGCGCCGCGTGGACCTACCCGGACCCCACGCCGGGCTTCGTGGACGTCGCCGGCGCCATCGCGGTGATGCCGGCGGCGGTCGACCGTTGCCGGGTCGACGGCGAGGAGGTCACGCCCCAGCCCGGCGGCTTCTACGGCGGCTGGGTCACCAGCGCCGTCGCCGGTCCCTTCAAGGGCCCACCGGGGACGATGGGGTGGTGAGCGCCCTCGACCTCGACGCCACCGACCTCGCGCACCTGCGGCGCTGCGTGGACCTCGCCCGCGAGGCGCTCGAGGACGGCGACGAGCCGTTCGGCTCGCTCCTCGTCGACGCCACCGGCGAGGTCCGGTTCGCCGACCGCAACCGGGTGCGGGTCGGACCCGCGGACGCCACCCAGCACCCGGAGCTGGCCGCGGCGCGGTGGGCCGCCGTACACCTGGGGGTGGGGGAGCGTGCCGCGGCGACCGTCTACACCTCGAACGAGCACTGCCCGATGTGCGCGGCCGCCCACGGCTGGGTCGGCCTCGGCCGGGTCGCGTACGCCGTCTCCTCCGCCCAGCTCGCCGGCTGGCTGGCCGAGTGGGGCGCTCCCCCCGCGCCGGTCGCCGCCCTCCCGATCAGCAGCGTCGCGCCCGGCGTACAGGTGAGCGGCCCGGCCCCCGAGCTCCTCGACGAGGTCCGCGCCCTCCACCGAGCCCGGTTCGACGCGGACTTCGTACAGGAAACTGGGGTCTAGCGGGCCTGGAACGTGTCCAAACCCGGAAAGTCACTACACGTGTAGTGACTTTCGCCCCCCCTCAGGAGCGGACGAGGCGGGCGATGGCGGCGGAGGCCTCGGCGAGCTTCTCCTCGCCCTCGGGGCCGCCTGCGCGGGCGGCGTCGACGACGCAGTGCCGCAGGTGGTCCTCCAGCAGGCCGATGGCCACGCCCTCGAGGGCGCGGGTGAGCGCGGAGATCTGGGTGAGGATGTCGATGCAGTACTTCTCCTCGTCGACCATCCGGTGGATGCCGCGGGCCTGGCCCTCGATCCGCTTCAGCCGGGCGAGGTAGCGGTCCTTGTCGCCGTGGTAGCCGTGCGGGACCTCGGGCTCGGTGCTGGTCATCGGTCCTCCTGGCGGGTGGCGCCGGCGGCGACGCCACCGGACCGGGGGCGGAAGCGGCGCAGTCGCAGGCTGTTGCTGACGACGAAGACGCTGGAGAGCGCCATCGCGGCGCCGGCGATCATCGGGTCGAGGAAGCCGAAGGCGGCCAACGGGATGGCGGCGACGTTGTAGCCGAAGGCCCAGAACAGGTTGCCCTTGATCGTCGTGAGCGTGCGGCGGGCCAGCCGGAGGGCGTCGGCCGCGGCCCGCAGGTCGCCGCGCACGAGGGTGATGTCGGCGGCCTCCATCGCTGCGTCGGTGCCGGTGCCCATGGCGAGGCCGAGGTCGGCCTGGGCGAGCGCGGGGGCGTCATTGACGCCGTCCCCGACCATCGCGACGACGCGCCCCTCCTCCTGCAGGCGCCGTACGACGGCGACCTTGTCGGCCGGGAGCACCTCGGCGACCACCTCGTCGATCCCCACCTCGCGAGCGACCTGCTCGGCCACGGCGCGGTGGTCGCCGGTGAGCAGCACCGGGGTGAGGCCCAGCGCGCGGAGCGCCGAGACCGCCTCGGCGCTGGTGTCCTTCAGCGCGTCGGCCACCACGACCACGCCCCGAGCGGCGCCGTCCCAGCCGACGGCGACGGCGGTGCGGCCGGCGGCCCCTGCCTCGGCCACCGCCGTGGTCAGGTCCTCATCGAGGTGCTGGGACCACTCGGCGAGCAGGTCGGGGCGTCCGACGATGACCGCCCGGCCCTCGACGACGCCCTGCACGCCGAGGCCGGCGACGTTCTCGAACGACTCCGGTGTGGGCAGTGTCCCGACCTCCTCGCGGGCACCGAGCGCCACGGCTCGGGCGATCGGGTGCTCGGAGGCGTCCTCGAGGGCACCGGCGAGGCGCAGCAGCTCAGCGCGGTCGGTGCCCGCGGCCGGCACCACGTCGACCAGTGTCATCTTCCCGGTGGTGACCGTGCCGGTCTTGTCGAGCACGACGGTGTCGACGCGGCGGGTGGACTCGAGGACCTCGGGGCCCTTGATGAGGATGCCGAGCTGGGCACCCCGGCCGGTGCCGACGAGCAGCGCCGTCGGCGTGGCCAGCCCGAGCGCGCACGGGCAGGCGATGATGAGGACGGCGACGGCGGCGGTGAACGCGGCGCTCGCCGGGAAGCCGGCGCCCAGCCAGGCACCGAGGGTGAGGACCGCGATGCTGATCGCGACGGGGACGAAGACCCCGGAGATCCGGTCGGCGAGCCGCTGCACCTCAGCCTTGCCCGACTGCGCGTCCTCGACCAGGCGCGCCATCTGGGCAAGCCGGGTGTCGGCCCCGACCCGGGTGACCCGCACCACGAGGCGACCGCCGGCGTTCATCGTCGCGCCGGTGACCGCGTCGCCGGGCCCGACCTCGACCGGGAGCGACTCCCCGGTGAGCATGCTGGCGTCGACCGCGGAGGTGCCGGACTCGACGACCCCGTCGGTGGCGATCTTCTCCCCCGGCCGTACGACGAAGGTGTCGTCGACCGCGAGCGCGTCGACCGCGACGGTGGTCTCCACCCCGTCCCGGAGGACGGCGACGTCCTTGGCCCCGAGGTCGAGCAGCGCGCGCAGCGCAGCCCCGGCCCGGCGCTTGGAGCGCTTCTCGAAGTAGCGGCCGGCGAGCACGAAGGTCGTCACGCCCGCGGCGACCTCGAGGTAGATGTTGGCCGCGCCGTCGCTCGGGGCGATGGTGAACGAGAACGCGTGCGTCATGCCGGGCTCGCCGGCGGTGCCGAGGAAGAGTGCGTAAACCGACCAGATGAACGCCGCGATGGTGCCGACGGAGATCAGGGTGTCCATCGTCGAGGCGGCCTGCCGCAGGTTCATCACGGCCGCCCGGTGGAAGGGCCAGCCGGCCCACGCGACGACGGGCGCGGCGAGCACCAGTGACAGCCACTGCCAGTAGTCGAACTGCAGCGCCGGGACCATCGCGAGCACGATGATCGGGACCGACAGCAGGGCCGAGCCGATCAGTCGTTGACGCAGCACGGCGACCTCGCGGTCGGCCGGGGTCTCGTCGTCGGCGTCCCCGCTCGACTCCTCGCCCCGCGGCACCGGGAGGGTGGCGGAGTAGCCGGTGCGCTCCACGACGGCGACCAACTCGGCCGGGTCGAGGTCGGCGGGGGCGGAGACGGTCGCCTTCTCGGTGGCGTAGTTGACGGTCGCGCTCACGCCGTCGAGCTTGTTGAGCTTCTTCTCCACCCGCATCGCGCAGGACGCACAGGTCATCCCGCCGATGGCGAGCTCGACGGTGGCCACCGGCGGATCGGTGCCAGCGGGCGTGGGGGGAGGCGTGGTGGCAGGCGTGGACGTGACGGTCACGGCGTGCTCCTGGTGGCCCGGGCGGCCTCACGGGTGAAGGCCACGGTGTGGACCCGCTCACCCACCCGGAAGTCGAGGTAGAGGTGGTAGCGCCCCGCGGTGGGGGCGGTCAGGCGGAAGGCGACCTCGGGACCGGAGCTGGCGTCGGCGTCGGGCACGTCGCCCTGGGGGTGCACGTGCAGGAAGGCGAGGTCGCCCTCCCGGAGAGCGACGAGGTGGCCAAACGCCCCGAGGTAGGGACGCAGGTCGGTCACCGGCTCGCCGTCCCGCTTCACCCGCGCGGTGAGCGTGCTTTCGCGGCCCGCCCGAAGGTCACCGACGAGGCGCACCTCGAAGGGGCCGGACCGCGCCGTGGTGGCCTCCGCCGGCGGGTCGGGCGGGCCCACGGGCCCGCGCACCTGGACGGTGCGACTCAGCGTGATCGGCGTCCCGGTGTCTGCGGGGACGAGGTCGACGTACACGCGGTAGGTGCCGGCCTGGTCCCAGCGCCACGGCAGCGACCAGGTGCCCTCGGAGTCGCGCTCGGGGTGGACGTGCCGGAACCCGGAGCCATCCTCGCGGACCACGAGCAGGTGCAACTCACGCTCGTGGGTGACGTCGTACGCCGCGAGCGGGCGGTCATCGGGCCCGAGCACGGTGAACGCCAGCTCCCCGCCCTCCCGGGGGCCGGTGGGCGCGCGCACCGGGCCGAGCCGGTAGCCGTCGGCCTCCAGTGCCAGCCCGGTTGCCCGGAGCGGGTCGGTGGCGTCCGAGGCAGCGTCGGAGTCAGAGTGGGCGTCGTCCGCGGCGTGATCGGCTGAACCAGCGGTGTCACCGTCGGCCTCGTCGTCGGCCTGGTCATCGGAGTGCTCGACTGCGTGCTCGGCGTCCTGCCCGAGCCGGTCCTCCCACGACGCCACGGTGGAGGCGGGCACGACCGCGCCGGCGACGACGAAGGCGAGCCCGAAGAGGATCGCCAGCGCCGTGCCGAACGCGAGCAGTCGTGCGCCGACCGACATCAGGCGCGGGTTGCCTGGTAGCCGGCCTCGTCGACGGCGGCGAGCACAGCCGCGTCGTCGACCTGGCCGGAGACGGTCAGGACACCGGTGTCGGCGCTGACCTCGACCGACTCGACGCCGGCGACCTGGCCGACCTCCTCGCGGACCGCTGCCTCGCAGTGGCCGCAGGTCATGCCGGTGACGGTGTAGGTGGTGGCACTCATGGTCGCTCCTCGGGATCGGGATACCCCTAGGGGGTACTCATCTGCCCAACAGTAGACCCCGCCGGAGCATTCCCCGCACCCGGGACCGGCTGCCCATGGCCGGCCCCCCGGGGAACACCCTCCCAGGGCCGGCGCGGGCTCAGTCGCGCGGGCCGGTGGCCCGGCGCGCACGCTCCTCGTACGCCGCCCGGGCGGCCGGGTCGGCCTCGGCCAGCACCCGGTCGGCATGCGTCATCCGCCCCATCGCGTCCTGCACACGCCGGGGCAGCACCTGGGCGGACTTCATCAGGCCCTGGCTCCAGCGCGGCACCCAGAGCTCGGCCTTGGGTGAGCGCACGGCGTCCTCGATGACCGCGGCCACGTCGTCGGCCGTCACCGGCTTCACGCCCTTCGCCGCCGGCACCCCGGCCGAGAGCTCGGTCTGCACCACGGTCGGCAGCACGACGGTCACGTCGATGCCGTACGGCGCCAGCTCGGCCCGGGTGGCCTCGCTGAACCCGACCGCGGCGAACTTCGAGGCGGAGTACGTCGCGCCGTCGGCGACGGCGAGCCGCCCGACAGCCGAGGCGACGTTGACGATGTGGCCGCGACCCCGCTCGACCATGCCGGGCGCGACTGCCTTGGTGCCGTTGATGACGCCGTGCACGTTGACGTCGATGATCGCGCGGGTGACCTCGTCGGGCTCCTTGAGGATCGCCCCGAGCGGCATGATCCCGGCGTTGTTGACGAGGACGTCGAACGGCCCCAGGTCGCCCACCTCGTCGAGGAAGCGCTGCCAGGACGCGGGGTCGGTCACGTCGAGGGGGGCAGCCATCGCCCTCGAGCCGAACGGGGCGACCACCTCCTTCGCGAGGTCGATGTCGCGGTCCCCGACCGCGACGCGTGCGCCGCGGCGCGCGAAGCGCTCGACGGTCGCCTGCCCGATGCCGCGCGCACCACCGGTGACGATGACGGCCATGCGGGAGATGTCTCGTGCCATGGGTGTTCCTGTCGTCGATGTTGAAAAGGGGAAGGGGAGGGACGTGTCGGCCCGGCGGGCGCCTCAGCGCACGCCGAGCCGCCGGAGCAGGGTGAGCTGGCGGTTGCCGAGGGCGACGAACTTCTCCGCCGACATGCCGGGCGGCGGACCGACCGGGCCGAGGCGGGAGACCGCCAGGGTCTGCGGCTCGGTGAATTTCCGGATGCCCTCGGCTCCGCTCCGCCGACCGAGGCCGCTGTCGCCCATCCCACCCATCGGCGCCTCGACCGTGCCGGCGGCCAGCAGGGCGCCGTCGTTGATGTTCACCGAGCCCGCCCGGATCCGGCGGGCCAGGCGCAGGGCGCCCGGGACGTCGGCGGAGAACACGCTCGCCGAGAGCCCGTAGGTGCCCTCGTTGGCGCGGGCCACCGCCTCCTCGTCGTCGGCGACGCGGTAGAGGGCGAGCACCGGACCGAAGGTCTCGCCGCGACAGAGGTCCATCCCCCCGGTGACGCCGGTGAGCACCGTCGGCTCGTAGACGTAGGGCCCGAGGTCCGGGCGGGCCCGACCACCGCAGAGGACCGTCGCCCCCTTCGCCACCGCGTCGTCGACGTGGGCGCTCACCTTCGCCAACTGCGCGGCCGACGCCAGCGACCCGACGTCGTGGGCGTAGTCGTAGCCCTGCCCCACCCGCAGGGCACCCACCGCCGCGACCAGGCGGTCGCGGAAGGCGTCGTGCACGTCGGCGTGGACCAGCACCCGTTCGATGTGGATGCACATCTGGCCGGTGTTGGCGAAGCCCGCGTCGACCGTGCCGCGGACGGCCTTGTCCAGGTCCGCATCCGCGCGCACGACGAGCGGATTCTTGCCACCCAGCTCGAGCGAGGCGCCCACGAGCCGGCGGGCCGCGTGCTCGGCGACGACCCTCCCCGTCGCGGTCGAACCCGTGAAGCAGACGTAGTCGACCGTGTCGACCAGTGCGGTGCCGATCTCCGCCCCCGGACCGGTCACCACGCTCCACACGTGCTCGGGGAGGCCGGCCTCGGCCATCAGCGCCCGGATCCACAGCAGGGTCAGCGGGGTCTGCGGGTCGGCCTTGCTCACCACCGCGTTGCCGGCCAGCAGCGCCGGCAGCGTGTCACCCACGCCGAGGTAGAGCGGGTAGTTCCACGGCGAGACGATGCCGACGACCCCGTGGGGGACGCGCACCTCACGCACCTGGGTCAGGACCGGGATCGCGCCACGGACGCGCTTGTCGGCCAGGTACGACGCCGCGCGGCGGGCGTAGTGCCGCGCGACCGTGCCGACCTGGAGCACCTCCTGCCAGGCGTGGAAGCGCGCCTTGCCCATCTCCCACTGCACGAGGTCCATCACCTCGTCCTGGCGGGCCACGAGCAGGTCGTGGAACCGCAGGACGACCTCGGCCCGCGCCTTCGGGGTGAGCGCCGCCCAGTGCCGTTGGGCCGCGCGCCCCGCGGTGACGGCGGCCGCGACGTCCCCCGGCGTGCTGGAGGGGACCGGGGCGGTCGGCCGGTCGTCGTACGGCGCGGTGGCGGTGAGCGGCGCGGCGCCCCCGGACTCGGCGCACGCGACCCAACGGCGCCAGCTGGCCAGGCGGGCGTCGTCCACCCAGTGCGGGCGGGCCGGGCGGTAGCGGACCGGGGCACCGTTCTCGGAGAGGGTGGTGTCGGCGCGGGTGCTGGTCATGGGGCTCCGTGGGTCGGGGTGCGCGTCAACGGCGCACGAGGTCGAGGGGCTGGCCGTCCTTGGGGAACGGCAGCGAGTGGTTGTTCATCGGGGCGACGTACCCGGGGTCGACCGACCAGGACCAGCCGCGGAGTAGGTGGTGCATGACGGCCTTGACCTCGGCGCCGGCGAAGTGCAGGCCGAGGCACTTGTGCACCCCGCCCCCGAAGGGCTCCCAGGCGTAGCGGTGCGACTTGTCCTCCCGGCGCTCCTCGGAGAACCGTTCGGGGTCGAAGACCATCGGGTTCGTCCAGTACTCCTCGCTGAGGTGGGAGAACTGCGGGGTCACGGTCACGTAGGTGTCGGCGGGGATCCGGGTCCCCAGGACGACGGTGTCGCGCACCGTGCGGCGCACCACGACCGGCACCGGCGCCCGCAACCGCAGCGCCTCCTTCATCACCAGGTCCAGCGACCGCAGGCCCTCGAGCTCGGCGAGCCCCGGTCGGGGCCCGAGCGCCTCGGACTCCGCGCGACACCGGTCCTGCCACTCCGGGTGCTGCCCGAGCAGCTGCAGCATCGTCGAGAGCGTGATGGTCGAGGTGTCGTGCGCGGCCATCATCAGGAAGATCATGTGGTTGACGACGTCGTCGTCGCTGAACCGCTCGCCCTCCTCGCTCTCCACGTGGCACAGCGCGGAGAACAGGTCGTCGGTGCGCTCGGCCCGCTTCTCGGGCAGGTAGTGGCGCAGGAAGTCCTCGAGGACCCGCCGGCCGCGGTGGCCCCGCCCCCAGCGGGTGAACGGGAGGTCCCGGCGCACCAGCGCCGAGGCGGCCTGGACGCAGTCGATGAACGCCTTGTTCACCCGGTCCATCTCCGCCGGTGAGTGGTCGCGTGCCCCACCCATGAAGATCTCCGCGGCGACGTCGAGGGTGAGCTGCTTGAGCCTCGGGTACGCCGGGAAGCCGCGCTCGCTGCCCCACGAGGCGAGCCCCGCCTCGATCGCCGGGTGCATGCCGGCGGCGTACCCCTCCAGGCGGGGGCGGGTGAAGGCCTCCTGCATGATCCGCCGGTGCAGGTGGTGCTCCTCGAAGTCGAGCAGCATCAGCCCGCGGCGGAAGAACGGGCCGACGAGGTAGGTCCAGGCGGGCCCGTTGGCGAAGGCCTTGTCCTTGTTCGTGAGGGCGACCTGGCAGGCATCGGCGCCCAGGAGCATCACCCAGTCCTGGCCGAGCATCGTCAGCGGCGCGACCGGGCCGTAGTGCTCCCACTGCCGGCGGAAGAGGGCCAGCGGGTCACGGGCGTACGCGAACGCGCGCCCCAGGACCGGCTTGCCGAGGTCCTCACGGCGGATCGGCGGCAGCTCCCGTACCGCGGTGCTCCGGTCGACGGACATCGGACCCCTCTCCGTGGGCCCGCCGGGTGACCCCGACGGGTGTGACGTGCGCGACGCCGCGCTCCCCCAGCATCAATCCGACAGGACGCCCTGTCAACCTTTGGTTGTGAGAAGGTGACGCGGTGGCCGGCCAGTCGGGGACCTACCGGGGTCTGAGCGCCGAGGAGCGGGCAGCCGGTCGGCGTGCCCAGCTCCTCGAGGCGACGCTCGCCGTGTGGGCCGACCAGGGCGACGCACGGATCACGATGACCAGGATCTGCGCCGAGGCGGGGCTCACCGAGCGGTACTTCTACGAGAGCTTCGCCCACCTTGACGAGGCACTGACCGCGGTGATGGACGCCATCGCCGTGGAGATCGAGACCGCCAGCCAGGACGCGGCCGACCGCGTCGGCGAAGACCCGGCGGCCCGGGTGCGCGCCTCGGTCCACGCGTTCGTGGAGCTGGTGACCGCCGACCCGCGCAAGGGCCGGGTAGCCCTCATCGAGTCCGTCGGACGACCGACGCAGCGGGCCCGGCGCACCCAGCTGCTGCGGCACTTCGCCCGCCGCGCGGCCGAGGAGGTCCGGGCGCTCTACAGCCTCACCACGTGGAGCGAGCGCGAGGCGGAGCTCACCGGGCTGCTGTTCATCGGCGGGATGGCCGAGCTAGTGACGGCGTGGTTGGACGGGTCGCTGGAGGCCACGCCTGCGGAGCTCGTCGAGGCCGCGACCGCGATGTTCGTGGGTGGGCGCACCGGCTGACCCGGGCCGGCCTGGTGAGCGAGCCTCACTCGACGGGCAGGCCCGCGTCCTGCCAGGCGAGGATCCCGCCACCCAGGTGCTCGACGTCGGTGAACCCGGCGGCCTGCATGCGCTCCACCGCGGCGGCCGAGCGTGCCCCCGACCGGCAGTAGACGGCGTACGGCGCGCCGGCATCGAGGGCGGCGACCTGGGCGTCGAAGTCCGGCGCGGACGCGTCCAGGTTGAGCGCCCCGGCCAGGTGGCCCTCGGCGAACTCCGCAGGCGTGCGCACGTCCAGGACAACGACGCCCGGCTCCTCGGTCCGCGCGCGGAACGCCTCGGAGTCCAGGGTGACGACCTCGGCGGACGCCGGGGCGGCCTGCCCGACGGCGGCGGGCGCGTCGGGGGCGGGCGCGTCGGCCCCGGAGCCACACGCGGCGAGCAGCCCCAGGCCCAGCACGACAGCCAGGACCAAGCCCAGCACGCGGCTCCCGCGGCCCCCTCGGGTCGACGGGGTCAGGACGGCAGGTGACGTGGCGGGCATGCTCCCCACGATACCGGGCGGGGTATAGGCCACCCCGGACGCGCTCGCCCGCCCCACCGGTTCCCGCGGTGACAACCGCAAGATCCCATCAAATCCCTGCGCCGGCCCCTGAGCCCGCCGATCATCGGGCTGGATGCGCCGCACACCACCGATGAGGGGAGGGGCCCTGACCACCACCGTCGCTCCTGCCCCGACCCCGGCCGCCGTCGTCGACGCGCCGGCGCCCCGCCCGACCCCACCCTTGTGGTGGACGTCGCTGCGCGACCCCTTCGTCGGACCGACCCGGGTCTGGCTGGGCGCGCTCTCGGCCGTCCTGGTCCTGGTCTTCCTGCTCTCCGTGGGCGCGCTGCAGCTCTCGCCCGCCGGTTCGACCGTCGCCGTCTGGTGGCCGGCCGCCGGGGTGGCCGTCGCGGCCGGCGTCGCCACGCCGCGGGCCCGGCGCTGGTGGCTCGCCCTCGGTGTGGTCGTGGCGACGGGCGCGGCCAACCTGCTCGCCGGGCGCGACCTC